>JACQLS010000034.1 GCA_016204005.1 Parcubacteria group bacterium | reverse complement strand
TAGTTTATTTTTTTTATTTGGTATGCATCAAGGGAACTGGGTGTGTAGTGGGTGTGGCGCGGATATTACGCAACTTCCGTTTGAACCGCGAAGCACAGATAACTTATTGTGTAGGACGTGTCATGCCGCAAAGGGAGGCAATCGTCGCAGTAATGGAGGTGGCGGCGAGCGCAAAATGTTTGAAGGAAACTGGTCATGCGCGGATTGTGGGACCGCAATCACAAAGCTCCCGTTTGAGCCGCGTGAGACAGGGAACCTCCGCTGTATGATTTGTTTCAAGAAGTAGGATTCAGAATAAAGAAAAACAGGTCGCCTTAGGCGACCTGTTTTTCTTTAAGAACTAACGCTTTTAAAGCAGGATCCTGGGTCTGACAAAGAGGGGGGTTGACAGACAAGGCCCTTTATGATAAGTTGACCTCGGAACGCGATCCTGCGTTTCGAATCCACAACGCAAACCACCACCCCCAAGACGAAAGGACCACCACCATGCGTATGCTCATCTCTGGCTTCGCCGCCATGGTCAACCGTGCGTTGCAAGACGGCCTGAGCGAGTTCAAGCGCTACACCGACAAGGACACCCTCCGTGCCGCGGTCGCGTCTGCGACTCTGACCGGCTGGGCCGACGGCAGCTTCGACCCCAACGAGAAGCGCAAGGCAATGGCCGTGCTCACGAAGCATCCGGCCATGGCCCACTTCAAGACTACCGACATCACGGCCGTCTGGGGCGAGCTCGACGGCGTCTACATGATCGATCCCACCATGGGTGACGATCAGGCTGTCCAATGGATCAGCGCTGCACGCGCGAAGCCCGAACCGGTCCGCCGCGTCATTGGCATGATCGGTTGTGCGGTCGCCGGCGCCGACGACAACTTTGACGCCAACGAGGTCAGGAAGGTCAAGGCGACGTGCATCGCTCTCGGCCTGACGCCCTCGACCGTTCAGCCGCTCGTGACTGCCGCCGAGAAGCACGGCATCGCGCTCTAAGCCGACTTCGCGTTCTTATATTCATTTTATTTCGGGCACCCCCACTACAGGGTGCCTTTTTCGTTGCATTTTCAGTGTTTTTACCCCCGCGTCTTCGCCACACAAGAGCCACCCGGGTATGTGGGGCTTGACATATTTGCAGGGTATGATAGTATGGTTTTTGATCCAATGTTGGATCCGTCTGGAAACGTTCCGGGCGCCAAACCCTGCAGGACAAGGAAACCCAACCGATGAAGACCTACACCGGAATGACTGCCATTGCCGTTGCCGCCATGGTCCTCGCTGATGGCGTCGTCGACGCCGCCGAGGTCACCGCTCTCCGCCAGTACATCTACGCGGACGGCAAGATCAGCGCTGACGAGTTCTGGCTCGTCACCCTGATCAACAACCACATCGACGCCACGCCCGATGCCGGCCACGACACCACTGGCTTCGCGCAGCTCTACGTCGACGTCACCACCGCCTACGTCCTCGAGGACGAGACGACCCCGGGCGAGGTCAGCGAGACCGAAGCGGAGACCCTCATGCAGGCCTGGGACGCCAACAGCGACTTCGGCGCGAATGAACGCGCGGCCGCGACGCAGATCGTTCGCCGGGCGACCTCCATGCCCGACAAGTTCCGCACGTCCATGGCCGCCCGCGGCGTCACCACCAACCGCGCTGCTGCCGCGTAACATCGGCGCCAGCACCAATACGTTTAGTACCTTCGACGCGTATCGCGCGCCCAGCCAAGAGTCGGCTGGGCGCGTTCTTTTTATATAGGGTTGACACACTAGTAGTCTCATGGTAGTCTCCCCCAAGTACCCACGAGTACCACCAGCGACAGCGAAGGAGCACGCACACAGATGACGTGGAAGGGAAAAGGAATCGGGCTATTGGTTGCGTTGGCGCTTGTCGTCGGCGCCCCCTATATGATGTGGGCATGGCCGACGGTCGACGAGGTCAAGATCATCGACGCTTCGAACAAGATCGCGACCGGCACTACCAATGACCAATTTCGTATCGAAACCGTGCGAGCCGACACCAAGAAGGTGTATGTGTATCGGAACGACGATGCAGTCTACGTGTTCCCGTTCTTCTTTTATCTCAAGTGGGACAGCCAGGATCTGAATGCCAAGGCAAAGCAGTATGCGCGTACGGAGACCGCCATCTGCATCAAGTCCTACGGCTGGCGTGTTCCCTTCATGAGTTGGTTCCCCAATGCGACAAGCTTGTGGGAAAAGAAGGGCGATAGCTGTTAGCATCGCCCTCAACGCCGCTTCCTATGGGGGCGGCTTTTACGTATACAGGTGGGAGGAAATAAGACGATAACCGTTCCCATTTTCTTCCGGTAAAGATACAATGCAGTACAAGAGCGGCTTTATATTTGACTTTTTTATTCACTTATGTTATACAATCTTTGGACGCAGGTCCATGGGACAACAGCACAAGGGGTGTCCTCGATGTTTGGAGTGGACGTTTTTGGGTATAGCCTCTTTACCGTCACCCTCTTTGGGTTTGCCGTTATTGGCATGCTGCTTATCGACTTGTATGCCCACCGCGGCGACAAGCCGATTACGCTGGCGAATGCCGCCATGTGGAGTGTCGTGTGGTGGGGCGTTTCGCTCCTCTTCGCGTGGCACATCCTCGAAACGCGCGGGGGGGATGACGCCTTCCTCTTTATGGCAGGGTATCTCCTTGAACAGTCGCTTGCCGTCGACAACCTCTTCGTCTTCATGGCAATCTTCGCGAGCTTTGGCATTGCGCTCGGCTTGCAGCATCGCATTCTCTACTACGGCATTCTCGGCGCGATCGTGTTGCGGTTCCTCTTCATCGGCGCCGGCACCTCGCTCCTCTTCCTCGGTGAATGGGTGCTCATCGCCTTTGGCGTCTTCGTCCTCTGGTCAGCGTGGAAGATGTGGACCGGTATGGGCGGAGGAGACGACGAGATTGAGGATTACTCGGACCATTGGTCGGTCCGTGGCGTAAAGCGCTTCATTCCGGTTTGGCCGCGACTCGTGGGGCACAACTTCTTCACGAAGCAGAACGGGATGCTCTACGCGACACCGCTTCTCCTCTGCCTCGTCTGCATCGAGTTCTCGGACGTGATGTTCGCGTTCGACTCTGTTCCCGCGGTCATCGCGGTGACGCAGGACCCGTTCCTGGTCTACACCTCGAACATCTTCGCGGTCCTGGGGCTCCGATCAATGTACTTCCTCTTGGCGGCCGCGAAGAAGCTTCTCTGCCACCTCGAAAAGGCCGTGATCGCCATCCTGGTCTTCATCGGCTTCAAGATGCTGGTCCCGCTCTTCGATCTGGCATCTATGCCGCTTACCGGCAAGCCTCTACTCGGGCTCATCGGTTTCGAGCACATCTCCGCGGGCGTAAGCCTCGCGGTGGTTGGAACGTTGCTCGTGACTGGCATTCTCGCCTCGCTTGTCTTCCCTGAAAGAGAGGGCGAAGAAGCGAAGGCCTAATACAGGTGATATACCCCGTCGGTCGCTTCGTGCGACTGGCGGGTTTTTAATTGTTTAAAAACAGGGGGACACTACGGGTTGACACGATGCTATATAAATGCTAGCGTGTTTGTGGCAACACGGCCCTGCCCCGTCAGAGGCGGGCCGAGATGTTGTCTGACAACCACAACCCAGAGGCACACCAATGAACCTCGCCGAAAAGGGCGCGACTGCGCCCGTCAAGCCGTTCCGGACCCTGCAGGCGACCATGACCTGGCTTGCCGGCGTCGACCTCGATATCGCCGCCGTCGCTATCCCCAAGGGCGGCGGGGCACCGAAGATCATCTACTTCGGCAATGACCCCGGCAAGGCCGATGACGGCCAAGGGATCACGCAGAGCTTGGACAAGTTTCCGTATATCTTGCGGTCAGGCGATGCCGGTGTCGGTGACACCAAGGGTGCCGGCGGCAAGAACGAAGAGTGGATCAAGATCGGCAGCCTCACGCCGTGGGACGAAGTGCACATCGTTGCGTGGGACTACGGCGCGGTCAAGAAGGGCGAAGGTGCTCGGTTCCGCCAAAGCAACGTGGCGCTCAATGTCGCCGACGAGAATGGCAATGCGCACGACGTGAAGCTCTCGCTCGCCGAGGCCGTCGGCCTTGCGTCCAAGGAGAACGTCTGCGTTATCGCGACCGTCGACAATCGTGATCCGTCTGGTGCTCGGCTCGTGAACTCGAGTGCGACGGCATTCTTCGGCGGCACCAAGGACATGACCACCGAGAATTTCATTCGCCTTGTTCGGCCGGCCGCCTAAGGCGGCACCAAGAAGTGGAAGGGGAACCGCCATGCGGCCGTTCCCCACCACACCCCCCAACCCCCAGAGAAGGAGCAGAAATGAATCTCGCAGAGAAGGATAGGGTGCTTGCGGAAAAGGATCCCGCAATGTTTAGGCTTGTTCAGAAGCTCGATCCGCATTTGGAGCGGCACGGCCTCGTCGGTCACGTTGCGCGCGTCGCGCTCGTGCTCGACATCAGCCGTTCGATGGAGCGCCTCTATCAGCGAGGATTGATCCAAGGTCTCGTCGATCGTCTTTTGCCGCTCGGTCATCGTTTCGATGACAATGGCGCTGTCGACGTCTTCACCTTCGGCGTTAACGCGCATGACATTGGTGAGGTATCGACAAGCGACCACAATGGGTTTGTTGCGCGGCACATTAAGGTGAATGACCTTGAGGGTGGAACCATGTACGCCCAGGCAATCAGGGCGGTACGGCGGCACTATTTCGGCAGCGATGGCCCTCGGCGTGCTCCGCACACCGACGGCGGCCCACCGATCTATGTTGTGTTTGTCACAGACGGTGAGACGTACGACGAATCGGAAACTGTTGAACAGATTCGTGCGACCTCGCACGAGCCGATCTTCTGGCAGTTCGTTGCTCTGGGCGCGGACTATGTGCCTGGGCAGACGACGACCGGAAAGGGACTTTGGGGCAGGCCGAAGGAGGTTCCTGTCGAGTGTCCGTCACAGTTCCGTTTCTTGAATTCCTTGGATGAACGAGTGCGCGGGCGGTTCGTCGACAATGCGAACTTCTTCGCCATTGAGTCGCCGTCGCCCGATGACATCTCCGACGAAGAGCTCTTCGCGCGCCTTATGGGTGAATACCCCCAGTGGCTCGCGCGGCCGGAAGTCAAACTGCACCTTTTGATGAAGTGAGAAAGCAAGCGCCGTATTCCCTCGGGAATCGGCGTTTTTAATTTATACCGGGGACTAGACAGGCAGAGATAAGTATGCTAAAAGGTATGTAGTGCAGGCGAAACCACGGGGAGTACGCACATGCTTTGGCTCGCTATCGTGTTTGCTTGGCTCATTGTTGGACTTTGGATTGCTTGGGGGTATTGGGACACAATTCCGCCGCATCTTAAGCTTTTGGCAATCATCTTTTGGCCTGTTGCCGCCGTTTTTATCATTCTCCTCTCTCCGCCTCGGAAGGGGGAGAAGAAGACATCCTAATGTTTTTGTTGAACCCGTCATTCGACGGGTTTTTGCTTGCTCGGTTTCTTTGAGGAAATTAAAAACGCCTCAAGTGAGGCGTGTAGTGTCATGAAAAGTGTGGACCGAGCACCTCTTCTGCGGGTCTCTCCCAACCAATACTCTGAAGAGAAATCGCCCCCGGTGCGTGCCGTGCCAGCTCACTTCCGGCAAAGGCAAGCCACAACAGTGCATCCCCGACATTTTTGCCATTGCGCGCCGCACGGCGGAGGTCGAAGAGGCACTGTTCCCAGTCTCCCATATCGTTCTCGTAGGTCTTTCCATCAAGCACGACAGTAACCTTGCCAACGATTTTTCCGCTCATTGTGGAGTCGACCAGCGAAACCTCATGCCTTTATATCACGGTACTTGTCGTGGAGCAACACAGCTTGAATGATGAGTCTTTTTGGAGTATTCTCAAGATGCGCGTAAGCGCTTTTTCTTTGCGGAGTCATCTAATGGTAGGATGCGACTCTCTGAAAGTCGTCATCTTGGTTCGAATCCAAGCTCCGCAGATACGCAAAGATGCTCAAGATTTTCGTCACTATGTTATGATTTCAATATGAAAGAACATTTTGATGCAATTAACAACGACTTTGAGAAACTACCCCTCGCGAGAGTTATCGTAGAAAAGCCGGAACGCTGTGTGGCTTGTGGCGAGACAATACTCAGTGGGGAAGCCGCTCTAAAAGAAACCCACTCTCCCAAGGGTTCTGAAGAAATGTCGCAAAAAGAAAAGAAAGCCGCACGAACATTTAGTTTTTACCATTCTCGTTGCGCGCCAAGAAAGGAAAGCCCGCCGAGCGGAGAGGACATCTTTGATAAAGGACGTCGGCTACCAGGCAGTTTTGAGGGTGGCAAGAGGAGTCGCTAAATCGAGACAGCGTACTTTTGTTGTACTATTGAGGTTCTAATGAAATCCAATACCCGTAGCATGGAAATTAAAGGACTAATAGGAGATTACGAATCTTTTTTCGCAGATATTCTCGCAAGGCTTAAGGGGCTAGGTGTTGATGTTTCGGGCTACTTAATGAGCCACCTTGGTGTCAGGACGGAGACCGTAGAGGAGTACGAGAGGTTACGAGAAGAAATAAAAAAGTTTTGTGTTTCCTATGTTGAAAATGAACACAATGGCCGACCAATTTCCAAATTGCTACTGCGTGAGTCTCTGCCACTCCCCGGTGGTTTCAGCGTTGCTCTGATTGAGTTGATGCCGCCGAAGCCAGGACATCCTTATAAATCCGGTCTCGAGCATTGCGGAATAGTTATTGGCAAAGGGCTCAAGGTGTTTGCGGAAAAACACAAAGCAGTAATGACTGGTAGGCAAGATCAAGGACCTCTGTGTAAACCATATTTCATCACGTTTGATAATGGCAAAAGTGTTAAGTTTTATGACATATCTCTCAAAGATGTTGTTGAAAAGGAGGGGCACGTTTTTGTAGCTTTATAAAACCCAGAGGTCAACTCTGGCACGCAGTAACCTTAAGATAGGCTCGCCAGCCTCGACTAGATATCGAGCCTATATGGGGATTCCGAGGAGCATTAATATCTATGCCTAAACTTGCAGTATACATTGTCGTAGTCGTCGTACTTCTCATCGGAGGTGTTTTCCTGGTGAATGAGCGTGCTGTTCAACGGGAAGGTGGCGAAGGTCTTGCTGGAAGCAAACAGTATACAAATGCGACATATGGCATTTCCTTTTCATACCCCGGGGCGTATGTGCTTAGTGAACTCGATGCTCCAGGGAGCGCGATGCGGAAGCATCACGTCATTACCTTGATTCACAAAGATAATCTGCCCTTACCCGTAAACGGTGAAGGTCCGCCGGCAATTACTATTGAGCTCTACCAGAACGATCTTGATAAACAGACAACGGAAGGGTGGATACGCAATACAAGCGCATCAAACTTTAAACTCGGGGAGGGGAGACTTTCGTCAACGACCGTGAGCGGTCTACCGGCGCTTTCATTTCGGTGGTCTGGCTTGTATCTGGGCACCACAATTGCCCTTGCACAGCCGAAGTGGGTGTATGTTTTGAGCGTAACGTATTTAGAAATAGGCGCGCCGATCGTGCAGGATTTTGTATCAGTGAGAGACAGCGTGCGTATTGCTAAATAACGCGGTATTAAAAGGCACATTAAACGAAAGAAAAAACGGGGACAATCGCGATTAATCTCTAAAATACGAGACCGAGTGGGTCAGCAAATTGAGTTATCCTCTTTTCTTACGGCGATACGTTGCTATACTATGTATACTCTATGTCACTCATCGATCTCGATGCGTTCAGTCTTGATGCGCATAAAAGGAAAGGGTTAGTTCATTACTACGGAGACAACGTGCGCACGATATTTTTGATTGGAAGTATTGCCGTGCTGTTGTCCCTTCCTCTTTTTACACGCCTCCTCACTGAAACGATCATATACCCGGCCACAGTGGTTGCGGTGCTTGTCATTGCGGCGGGTATTGCGAATCCTGCTCAGCGGTGGACGATGGTCCTGAATACGATTATTTCAGCTGGAGCCGTTGCGTTTTTCGAATACCAAGCACTCCTGGTTTCGCATCTTCCCGCTACAGACGACTGGCAGCAAAGCTTCTTGTTTCTAGAAAACCACGTACTCGCACTTTTGTTTCTTATCGCGCTCTATTACAGCATAAAGACAACGCGCGGAAGGTTGCTCAAAAAGCATGTAACTGACCAGGAGTAAGTGGCAAGGGAGCGATTTTGCCGCCCTTCTTACCATAGAGCCCCCCTCACGTCCAAAGGACAACTCATTTTGGACCTGGGGAGGCCCGAAGAAAGGCTAACCCTATTAAGCGCGCCACCTCGACGCTTCTTCTTTGAGCGACTGGTGTATCTCTCGCATAGACCCGACCCACGTTGTCTGATGATATCGAAGTCCATATTGTTTACAGAACTTCTCCACTATCGGTTGAGCCTTTCGATAATTAAATCGGGGCATATTTGGAAAAAGGTGATGTTCGATTTGAAAATTTAGTCCCCCGAACAGGTACGATGCTAGCCGCGAGGGATACAAGTTGCGCGTAAGGGTTACCTGGTGCGTCCAGTTGAAGGGTTCATTCTCTTCAAGCATCCATTCTCCTTTATGGTTTGGTGCAAAGACCATACCGAGATACGCGCCGATTACGAGGAATGTTATGCCGAGAAAGAGCATGGCAACGGGAAGCGGTAAAAAGTATACGGGAAGCCCTATCGTTATTACAAAGTGCACGGCCATAAGAACGAGTTCGACAACGGTTCGCATGGTGATGTTGTCAAGGATGTGCTTCATGCTGTAGGCAATGTTGTAGGGATACACAAAGAAGAGTGCGGACCAAAACAGGACGTGTTGATAGGGGAATACCCACTGTTTATAGAAGGGAGATCGTAGCACCGCCTGAATGTCGGAAAAAACAAACGGGATCTCAAGATCGGGGTCATGGCCAATGTGGTTCGGATTTTTATGGTGCGCGTTGTGTTTATGGAACCACCTGCTTTCGCTCAACCCACCCAAGAGTCCCCACGCCAGCATCCCCCAGAAACGATTTCGCTCCCTGGATTCAAAGACTTCCTCATGAGAAAGGTCGTGCCCAAGCATACCGACCTGCACGGAAAAGAATGCAAACGCGAAGGCATTGAGTGTTTGGAAAAGGGCGCTGTCGGTTAATGAAAGCGCGTACAAGGAGAGCCCCATACCAAGCATCCCCACGCCTCCCGCGAGGATGTAGTGAAAGTAGGTTCGTTTGAATAAACCCCGACTCTGTACCTCGGCGAGAAGCACTTGGTAGTACTCTGCGGGAAGAGTCTTTATATAGGCGGGGGCGTGAGAGGCGTTGGTTGTAGTGGGCCGTTCGCTCATGCTCGGTATTTTACCCTATACATAACCATTTTGTCTCTTGCCTGTTAAGCGGGCATGGCGCGCTTTTCTAAACTATTAAAAAGCCGTCGGTGGGACGGCATTGCTCTGGCTTAAGTAACGTCAGGCGGGACGGCCTCAACGATCTGAAGAAGATCGTCATTCGAATAGGTCGGTCGCTCGATCTCTTGCCAGCCAGTGTCCCAGACGGGGTTTTCGGCCGGCCGGACCATGCGGAGCCAATTTGCACGGGGGGTAAGCTCTCCTGTGAAAGGATTTCTCCTCGTATAGTGGAGGACCTGACAGTTCTTGATTTTGTCATCAGGGTTTTTCGAGAGGTGAAGCGCCCTGAAACGCTGTTGTGACATCTTCTCAATACGCACACGAATTGCCCAGGCCGTCTCTCCGTGGCAAGTAGCCAGCACATTCATGTCGCTGCATTCGCGGTGAAGCGTGTCCAAAAAACGATCGACCTGCAGGCACTTATCGGCAAGTGATTGTCCGTTGGGTGGCCTCCAGAAGAACGGCTCCTGCTCCTTCATGCGGAGCGCTTCTCCAAACCTTGCCAAGCGCTCGTCTTCAGGGAGGGCGTGGATGTCACCCCAATCGCGCTCGGTAAGATACATATCGCAGAGCCATTTGGCGCCGGGTAATGCGAATAGACCACCTGTTTCCATAGCCCGGAGATAGTCGGACGCATAGCAACGATCAAACCCCCAACCCTTCCAACGAGGTGCCTCATCGCCGTAAAATTCTTGCTGAAGCCATCCACCGGTGGTACGTGCTTGTCCTTTTCCGCGTCCCGTTAGTCGGAAACTGGCTGTATGCCGCCCGCGCAGTTTGTTTGCCGCATCGTGATCGCCCTTCCTCGAGCGGCGCTTCGCTGCGTTGCTTTCAGATTCAGCGTGCCGAACAACAACGAAGTTTATGGGCAGAGTCACGTTGTCTCCTCCATCATCTACCCCGATTGAACTATGAAAGGAGCTACCACGTCAAGCCTTTGATGGCCCTGTGCTATACTACACCCATGCTAAAACAAGTCGTCTTCATTCACGGAGGAGATGCCTTTGCATCCTATGAGAAATATCTCGAAGCGCTTCGTAATGTCGAGTATACGCCGAGTGTGCAGGGAGAGAAGCGCTGGAAACATACGTTAGCAGAGCGGCTTGGGCCTGATTTTGAAGTGTTGGCCCCCGCAATGCCATGCAAAGATAACGCGAAATATACAGAGTGGAAGATTTGGTTTGAGAAAGTGCTCCCCTATGTCCACGATGGGGTGGTGCTCATCGGCCATTCGTTGGGAGGACTTTTCCTCGCGAAATATCTTTCAGAAAATGAATTTCCGAAAGAAGTGCGTGCGACGTTTCTCGTTGGCGCGGTCTTTGATGAGGATAGCGAGACCCATTCGGTGGGGGATTTTGATCTCCCTGCGTCACTCGAGCATTTTGCGAAACATGGAGGCGACATCTTCCTCTACCACAGCGAGGACGACCCGGTAGTACCCGTCTCCGCGGTTGAGAAGTATGGCAAAGCGCTTCCCGATGCCGAGGAGCACATCTTCGCCGATCGCGGCCACTTCCTGCAGGGGGAATTTCCCGAACTCGTGGAGAGAATCAAAAATCTCTTCTCTTGACACCTGCCTATAAAGTGTATAGAATACACTAACATGCAGGATGTACCAAAGAAGAAACACGGTGTTTTTGTTGGGCGAGTCAGCCCCCTTCATCGTGGTCACGAGAGAGCCATTCAAGAGATGCTTCAGGACTTTGGCTCGGACCGTTCCGCCATTGTCATTGGAAGCACTAATGCTCCGATTGCGGAGAAGACCCCATTCACCTTCGACGAACGCAAAAACTTTTGCGAAGTTGTTTTTCCGGAGATAAAAGTCTTTGGCCTTCCTGATTTTCATAATAATACATTGTGGCTTGCCGCACTCGATGAACTTCTTGAGGAGGAGGGGATAGACCCGGCGAACACCCTTTTCTACGGTGGCTCACCTGAGGACATCACCTTTTTCGAAGAAGCCGGACGAAATGTAAAAATTATCGACAGGCACGGTGGCTCATCCCCCTCTATATCAGCCACTGCAATACGCAGTCTTTTGCACAAAAGGGAGTATGACAGACTCGACGGATTGGTTGACGCGAGAATTAAGGAAAAGATAATAGAACTTTTTGAACAAAGACGTCACGAAATATATGGTGCGAACTAAAAGCATATGAAAAAGCCCCAAGCAAGCAAGTATAAAAAATATGATTACGCAGTGATTGCGACCGACGTCGCGCTTTTTACCGTACGAAACCGCGGGCTCCAGGTGCTCCTTATTAAAATGAAGAAAGAGCCGTACACGGGAAAGTGGGCAATGCCCGGCGGGCTTGTGAAGGCGAATGAGTCCGTCGATAATGCCGCGGAACGCATTTTGCGAGAGAAGGGAGGCGTACGAAATGTATATCTGGAACAACTCCACACGTTTGGCCGTGTCGACCGTGACCCATTCGGGCGTGTTGTGTCAGTCGCGTACACGGCCCTTGTGCCAAGCACCAAGCTTTCTTTGAAGACGACGGAGGAGTATGCGGATATTACCTGGTTCCCTGTCAAAGATGCACCTGCACTTGCGTATGATCACCGCGAAATCTTGGAAACGGCAGTTGAACGGCTTCGCGCAAAGTTGGGATATACGAACATCGCGCAGAATCTTTTACCGAGTGAGTTTACGTTATCCGAGCTCCAGAGTGTGTACGAGGTTGTGTTAGGAAAGAAGCTGGACAAGCGTAATTTCAGGAAAAAGATTCTTGCCATTGGGCTCGTGAAGGGGACAGGCAAGGAGAGAAGGGGACAGGCAAGCCGTCCGGCGGAGCTGTATTCTTTTCGGGCGAAAAAAATGAAGACGATCGAGATCCTCTAGTGTTTGACATTGGTTGTTGCGTGTTCTATATTCTTGGGTAGCACTTGTACTATTTTTTTGGACGTGGTAAGTGTAACTTATACACTAATTGTGCAGTTAGAGAAAGGAGTACGGACGGTTCTGCCTCGAGAAGGGGCGAAGCCGTCCGGACTGCTTTAGCGTCCGGGCACGGGGCGACCTGTGCGCCCATTCACAACCCGCAACAAGAGGAGACCAGACCATGAAGGGAAAAGCGCTCATACTCGTTGATGTCCAGAACGATTTCTGTCCGGGCGGTTCGCTTGCTGTCCCCAATGGACACGAGGTCGTTCCGCCGCTTAACCGCATGATTGCGTTTGCGGTGAGACATCGTTGGGACATCTTTGCTTCTCGTGACTGGCACCCGCGCCAGACAAAGCATTTTGCAGAGTTCGGCGGCATTTGGCCGGTACACTGTGTGCAGGGCACGCGCGGTGCCGAATTCCACCCTGACCTCCGTCTGCCAAACGGCTACGTGAGATTCCAGGTTATCTCCAAGGGGCTTGGAGATGCGGATGACTACTCTGCCTTTGACGGCGGCATGAGGCCGGAAGCGGAGCATCTCTATGTTGGCGGACTGGCTACCGACTATTGCGTGCTTTCGACGGTGAGGGCGGCGATCGAGCACGGGCACAAGGTGACGCTTCTCACTGACGCGTGTCGTGCCGTCAACCTCAAGGATGGTGATGGCGAGCGCGCTATCGAAGAGATGCGCGCTATCGGCGCAATGTTCGCAACGGTTGAAGACGTGTTGCGTGAGCCGGCTACGATTTGATCTTTAAGAGGACGTGTATACCGAGGTGGAGGTCATAACCTCCACTTTTCTATAGGGCACCCGAATGGGTCGGATGTCCTTAGAGAAGGACTTTGAATAGAGAAAGGAGACAGTTGACTGCGCACAGTTTTTATTGTACATTCTGCGCAGTCAACTGTCTCTGCGGTAGAGACAGTAAAGGCACGTTCTTCACACAACAAAAAAGGAAAGGGGCCGCGATGGACGCACGCTTGGATTACTTTGAGACAAAGCCCGATGGCAATCCCTACCTGAAACCAGAGTCACTTTTGGATGTTGATCTCTATAAATTCACTATGGGTCAATGGATTCTTATCAATGGCTACGGGAATGTTCCGGTGACGTTTGAACTCATTATTCGCGATCCAAAGGTCAAGCTTGCCAAAGTCATTCCAGAAAATGAGTTGCATGACGCCCTCGATCGCAAGCGCGATCTTCGGTATCTGCCCATTGAGATCAAATTTCTCCGCGACATGCAGGCAGATGGCAAAAATGTCTTTGGAGAAAGATACCTGCAATTCCTCGAGCGGTTCCAGCTTCCGCCCTACGAATTAAAGAGGGAGGGTGACCAGTATCGTCTCACCTTCACGGGCAAGTGGGTCGAGGTCACCATGTGGGAGACCATTGCCCTCTCCGTCGTCTCCGAACTCTATTACAAGAATCTCATGAAGGGTCTAACAGTAGATGAATGGGTAAATGCGATGACGCGGGCAGGGAGCAAGCTGCATCGAAAGTTCGACATACTTTCGAGATATCCAAATCTCTTCTGGAGTGATTTTTCCCATCGTCGTCGGCATAGCTTCAAGTGGCAGAAGTTTGCTGTTGGTTCGGCGATACAGGCTATGCCCAAGCAATTCGTCGGGACTTCAAATGTTTGGATGGCGTTTTATTACGGCATTCCCGCTGTCGGAACAGTCGCGCATGAAGTCTTTATGGCGCTGGCGGCCCTTTCCGGTCCTGGTGGTGAACGGCGAGACTCCCAGTACAGAGCTCTTGCTCGTTGGCATGAATTATACGGTCCGCAATTTCGCATATTCCTCGCTGACACCTACAGGACCCCCGAATTTCTGAAGCACGCTCCGGCATGGATTGCCCAAGAGAGCCGCGGCTTCCGCCTGGACTCTGGTGATCCGTCAGTGGGGGGTAACCTTCACATAGACTGGTTCAAGAAACATGGTGTTGACCCGCGCGAAAAAGTCGGCGTCTTTTCAGACGGCTTAGATGTCTCGGACATGACGCGTCTGCATCAAGAGTTTGGAGGTAGGATCATTGATCGGTACGGTTGGGGCACGCTCTTCGGCAATGATTTCCGTGGATGCGTCCCTCCATTACCGGACTTCGGACCTTTCTCAATGGCTTGCAAGTTGGTTCTAGTTGCTGGGCGTCCTGCGGTAAAACTTTCCGATAACCGTGGCAAGGAAACTGGTCCGAAGCGCGAGATCGAGAGATACAAGGGCGATTTCGGTGTTCAAGACTTTGACACCCAACCCACTGTTTGATCTTTTCATTCGTTCTATATGGGGAAGCTGAAGCGCTTCCCCTTTCTTATAGAGCACCCGCATGCGCACCTTCCGGTGCGAATCGGATGCTCTTAAAGATACGCACCTTCCACAACTAGAGGAACACCATGCGACTCATCAAAATCGGCATCGGCACCATAAACACGACCGTAGGGGCTTTCACGTCGAACACAAAGACGCTTATTGATAAAGCCCGCGAAATGTCGAATGCAGAATGCACAGTTGGCGTTTTCCAAGAACAAGTGATTGGGGGTTACCCCGCCGAAGATTTGGTGCAATGGCCAAGCTTTGTCTCCGGCCAATGGGATGCCCTAGTGACGTTTGCTAACGCAACATGGGGTTTCCAATTTCCAACCGTGTTTGTCGTCGGTATGGTTGTCGTATACGATGGACAGCCATACAACGCGGCGGCCGTCGTCTCGGCTGGAAAAATATGGGGCATTGTCCCGAAGGAGAAGCTTCCTACCTACGGAGTTTTCTATGAAGGGCGCGTGTTTACACCGGGAATGCCCGGGCTTTTGGGAGAAGTAAACGGTGTGCCTTTTGGAGACCTGCTCTTCAAGACCCCGTTCGGAGTCTTTGCGGTCGAAGTGTGCGAGGATATCTGGACTCCCGATGGTCCCATGCGTCGCCGGTCTTTCGCCGGGGCCGAACTGGTACTGAATCTTTCAGCGTCCCCGTTTCGTATTGGCGTCGTGCAAACACGTCGCGAAATGATCGCCACCCGTGCGGCAGATAACCAGGTTACGATTGTGTATGCGAACCAGGTTGGCGGCAACGACGCTCTCGTTTTTGACGGGGGTGGATTCGTGAACCAGAACGGAACAATGCTCTTTGATGCACCTCGATGGCGCGAGGGAATCGCAACTCAAGTTGTTGATCTCGACCGCACGGCACGGCATCGTGTTGAGAACACCACGTGGAGGCGAGACCGTGAGGCATATCGAGCACGCGCGGAAGCGCCAGCTCCAACCGAAGTGGTGGTTGTTACGAGCGCACATCCCAATCAATCCGCATATAAGTATCCAGTGCCGACGAGCAAGAATTTTTTCCTTCCGAATTTCGCAGGCGGTAACAGCCGCGAGCAATTCTTCGGTGATCTGATCGAGGCGATGATCATGGGTCTCGATTATTTCAGCAAAACACACGCGTTCCGCACAATTGGCATTGCACTGTCGGGCGGTAAGGACTCCGCGCTCTCGCTCATCATTGCGTGGTTTTACGCGCTCCGCCGTTTCGAGGGAGACAAAGACCGCGTACGCTCTTTTATCCGGTGCTTCAGCATGCCCACTCGGTTCAATTCCGAAGAAACGAAATCAATCGCCTCTCGTCTTGCCGATGAGCTCGGAGTCTCCTTTAAGGAAGAATCCATCGAAGAGGCCTTTGTGCGCGAATGCGAGGCCGCAAAAGCAATGCTTGCGCCCGGAGAGGAGGTTACGGCGTTAACCAAGCAAAACATACAAGCGCGCATTCGCGCGGAACGTATGTGGAATTGGGCGAATAGCGCGGGCGGGCTTGTCCTCCAGATGAGCAACATGTCGGAAAAGGCCGTTGGCTATACGACCGTAGGAGGGGATCTTTCGGGCGGCTACTCACTCATTGGAAATGTGCCGAAGACGATCGTGATCGAGCTTCTCCGCTATATTGGAGAACGACATCATATCGCTATCGCAAAGGAACTTCTCGCGACAAAAGCGTCAGCCGAGCTTGCTCGCGGCCAAGCGGACGAAGACGACCTCATGCCATTCCCCGTGTTGGATGCATGTTTCGCGCTTTTTGCGGGAGAAAAGATGTCTCCGAAAGAGATATATAGTGTTCTTCGAAGCACCTGGACCGATGAAGAATTGCTCAAGATGGCGTCGCGCTATGCGCCCGGCATGCTCAAGGAATGGGTGAAACGCTTCGTGACGCTCTTTAGCAGAGCCATCTTTAAGTGGGAGCAAGCGCCTCAGTCGGTCCACCTCGGGACACTTGATCTCGATCGCAAAAGAGCGCTTCAGATTCCGGTTGTACATTCAACCGAATGGCTGGAGCGATCACTACAAGAGATTGACGATCTTTAATAGAAAATATTCTGTATCATGGCGGTTGCGCTCTTGCGCTCCGCCTTTTTTTGTCATATAGTCCCGCTAGACTTTTCTGGAGGATTCTTGTAATGGAGCGCAGGAAAGACGCATTTTTTGCGGAGATGGAGCGTCAACGGGATGCCGTCACTTTTGATGAGGTGCTCTTAAAGACTGGGTATTCCACAATAGAGCTTCCCAAGATTTCACTTGTCGGGCGCTTCTCACGGAATTGTCCCTTAAAACGGCCGTTTGTGAGCGCTGCCATGGATACAGTGACAGGGTATCGTATGGCTATCGCAATGGCGCGTCTTGGCGGCATCGGCGTCATTCATCGCAACATGTCGCCCAAGAAACAGGCGTGGCACGTCGCTCGCGTGAAGAATCACCTTAATGTACGCATCGCGGACCCACCCCCTGTATGTGTTCGTGACACGGCAACCGTCGAAGAAGTTCTCAATGAGCGAAGGAGAAAGCGATATCCATTTGAAAGCTTTCTTGTCGTTGACGAAAATGGGAAACTCGTTGGCGTCATTACCGGCCAGGATTTTGATTTCTGTGTTGATAAGACACGCCAGGTCCGTACCGCAATGACACCGCGCAGTGACTTAGAAGTTGCGTCTCCGGAGATAAGTGACGACGAGGCGTTTGAGGCGATGGTCAGGATGAAGAAGAAACGACTGCCCCTCGAAAACGAGGATGGCACCGTTGCGGGCCTCTTTGTTTTTTCCGATCTTGTGCGCGCCCGTTCTGGTACCAACATGCACAATACGGATGAGCGCGGGAATCTTCGCGTTGCCGCCGCCATTGGTGTCGGAGATGGAGTTCTTGAACATGTTGAACTGCTTCTGAATGAGAGAGTTGATGTTGTGGTTGTGGATACCGCGCACGGTGATTCAGAGCGCGTTCTCAAGGCAGTCAGGCGCGTAAAAATGGAGTTTCCCATGCTCGATGTTGTTGCCGGAAATGTATCCGAAGGCGATTCGGCCAGACGACTTATTGAAGATGGCCGAGCAGACGGCGTCAAGGTTGGCCAAGGCCCCGGCTCGATCTGCTCCACACGTACAGTAACGGGGACGGGCTGTCCGCAGATGACAGCAATTCATCAGTGTGAGCTTGCTGTTCGCGATTCTGGAGTGCCCGTATGTGCTGATGGGGGTATTTCAACCCCGGCACATGTTACGCTCGCGCTTGCTGCGGGGGCGGAAAGTGTGATGATGGGTCGAATGTTCGCGGGCACCAAAGAGACGCCCGGCGAGACACTCTTTCGGCAGGGGCAGAGGGTAAAGGTGTACCGCGGGATGGGTTCACGTTCGGCAATGCGTGACTCCAGGGCTTCACGCGAGCGCTATAGTCAGAGCGATAAGTTTGCCCCCGAGGGAGTTGAGGCCGTGGTTCCGTATCAGGGTTCAGTCAGTGAGGTCGTCGGAAATCTGGAAGGATGGCTTCGGAGTTCGTTGGGCTATGTCGGCGCAAGCTCAATACCGGAGCTTCACGAGAAAGCAGATTTTCGTCGCATTTCTTCGGAGGGTCGGAAGGAGTCTGACCCGCACGATGTCACCGTTACTCCCGAAGCGGTAAGTAGCGCCGCTATGGATTTATCGGATGATGAAGCGTTTGATGATGAGGGGTTTCTTGATGAAAATGACGCGGCGGATTGGTATCAATAGTGAACATGGTTGCGGCGGATTTTCTAATCCGCCGTTTTTTGTTATAATTAAGCGAGCGTAACATATATCATTTCTGATATACTCCGCATATGCGAAATGCCACGACCATAAGCATTATTATTTTTGCCGTCATTGTCTTCGCGCTTGCGGGGACCCTTGTCTTTCTGGATAAGGATGGGGGCATTAACTCCATCGAGGATACCATTCAGGGCGTTCCGAGTGGTCTCGAGGAGCTTGTCCCAATCAAAATTGAAGGAGGCAATGCCGTTCTAACCCTTTCTCAAACACCCATGACCGTCCTCATACACACCAATAAAGGCGACATCGAGATCGCACTCTTGAGCGCGCTCGCGCCGAAGACTGTAGAGAACTTTGTCACGCTTGCAAAGAGTGGCTTTTATGACGGAGTGAAGTTCCATCGCGTCATCAAAGGCTTCATGATTCAAAGCGGTGATCCGTTCTCCAAAGACGATGCGCTCAAAGACAGATGGGGGACTGGTGGCCCTGGATATGCATTTGCGGATGAAATCCACGCCGAGAACAGGAACCTTACCGGCACTATTGCCATGGCTAATGCGGGTCCAAATACAAACGGCAGTCAATTCTTCATCAACGCGGCTGACAATACCTTCCTCGATACCAAACACACCGTTTTCGGGAAAGTGACTAAGGGCATGGAGGTTGTGCGCGAGATAGAGGGTGTGCCGACTGATGGGTATGACCGACCGATTTCTAGCGTCATCATTGAAAGTATTGCCGTCAAATAGCTGATATTGAACGAAAAAGAAAGGGTATTACTTTATGACAGCTATAGTAAGCGGTACGTTTTAGAGCATTGAAAAGTGTTGTGTATCGTTCTAGTATGTGTTGTATAGTATGAGACGTCGTGTTCCAAGAAAGACGAGCTTACTCCTCGTGCGCCTCGTTGTCGGGGCGACCTTTGCTGTACACGCGGGAATCATTATGCCTGCGCCAGATTCTCCTACAGAAACAATAGTGCTGGATGAAGGAAGGATGTCTCTCTATGTAGTACCGCTTCTTTCGTATGAAGATGTCTTTGGTGCGAGAAGCGTTGCTGTCGAGACGGAGGTTATAAAAAAAGAAGAAGATAAGAAAGCCCCAGTCAGTCCTAAAAAAGAGCCGGAGAAACCAAAACCAAAAATAACACTTCCCATCGTTGCTGCATCTTTGAACCTCGCGGCGAGCGCCGCGAGTAGTGTAGCCACAGAAGAAACTCCCCCAGCAGAAGTTGTACCACCTGCCCCGAGCCCAGCAGAGGCGCTTCCAACTGATGTGAATGGTCCCGACTTCGCTCTTTCGGCATTCTCGCACTTCGGCGCGCCTGTCGATGAGGGGCAAGCTTTGTCGTTCTCGGTTGTCATTGAGAATAAAGGAAAGAGAGCTGAAGAAAAAATTATCTCGCAACTTTTTTTGGATCGGGATAATAACGGTACGCGCGATATTGCCTTTTCCGCGCAAGAGATTAGTCCCTTAGGAAAGGGGGAGACAGAAATGTTGCTGTGGAAAAACGCATGGACGCTTCTCCCGGGGACGCATCATGTTGAGGTATGCGCCGACGTGGGGAACCACGCCGTTGAAGCGGATGAGGGCAATAACTGCCTTTCACTCGTACTCTCGGTTGGATCCAAGATGGATAACGCCGACCTGTTTGTTTCTTCTGTCGTATACACGCCAACAGATCCAAAAGATGGAGTGGCCGTGACATTCCGGGCGGAAGTTGGGAACCAGGGCAAGGAGACGGCGACCACGCAACAAGCTTCACTGTACATTGATGGCAGTGCGACAGGGAAGAAGAGTATGTCCTTAATCCCCGTAGGCGAGAAGAAGATGGTTGAATGGATCACAATTTGGAAAGCAGTTACTGGCAACCACACCTATGAAGTCTGCGCCGACAGTGGAAATCGTATACAGGAGCCGAATGAAGAGAACAACTGTACGAAGGGGCAGTTCTCTGTCACCCCATAATGAATAAACAAATGACTATACGTAAAACCCCCCGACACCGTCGGGGGGTTGTTGCCACAAGGCAACTTCACGCTGCTACTTTCGTCCTCTCCGCCAAATCGGAGCGGATCTTCTGGAGCATCTTCTCGGCCGGGATGACATAGTCGATCAAGGTGCCGTCAGCGTCCCTGAAGTTGGGTAGGACTTTCACATAGCCCTGCTCAACGAGCATGCCGACACCCAAGGCGAGTGACTGCGGGATTCCGTTGACGCGCGACGCTTCAAAGAGGTGCAGGTCACCGCGGCGCCCGGCGTAGACGTGTTCGGCAGTTTGTTCCTCCTCCGCCCGAATGTGCGTCACTAGACGCAGGGCTTCTGCGTACGCGAGGTACTTGGAGAGACTGCCGTCATAGCCGAACGATTGCTTGAGCCGCTTCTGCCTTGAGGAGCCGCCAAGGTAATAGGCGACAAGACGCGGCCAGGGTACCGCGTGCCAGTGGTACTGCGGCTTCTGGCAGGTACCCGAGGCGCAGGTGGTACATGAGGTTGC
This sequence comes from Parcubacteria group bacterium, assembly GCA_016204005.1. GTDB lineage: Bacteria > Patescibacteriota > Minisyncoccia > Phycocordibacterales > UBA2135 > JACQLQ01. The sequence goes on along the minus strand of JACQLS010000034.1, from coordinate 14,147 downwards.
GGGCGCATCTTTACCCCAACTCGACAGGAAGACGATGTTGAGAGCGGCAATCTCCATCTCGGATTTCCCATAGTTCGCCATGTACATGACCGGCATGCCGCCCAGAGGATACTCCGCGTCATAGCGGTAGCCGAGGTCCGCAAGCAAGACAAAGGGGACGGCGAGAAGTTGATCGATTCTGCGGTTTGCCTTTAGCAAGGCGGGGGCGACGACGCGAGCGAATGTGTGTCGCTTGACGCTTGCCGCAAACCCGTTGGTTGGATGACCGATGATTGGTTCCATGCTTCCTCACGATTTTTGGACGTTTTTCGGCATTCAGCTTTGCCGTTTGAATTATATCATATTTTAATGATTTGTCAATCAATTACGCCATAAACAAGAAGGCCACGGGAGTGTCGCTCGCTTCATCGTCTGGTATACACTCCGAGCCATGACGAAGCGCAAAGTGGCACGACTCGGGAGAAGAAAAATACCCTATACCGTAAGAAGGAACGCCCGTGCGCGAAGGGTTGGTATTACCATTTACCCTGACGGGGGCGTGGTGCTCACTGTTCCCCAAAAGGACACCCTGCGAAGCGCCGAAGCCTTCCTTCGGGCAAAGGCAGATTGGGTCTTGGGGCTTATACGAAAATCCAAAACAGAGCGCGCGAAGCGATTACCACCACCCAACCGTAGGTATTTTCTCTTGAACCAGGAACGAGCGCGAAGCATTATCACCTCGCGGCTCGAACACTTTAATGCATACTACCGTTTCCATTACCGTGGCGTTCATATTAAAAACCTCGTCTCACAATGGGGAAGTTGTTCAGACAAGAAGAATCTGAATTTCAATTATCGCATCATCTTTCTTTCGCCCCGCCTCCGCGATTATGTGATCGTGCACGAGCTATGCCACGTCGCGGCGATGAATCACTCCAAACCTTTTTGGCGGCTCGTTGAAGAAACATTTCCCAATTACAAAACACTGGAAGAAAAGCTTGCGCGCTACACGCTAGCTCGGTTTTAACATTGTTTGGATCGTGAAGATAATTTGGGACATGCGGGCGTATTCGTATTGACACATATTTCTTTGATTGGCATACTCGCAGGAGTCAACACACTCGTGCGGAGTTCACAATGACGATGGCGCAAGATGCGGCAGCAGGCAATCACGCGGTCGCTTATTGTCAGCCGTGGGTTGCGAGCGATGATGAGACAGAAGTGGTCCACTATTCGCTTCACGCGGGGCAAGACGATTGCCAGAAGTTTTGCGTTCAGCACCGCGCAAAAATCGCAAACGCGGTTCCGCAAAAAGATGGTCTGTATATTGTTGATCCCGCGGCGGTTGATGCTGAAACTATCGCCACGCTTAGCTATGGAGGGGCAGTTCTCGTCTACCGGAATGACCTGCCTCCCAAGGCGCAACTTCATTAACGTATAGATGTACCCGCGTCCGCCAGCTGGCAGATCGCGGGTTTTTGATACAATAGAAGTATGTTTTCTCGTCTCCCACCTTCTGTTATTCTGCCGCTCTTTATCGGAGGACTTCTTCTTGTCGGGAGTGCGTATTTGGACATACCCGTTCTCCGTTTTCCTGGTGAGTTGGTTGCAAATACTATTTTTGGGGTAGGACTCTCCCCGGATGAACTTCGCGTCAAATACTGGGTTGGGCCTCTTCCAATTCTAATTGTGCCGGGACATGATAACGATTCGTGGGGAACACAATTCAAGGGGCTCAAAGAAAGCGATGTCAATGTGGCCCTCGGTTATCTCCTCTACGACCTTCTCGCTAAAGATCCGCGCTTCGTCCCGATGATCAACCGTGCGCCCGATGGAGAGTATGCGCTTTGGTTTGAATCGTATATGAAGGAAAACAAAGTCGCGATTGAACAGTTTCGGACACAATCGAAAGTGAAGACGCGCTACTTTGCCGCCCAGGGCCTCTATGATCCGCGTCGCCTCGTCCACCACAACCCGGCGGCAGATAACGTCTCCCTCTCGCTTTACGCGATAAACAAGTGGGCGAATGACCAGAATGTTCCCGTGGTGCTCCATCTTCATTTCAATGACTACCCACGACGCAGGGCGGGTGAAGCGGGCGAGTATTCGGGTTTCGCGATTTACGTCCCAGAGACTCAGCTTCCAAATGCGCGCGCTTCCGCCGCGCTTGCTGAAACCGTAGCTGAACGGCTTATGCGCGTTGTTGGGCCGAGCAATCTGCCGAAAGAGAAGGGGCTTACTTCGAGCGGCGTGGAAGGGCCTATCGTCCCCGATCAAGAACTTATCGCAGTGGGTTCAAATGGTTCACGAGACGGAGCATCTCTCGTCATCGAATATAGCTATATTTACGAACCCCAGCTTCACGACGCAGAAGTTCGCCGCCTTTTCATGCGCGAACTTGCGCACCAGACATATCTGGGATTAAAAACATTCTTTGACTCCACCGCGCTCACTCGTGAAGGGGTTTCCGCGACAACACTCTTGCCCTATGAGTGGCCATCCAAAACATTTTCTGATGGCATGCGTGGAAAAGATGTGTTTGCGCTTCAATCGGCACTTCGTATCGAAGGATATTATCCCCCTTCGGGGCTTTCACTTGCGAGTTGCCCTCTGTCAGGGGTTTACGGGCCATGCACCACCTTTGCGGTTAAGGCGTTTCAAAACGCGAAAGGACTTTCTTCATCTGGAATTATAGACGAGTCGACGCTCACGCTAATCAAGGGAGTCCGTGGAAAATGATATCTCGAAGAACATTCGAAAAACTTATTATAGAAAGTTGTGAAGCGTTGCCACCGCGTTTTCGCGATCGAATTAAAAATGTGGCTGTTTTAGTAGAAGATGAGCCGTCATCAGAAGTGCGGAAAGAGGAAGGCCTTGGACACGACGAAACGCTCCTGGGATACTACCGCGGCATTCCGGCAACAGAACGTGGAGAGGGATACGGAGTCGGACCCACATTACCTGACACCATAACGCTCTATCAAAAACCGATTGAAGAGGCGGCGGCAGAACTTGCCGGTGGTGAGGACTCGCTATTCGAGAGTAGGGTTCGGGATGTGATTTTTGATACAGTGTGGCACGAGTTTGCTCACTACTTTGGTATGAATGAAGACGAAGTTGCCACCCGTGAACAAAAACGCGGACGCTAAGTGTGCTATCATACGTTCATGAAAACCAGTGCATTTGAGGCCTATCATTCACACCTCCAAAGAGCCGCTCAAATCCTCCGACTTTCCAAAGAAGATATTGCGCGCCTTCGTGAACCGGATAGAAGTATCATAAAGACACTCGTAGTTGAGCGCGAGAACGGGGAGAAGGTCTCTTTGCCTGCCTATCGTGTCCAGTTCTCAAATGCGCGAGGGCCCTATAAGGGCGGCATACGATTCCATCCCGAAGCAGGCCTAGACGAAGTCAAAGCACTTTCCGCAGAGATGGCAATCAAGACAGCAGTTGTCGGGATTCCTTTTGGTGGAGCAAAAGGGGGCGTTGGATTTGATCCGAAGGGGTATAGCAAAAAAGAAATAGAGAAAGTGGCGCGTGCCTATGTGCGTGCTTTCGCGGAAGATATTGGTCCCGACAAAGATATTCCGGCTCCCGATGTGTATACCAATCCAGAGATTATGCAGTGGATGCGCGATGAGTATGAGAAGGTTATTGGGAGACCGGCGCCTGCCGCGTTTACCGGCAAACCCGTCGAAGCGGGGGGGAGCGAGGGGCGTGACACCGCGACAGCAGATGGGGCTATTTTTGTACTCGAGGCATATCTAAAAAAGAAAGGCCTCATGGATTCTACTACCAAGCGCGTCGCGATTCAGGGTTTTGGCAATGCCGGGTTTAATGCCGCGAGAGTTCTCCGCAATCTTGGATACACTATTGTCGCGGTCTCTGACTCGAAAGGCGGGGTGCACAAGCCGAGCGGCCTCGATCCCGAAGAAGTGAACCGCGTAAAAGAAGAAGGGCGCTCCATTACGGAACTGTATTGCAAGGGCTCTGTCTGCGACGCAAAAAAACTCTCAGACGATCACGCGAACGTTATCACCGGAGAAGACATATTCGGAATCTCATGCGACATTTTTATCCCGGCAGCTTTGGGCGGTGTTATTACGGGAGAAAATGCCGCCAGAGTGGAAGCCTCCGTTATCTTGGAAATTGCGAATGGCCCAACAACTCCCGAAGCAGACGCAATTCTCGAGGAACGCGGCATTGTGGTGATTCCTGATGTGCTTGCGAATGCGGGCGGTGTCGCGGTCTCGTATTTTGAGTGGCTACAAAACAAAAAGGGGGAGGTCTGGAGCAAAGAAGAGGTTCGGAAGAGACTCAAGGAAACAATGGAGCATGCATTTGGGGAGGTATTTGCGCGGGCAGAGAAAGAAAAGGTGTCTTTACGTGACGCCGCGTATGCTATTGCTTTTGGAAAGCTTCTCGCTGCCCCTCTCGGGAAAAAATGAACGAGCCCTTCTCTGCGAGGAGTGCCTGCACCGTTAGAAGTTGCGCTCCTCACTCCGCAACAGAGAGAAAGAAGCCGAAGGCGTGTTCGCTCTCGCAAGAATATACTAGTTGGGGCTAATTTGCTGAACTTCTGATGGTGTGGATAACTAGTACTGTTGTGCCAACGGCGCTTTTGCTATCCTTAGTAGGAAAGCTGTATTTATGTAATGTATTGAGGTCGAAGTATTATCCAAACAATCGTTCCTTTGTATTATGGACGTTCTCCACAAAATCTCGTTCTGGCTTCTTGTCGTCGGTGGTTTGAACTGGTTGCTCTTCGTCTTGGGCTGGGAAGTCGGAGGTGTTCTCTTGGGTGGCATGGATGCCATGCTTGCGCAAGTCGTCTACATCGCCGTCGGACTTGCAGCACTCTTTGAGATTTTCTACTTCTTTAAGAAGTAATCTCCCAAAATTCATAACAGTTTCTTCTTCACGTAAAATCCCTCCAATCGGAGGGTTTTTACTATCCCAGTTCTTGTTTTTCATGTTTTTTGCGGCGAAGCGCTTCGCTCACAAGGGATGCGCCTATTCGGCGCCCGCGCTTCGCGAGAGCATCCGCGTCATTTTGAAGTTGGAGAAAGTACAAGGTTCCCGAGGAAAAACAAGGACGGGATGCTCAAAAAATATGGTCGGCCCAACAGCCTCCCTATTTTTTGGCACTTATCCACACCCCGTTCATTGACGCTCTTAGGAGCACGGATAGAATTAAGAGGTGCTTGTCGCGCGCCTTCGGGTAAGCGGTAAGCACACTGTAAAGCGTCACTTCGGTGGCGCTTTACACTTTTTAGGGGTGGTGATATATCTCAAGGAGAAGGAGAAGGAGTGCGTACATGAAAGACGACGGTTGGGTTACCGTGGAACGGCAGCCTGGATATCTCGGCAAGCATCGTGAAGAAACGCATGCTCGTTGGGCGAAAAAGTACGGGCCGGGGAACTGGCGCATCATGTGGCAACTTGGGGAGCATACTATCGGCTTCCTCGGTGTTTGCGCCCTGTATGAGGATGCCTACTTCAAGTTTTTAGAAGATCACCCCGACATTTTGGCGCAGCTCATTGCGGGTGCGCGAGAGGTCTATGACGACGAGCCGTCCAATGTAGACTCGGGCCTCGATTATTCCGTGCAGGAGACGAAACGGACGCACATTCAGGACATAGCAATTCGGCGGTGCCTTGTCCGTATGGCGCTCTGGTTCAAAGGAGATGAACTCTTTCGCATTCGTCATAGCAAGGGGACACACCCGCTTTCTATGGTATTGTCTCCCGGCCATGTGCCGTTTCATAAACCTCGCCTTATTGTGACTCCTGAGCTTCCCGGTTGGTGGGATGCGGGGAGTGTCGAGAGCTACTATCAATCAAACAAAGTGTTACAGGCATGGAAGAAAGATAATTAGACAGTCCGCTAAGGCGGGCTGTTTTTTCTTTTGTATGCCGTGATACAATGCTCGGATGAAAGATGCGGGGAAAAAGCGGCGTGCGGCGGCACTCCTTAAGGAGCTTAAAAAACTGTTTGCTAACCCAAAGATTGTCCTTAAGTACCGCTCAAACTTGGAGCTTTTGGTTGCGGTAGAGCTTTCCGCACAATGCACGGACAAAAAAGTGAATGAGGTTACCGAAAAACTTTTCAAGAAATACAGAAAACTCGATGATTATGTAAAAGCCAATCCGCGCGAGTTTGAGATGGATATCAGGTCAACTGGATTTTATCGCAACAAAACAAAAAACATTCTTGCCGCTGCGAAGATGGTGAAAGAGAAATATGGCGGTCGCGTTCCTGACGCAATGGAAGAGCTCGTGAAGCTCCCGGGTGTTGCGCGAAAAACGGCGAACATCATTCTCGGCAATGCTTTCGGCAAGGTAGAGGGGATTGCGGTCGATACGCATGTGATGCGCCTCGCACGCCGCTTCGGGCTCTCGAGCGAGAAAGACCCGAATAAGATAGAGAAAGACTTAATGGCCCTTTTCCCTAAGAAAGAATGGTGGAAGCTTACGTATCGCCTCATTGAATACGGACGCAACTACTGCCCGGCGCGTGGGTGTCCACAAGAGCACCCGCTTAAGCGATTTGACGCATGAGCATGAATATTTCATAGAGGACTTGGCACTGTACGGGATTCATTTTCTAATCATTTTTTCTCTTGCGGAGCTTGCCGGGGGGTGTGTATACTGTGATTTACTATGGAATCCCGATAGTGGTCGCGATCGCGCGCGGTCTCCATGGGGGTTACTCATAAAAGTACGAATATTATCAAATTCTAACGCTATAGATTGCGAGAGGATCGCGATCTACCACTATCGGGATGGAACCAATTGATTACAACATGGGAGAGAAGCGCACCTCTAAGGGGGCACTTTTTATCTCCTTCATTGTGGGTATTGTCGTAGGTGTGGGTGGGTATTGGAGTGTAGAAGGGAAGGGTCTTCTCGGCGATTTTTTTGCTGATCGTGGAGGAGAAGTCGCGGAAGAAGTTGAGAATGGCGGAGAGGGGCAGAATGGTGACACGGTTGGAGACATTCTGAAGAACGCGCGTGACGCGGAACAAACAGCGGGGCTTATGAAGCCTATTGTGGCCGTGGTCTCTCCCAACAACGCGCTTGTTGTCTCAAACCAAGGCGCAGGTAACACCGTTATCGTATCTCTTGTATCGCTTGAGCAAAGTGGCTGGGTCGCTGTTCATGAGCAATTAGACGGAGGCGCTCTTGGTAGGATCCTGGGAGCACGTCGTTTTGATGCTGGTAAGCACTTCGGACAGTCAGTCGCGCTTTTACGCAGCACTGAGGCCGGAAAAGTGTATCAGGTAGTACTACACGCAGATGACGCTGACAGCGAGTTTGATTTCAAGAAAGAAGTTCCTGTTACTGTCGCATCTGGCGAAAGCGTCATGGCTTCCTTTACTGCAACCACAGGCGGTGAAGGCGGAGAGGGTATCGAATACTAATGCAACAACAAAAACACCCCCCGATGGGGGGTGTTTTTAATTTTCTACTGGGGATAGAGCCCGGGCGTCTCTCATAAGCGCGGCGTTTAGTGCGCCGAGGAGAAGTATCCCCGCAAGAGCAAAGAAGAGGATGCGCACATCAAAAAAGAGGAGCAATATTGAGGCAGAGAGTGGGCCTGCAATAGAAGATATTGGGCGCATGTCGCGGAAGATGCTTATGACGCTTGTATCTGTCGCCTTAACCCGTTTAAAAAAGTAACTTTCTGAAGTGATCTCGATAAAGCTCATCCCAACACGAGTACCAAAGAGGAAGAAAGCCCAGACAAAAAGCGAAGGCTCTTTGAGCAGTGCCAAGGCGCCGGTAAAGAATGCGGCGATCAAGAACCCGAAGAACATAACCTTCCTTTCTGCGGATCTTACATCCGCGTAACGCCCAACAGGAATCTCAAAGAGCACAAAGGGAAGGAGCATTATCGTAAGAATAACCCCGATCTCACTCCACGAAAACCCGATATAGTCATGGAGATACAAGGGGGTGTAGATAACCATCCATGAGTAAAAGAAGTTCATGAGGAAACTTGCAACGCCAGCATGGCGGATGTCGTCTTTGGGATGCTTTGTAAACAGCACCTTCTTTAAGGCGACGAATAGTGAGATGTCACTGTATACGGGGTCTTTAAAATTACGGAAGTGGCGCGCGATAATCCACCATGTAGGGAGCGTAAAGAACGCCGCAACAAGATATACTTTCCAGAAATCCCCATTAGTGAGAATGAGCCCGGCAACGAGCGGGCCCAAAAGGATCGCGATGTTTAGAACCGTGAGCATGATACCACGAAGGGATCCGGTTATACGCTCCTCGGAGTAGCGTTCAATAAAGATATCAATGTTAAAAAGCGAGATGGTAACAAACCCTTGGTAGATAATGAAGAGCGGTATAACCGCTGGCGATTCGGGCCACAGAGCGATTGCCACCAACGCAAAAAACTCGAGCCCCAAGAGGGCAAGAGTCGTTTGGTAGTTCCCAAGAGTGGGGAGTACTTTTGGGGTGTATAGCAATGCAAAAAGCGAGGCAACCGATGCCGCAATATAAACAAAGCCGACAAAGCTTTCCGGCAGGAAGTTCTTGAGGAACGAAGAGGTAATATAGAGCGTCAATCCCAACTGGAACGAGAAGAAAAAGAGCGCGAGATAGAGGGGATAGAGCGGGGCAGATTTTGCGGAGAAAAATCGTTGCATCACCTTCTAGTATATCTCCTATATTCCCAGGATAACAGGGATGACAATCGGTCGTTTGTTAGTCTTTTGGAAGAGGTACTTTGACACTTCGTCCGTAAGGATACCCTTGAGATAGTCGAAGTTTATCGGATGCATTGCGCCGACTTCTTTCTCAACTGTTTTCTTGACGAGGGTCCGCGCCGTCGTAAGGAGTTCTTGGGACTCACGTAGATATACGAAACCGCGAGAGATAATGTCAGGCGACTTTCGAAGCTTTCCCGTATTGACGTCCAGTGTCACGACGAGGACGAACATGCCGTCCTGCGCGAGCATTTGCCGGTCGCGGAGTACAACCTCCTGTATGTCACCGATTGAAAATCCATCGACGAGGACTAGCCCACGAGCGGCCATTTCCTTGAGGCGGACTATTTTCTCACCACCATTTTGTATTTCAATGATTGCACCGTTGTCTGGAATAATCACGCGGTCTTCAGGCATACCGACTCTTTGCGCGAGCTTACCGTGCACAGTAAGCATGTAGTGGAATCCATGAATCGGAATGAAGAACCGTGGCTTCACATGTTTGTGAATCCACTCGAGCTCGCTTTGGTTCGCGTGCCCGCTTGAGTGGACGTCTGAAACCTGATAGTGGACGATGTTTGCCCCTTGGCGTGCAAGGTTATCCTTAAGCCGCTGGATCGCAAGCTCATTGCCCGGAATTATGGAAGAGGAGAGGACAATAGTGTCGCGTTTCGAGAGACGTATATACTTGTGCCCCTTGTTTGCAACACGCATCAATACAGCGTGCTCGTCTCCTTGCGCGCCCGTAACAAGGATGATGATTTTCTCGGGAGAATAATCATCCATTGCATCAATGGGGACGATAGTCCCTTTTTGGGGTTTTAAGATCCCTGCCTCCATCGCAATTTCAACGTTTTGCTTCATGCTTCGCCCGTCAATGATGATCTTCTTTCCGTATTTTTCTGTGATTTCTATAATCCTTGCGATACGCTCGATTTGAGAGGCGAATGTTCCAATGATGAGGCGGCCCGTAGAGTTCTTAATGATATCCTCCATTGTCTTGAAGACCACTGACTCGGGGATTGACCACCCTGACTTCTCGACGTTAGTAGAGTCGGCAAGCAAGGCAAGCACTTTCTCTTTTGCGAATATGCCGAATTCCTCCTCCTCTTTTTTAGAGGGCGTGCCCTCTTTGTGCTCAAGCTTCAAGTCACCTGTGTGGACGATAACCCCGTGCGGAGTCTCGATAATAACGCCGGCGGCGTCCGGTATGGTGTGTGTTACCGCGAAGAAGCGCACACGAAGTTCCCCAAAGACGAGGACTTCGTTTCCTTTGATTTCATTCAGATTAAGCGGCGGCAACTCGGGGAATTCAGTCTGTCGCTTCTGCACCATGAGAAGGGTCAAGAGCCGGGTATAGATGGGCGGATTCCCGATGCGCGGCATGATATAGGGAATACCTCCGATGTGGTCCAAGTGTCCGTGCGTTATGATCATCGCTCGGATTTTCTCTTTCCGGTCTTCGAGATACCGTGTGTTGGGGAGAATGTAGTCAATGCCGGGAGTCTCTTCTGCTTGAAATTGAATGCCACAATCAACGATCAGGATGTCATTTCCGTATTCTATCGCGGTCATGTTGCGGCCAACCTCCTCAACTCCACCGAGTGGGATAATGCGTATGGAATCTTTCCCCAAGGGTGGGATGATTTCTCCAGCGGGTTTTCGGTCCCTCGCTCCATGCCCTCCTTTCTGTTGCTCATCTCTCCACACGGCATTTCCACTTTGCCTCTGGGAACGGCCACGCCCACCATGCGCTTTGTGGGGTCCTCCACCCTTGCCACCTCCATGATATGGTTTGCGTCGCCCGCCTCCCGCTCCTTGGCCAGTCGCTGGGCGCGACCTCCAGCGTGATCCCCGTTCTCCGCTTCCTTTCTTTTGTGCGCGGTCTCCCGCGTGTCTTCCTTGTGATGTTTGTTTTTTTTCTTCCATAATTATTTTTTAGTCTGCAGTCAGTAGTTTGTAGTTCGCGAGCTGGCGGAGTAGTGAATAGAAAACGAACGTCATCGTTAAACTATCGACTATAAACTGAGGACTATTTTAAGAATGTCCACTGCCTGTTAGTTTCTATAAACCAGTTGTTAATATCGATGAAACGCTCCGACGGTAGCGCAATCGTGCCTCTCTCTACTCCTTGAATCCGCTTTGGTAATACGTAAATGAAATCGGGTGAATAAATGAAAACTGCGGGGAGATCGTTGGCGATCTCTTTTTGAAACTTCACATACGACTCCGCGCGTTTCTTAACATCTGATATCGAGCGTGCGTTCTCAAGCAACTTGTCCACGGTGATATTTGTGTACAACGCAATATTTAACCCCGGGTCATTTCTTTGGGAAGAGTGCCAAAAGGGGAACGGGTCCGACTCTCGTCCGATAACTTCTCCAAAGAAGAGTGTGTCATACGCGCGCGGCCTGATAATATTTTGGTTGAGCTCATTTACGGGAAGCGTCTGGATAGTTATGTCTGCTCCGAGGACCTTCCATTCGTTTTGAAGGGCCTTTGCCGTAAGAAGAAGCTCCTCTGCGTTTGATGTTGCAAGTGAAAACGCCAACGCCTGCCCCTTTCGTTTTCGGAGGCCGGTCTCTTTATCAAGCACCCAGCCATTCTTTTCAAGCAGTGCTATGGCAGCCTCCACATCCCCACTGCTTTCTGTCTCGGGCTCTGTGTATCCTAATGCGCCCGGTGGAAGTGGTCCCTCAAGCGGGGTTCCGTAGCCATGGAGCACATTATTCACTATTTTCTTCCTATCGAGCGCTGTTTCTAGGGCCTGCCGGACTATCTTCTGAGTAAAGATTTCGTTTTTATTGTGGTTGAAAAAGACTCCAAAGACGCGAGGTAGGAGGAAGTTCAATACGCGATATCCTTCTTCAGAGAGTTTTGCTGCTTCCACGGTGGGTATCGCGCTCACTGCTTCAACGGCTCCTCCGCGCAAAGCTTCTAAGAGGTGCTCCTCATCTGGATAAAAGTTGATATGGATTTTTGAAATAAACGGCGCGCCAAGGGCGAAATGTTTGAAGGGAACAAGGTCGTAATATTTGGGAATGCCTGAAGAGTCGCGTTTTATTTTCTCTACGCGATACGGCCCAGAACCAATAGGGTCTACATTGAAGAGCGAGAACGCAAATTGCTCGGGTGTCACCTTTTCCCAGACATGCTTCGGTAATATGCCGAGTGTTGTGTTTTCGAGAAACGGAGCATATGGCTGCTTTAGGGTGAAGACAACGGTTCTGGTATCTGTTTTTGTAACCTCGATACCCTCCCAGTTTGCGTGCTTCGGACTTTTTAATGAGTTGTCTTGGACCCTTTTGATAGTAAACACGACATCGTCAGCCGTAAGCGGTTTACCGTCATGCCACACTAGTTTGTCTTTTAGTGTGAATGTGTAAGAAAGCCCATCGGCGGAGACGGCGTACTCTTTTGCAAGGTCAAGAATGAGCGTGCCGTTTGTAGCGGGGCGGAGGAGTCCCGAGTAAACGAGAGCGGTTATATCACGGTCTGCGTCTGATGTTGCAAGGAGGGGGTTCAGAAAGCGTGGCGTTCCCACAACTCCTTCAGTAAATGATCCACCCTCTGTGGGTACCGTCTCGAGGAACATAGCATTCACGGTAAAGAGAGCGCCGAGAGTGCCAATAACAAAAAGGGATACAAGACCGAAAAATACCCGGCGCTCTCTTTCCTCAAGGGAAAGAAGGACAAATCGTAAAGAGCGGATAGCATATTCCGCTTTTTCTCGAAGCCAGGATGTTTTCGGTATGGAACCCTCGTTCTTTTGAGGTTCGTTTGTGGTGTTGTCGAACGGAGAAATCACAAAAAGAAAAAGTAAGGCTCTGGGGCCTAGGTACTACGTTCTAGGAAAGGCCGAACCTAAATAAGGAGGGCAATGAACGCTGTAACAGCAAAAAGAATACCCAGGACAATTGTTGCAAAGAAGAAAACACGTTCCGCGCCACGCCTCGTATGGTAGCCCCCTTGATCAGCACCGCCAAAAGCCCCGCCTAAACTTGCTCCAGTTTGTTGGAGTAGCACGGCCGCAACGAGGAGCACCGACAGTACGATTTGGACCCAAGGGAGGGTCGATTCAAGCAATTCCATGTAATCCATACTCTAGCGTACTAGAGGGGTGAAGTCAACCCTGGGCTCCCCAAGGGGGTCCTGGTGAGTGATGGATGGAGCAGTAGCTTTTTTTGTTTTCTTGTGTTACAATTTCCCCTCATACAGGGTTATGGTATAGGTACAGAGCGGCCACGTCGCCTTCTTTCCCGAGGTGCCTAGGCTACAGAACGCAGTATTCTTTTAATCCTTATCTTTTTTACGTTTTTTCATTAAAACTATGAGCACAAAAAAGCAGAAAGAGATCATCCCCTTAGGGGACAAGGTCCTCATCAAGGCTGTTGTAGACGAAAAACAGACTGATTCGGGAATCATAATTCCTGACACCGCGAAAGAGGAGCGTCCGCAAATCGGGAGAGTCGTTGCTGTTGGAGAAGGGAAAAGAAGCGACACCGGCGAGCTTATGCCGATGACGGTCAAGAAGGGTAACACCGTCCTCTTCTCAAAGTATGGTCCCGATGAAATAACAGTCGATGGAGAAGAGTTCCTCATTACCAGCGAGTCCAATATTTTGGCGATCATTAAGTAAATTAAGGAGCGAAGCGAGTATAATTTACTTAACCGAGCACATAGTGTAAGTAGATTGATAAGGTAGATGAGCTTGAAATAAAGCAAGTCTATCACAGGTATCAATTTGCACACACTATGTGCTCGGTGATGATTTTTATATTCGTTATCACTCATTAAAAATCTATCATGGCAAAACAAGTTATTTTTAAGGAGCAGGCTCGAGGAGCGATTAAGCGAGGCATTGATATTGTAGCAGAGGCCGTCGGAATGACGCTCGGTCCGCGTGGGCGAAACGTCATCTTCGATAAGGGTTTCGGCGCGCCCACTGTCACTAATGACGGTGTTTCTATCGCGAAAGAAATTGAACTCAAGGACAAGTTTGAAAATATGGGAGCTGAAATCGCCAAAGAGGTCGCAAATAAGACAAACGAAGTAGCTGGCGATGGGACAACGACCTCTGTCGTGCTTCTCCAGGCTATGGTTAGTGAGGGTTTCAAGAAAATAGCAATGGGCTTAAACCCAATGGCGACTCGTTTCGGTATTGAACGCGCGGCAGAAGATGTTATCGAGGCACTTCGTGCGATTGCGACGCCGATTAAGGGTCGTACGGAGATCGAGCACGTCGCATCCATCTCTGCCGAATCAGAAGAAATTGGCAAAAAAATCGCGGAAACATTTGAAAAAGTCGGAGAGGACGGCGTTGTGACGGTTGAGGAGTCGCAGTCATTCGGCGTTGAGTCGGAAGTAGCGCTTGGCTTAGAGTTTGATAAGGGGTATGTGTCTCCATACATGATTACGAATCCCGAGCGCATGGAAGCTGAATAC
>JACQLS010000033.1 GCA_016204005.1 Parcubacteria group bacterium | reverse complement strand
CGTTTTTAATATGGAAAGTGCAGAAAAAAATGGAAAACGAACGGATGAAAATCTGTTTCTTCACCACAGATTTTCCGCCGAGCATTGGCGGCATATCGGAATTCTCGCGAAGCATTGCCTATCACACGGCGGAGTCTCCGTCTGTTGAACAAGTAGCAGCCATCGCGCTCCAAAACCGGGAACCCGGAGTCGAGCATCCAAGCGATAAGCTCACGGTCATCCGAGAAGGAAGGCAGAGTTTTGTTCGAATGGTATGGAGCGTGCTTCGGTATGCCTACCGCTTTCGTTCGTACGATGCTTTCCACGCAACAAGTGTTTTCCCCATCGGCTTTCTCACCGTTCTTATTGGTAAGTACGTTTTTGGGAAACCGGTCTTTGTCACTTTTTACGGTACAGATGTGCTTAGCACGAAGGGGAGCGCTAAGACCAAATGGGCGAAACGATGGACCGTTGCGCATGCAACGAGGTCGCTTGGTTTCAGCAATTCAACCAAACGTCGAGCGGCGGAACATCTGAAGCTCCCGGAAGAAAAGTTTGCGAGGGTGTATTATCCGCTTCCAGACGAATTTTCACGCGGGAATCCCGAAAAAGTATCCGCTCTCAAAAAGGAGTTTGGTATACAAGATACCGACTTCATTGTGCTTTTTGTTGGGCACCTTGTGCGGCGTAAGGGCCCAGAGGATCTGATTCACGCGCTCGCAAAAGTGCCCGACCCGCGCGTTAAACTTCTCTTTGTCGGCAAGGGTCCGATGGGACAAGAACTCAAGCTATTAGCTAAAAGCTATAAGCTAGAAGCTCGCGTTATCTTTGCGGGTGAACACATCGCTGTTCCCTTTTTCGATCTTGCGCGCGCCTTCGCCATGCCGTCTTTTTTTGACAGAGCGGACGGTGATATAGAAGGGCTCGGCATTGTTTTCTTGGAAGCGGAACAACGCGGCATTCCCGTCATTGGTACCAATAGCGGCGGTGTCCCCGAAGCGATTGATGCTGATAAGTCCGGCTTTGTCGTGCCCGAACGGAGTGTGGACTCGATTGCGGAGAAGATCTCACTGCTCGCGAATGACTCAAATCTTTGCGAAAGAATGGGGGAGGCAGGTAAACGTTTTGTGAAAGATAGATTTAATGCAAAGAAATCGGTGGAAGAGCATCTCGCACTGTATAAAAATAGGAGCTAACTTTTCTATCCTAAAGTGGGTTTTATGGTAGTATCAATGCTATGAGCAAGAGGATGCTTATCACAGGAGGAGCGGGTTTTATCGGGATAAATGCTGCCCGTTTTTTTGCTGATCGCGGCTGGGAAGTTGTCTTACTTGACAACCTTTCTCGTCGTGGTGTGATTCATAACCTCGAAAGATTAAACAAAGAGAACCCCGGCCGTTTCCAGTTTGTAAAAGCAGACGTGCGCTATGACCAGGATATTCTCGATAAAGAAGTAGCGGCCGCAGATGCGGTACTCCACCTTGCCGCACAAGTTGCTGTGACGACCTCTGTTACGAACCCACGCCTCGATTTTGAAATCAACGCGCTCGGTACATTGAACACCCTTGAAGCGCTTCGAAAAGCTCCGAAACCACCTGTGTTCATCTACACTTCAACAAATAAAGTGTATGGCGAGATGGAGGAGGCAAATATTGAAGAAGCAGAAACGCGCTTCCATCTTCGCGATCTTCCGAACGGCGTTTCCGAGCGCCAACAGCTCGACTTCCACTCTCCCTACGGATGTTCTAAGGGGGCGGCGGACACATATGTGCGTGACTATGGGCGCATCTACAATCTTCCAACCGTCGTATTCCGCCAGTCATGCATTTATGGACCTCACCAATATGGCATTGAAGATCAGGGGTGGCTTGCGTGGTTCATCATCTCCCTTCTCCGCGAGAAACCAATTACGATTTATGGCACAGGGAAGCAAGTTCGGGATGTGCTCTACATAGATGACCTTCTCGGTCTCTACGCGCAGGCAATCGAGAACATTGACCGCGCGCGCGGACACGCCTTTAACATCGGCGGTGGTATGGCAAACTCCCTTTCTCTCCTCGAATTCTTTACCCACCTCAAAGGTGCGCACGGACACAATGTAGACCCAGCTTTCGGAGATGAGAGGCCGGGAGATCAAAAAGTGTTCGTGAGTGACAATACGAAAGTCAAAAACATTCTCGGCTGGGAGCCCACGACCTCATTTGGTAAGGGCATCGACTCGCTCCATGGATGGGTCGATGAATCATTGCCGCTTATAAAAGCGCTCTATTAAGACGCCTTGAGGGGCCGTCTTTGGTTGTAGAACTACCAGGATGAAAATCATATACATTGGAAACGGGCGTCTTCCCACAGAAAAAGCGTACGGGGTTAATATGGTTAAGACATGCGAGGCGCTCGCGAAAGCGGGAGCCAAGCTTACGCTTATTGCTCCAAAGAACCAGAATGCATCAGGCCATGATGTATTTTCTTTCTATGGAATTGAGAAGGTTTTTACAATGAACTATGTCTCCATCTTTGATGGAGTATCGCGCGGCTTGCCGCTCGGTTACTGGATGAATCAATTCACGTTTACCTTTAGTGTTTTGTTCTCTCGGCTTGGGAGTACAAACGATACCATCATCCTTACTCGCGATGAAATAACAGGATGGCTCCTCCGAAAGCGCGGGTTCAAGGTCTTTTACGACATGCACGGCTTTCCGGAGCATAAGAAGTTTTTCTGGAGAGTTTTTTTGCGGGGGATGTCCGGCATTGTTGGGACAAGTGAGTGGAAGCTTGATCAAGCGGAGAAACAGTTCGGCATCCCGAGGAGTAAGACCGCCATCGCGCCCAATGGTTTTGACCCATCGCTTTTTCAGATTCGGAAGAGCAAAGTTGCATTGCGAGAAGAGCTTGGATTGCCCAAGGACAAGAAAATCGTTCTTTACACGGGCCATCTCTACGATTGGAAGGGCGTTCACGTTCTTGCGCGTGCGGCGCGTCTCTCGGGGGCTAGAAATGATATCGTCTTCACCTTTGTGGGTGGAACCTGGTATCATCTGAAAGAGCTCAGGGAGATGTATAAAGATGTGGCCAACATATCTTTTGTCGGCCACAAACCCTACAAAGAGATTCCTAAATACTTGAAGGCGGCAGATGTGCTCGTACTTCCAAACTCTAGGGTGGCAAAAGAGAAGCGATTTGCCATTTATTCAGAGATGGATACGGCGCCGATAAAGCTTTTTGAATACATGGCAAGCGGGAGCCCTATTGTTGCCTCCGACATGCCCTCAATCAGAGCAGTGGTAAGTGAGGGTGAGGTACACTTTGTTCCGCCGGATGAGCCAGAGGCGCTTCTCAAGGGGATAGAGCATGTTTTGGTGAAGCCAGAAGAGAGCAAGGCAATCGCTTCAAAAGCCTTGGAGCTTTCGCGCCTCTACACATGGGATAAGAGGGCAGAGAAAATCCTTTCGTACATAAAAACGTCCATTGCATCATGAGGATAGGCATCATTTTACATCCATACGATGAAGACAAACCGGCGGGACTCGCGCGGACTATTTTTGAGTTGACGAAGGGGATGCTCGAAGTCGATTCTGAAAATGAATATTACGTTTTTGTTAAAAATGCGCCCAAAACTGCGCCCCAGTTTCCCGGGGAAAATTGGAAGTCCGTATCGTTGGGCGGGGGAAGGTTGTGGCTTGAAAGACTTCGAAATGCTCCGAAGTGTGACGTCTACATTTTTAATACCCCCGTCATGCCGCTCTTGTGGAAGCCGCCGAAACCAATAGTCATCGCGCTTGATTTTGCGTATTGGTATTTGGCAGACAAAACCTTGAGTGGCCAGCTAAGAAAAATACTGACCTATTTCATCCACGGCTTTTCGCTTAGAAAGGCCGACGCTATTGTGGCGATATCGCACGCCACAAAAGAAGAGACAGTCCGTCTTTTTAAGATCCCCGAAAGCAAAATCGACGTCGTGTATTGTGGATTCAAGAAGATTTGTGTTGTTCCGGAAAAAAGGGTTCCTTTGCCTACGCAGAAGTTTTTCTTTTTCGCCGGCATACTGAAATTACGCAAGAACATCCTGAATATAGTTAAGGCCTTCCATTTGTTTGCGGAAGCACATCCGGAATACCACTTGGTGCTTGCGGGGAATCCTTCGGGCGGAGAGTATTTTAATTCAGTCCTCCGTTTTATTGAAGAAAATAAACTGGAAGGAAAGGTGCATTTTGTTGGGCACCTAAACGACCCCGAGCTTTCCTATGTCTACAAACGCACAGAGGCCTTTATCTTCCCCACATTGATTGAGGGTTTCGGCTACCCTCTTTTGGAAGCGATGGATTGCGGGGTGCCGGTTATCACTTCCAATCAGTCTTCTTTAAAAGAGGTTGGCGGCGAGGGTTCAGCGCTTTTGGTTGATCCTTACCAACCCAAAGACATTGCACGCGCAATGCGAAGAGTGGTAGAGAGTCCCGATGAGAGGGAGAAACTCATTACGACAGGGTTTATGCGCGCAAAACAATTTTCATGGCGCAAAGCGGGTGGCGAATTACTCACGATTGTCACCAGAACCTATCATGCGAAAAATCACTCCAAGTAAGGTTTTGTTGCTCATCGCGGTTTTTGCGGTTGCCTTCGTGTATGCTGTTTTGCCGCATCTCGTTCGTTACGAAACGCTTAAGTCCGAAGGTCTTCGGTATATACCCATTACGTTGGAGCCGAACTTCGATCACATGAATTTTGGCGCATCTCGATACCGAGACGTTGTTGATGGAAATCTTTTCCCCGGCGAGATGGATACGTATGAGCATAAAGACGGCCCCATCCTCTGGCCGATCCTCGTTCCGCTGGCTGTCTCGCCGTTCTTCCTGCCATTTGAGTCGGTTTTCCCGGGAATAGTGCTGACGGAGCTTGTTTTTCCCGTATTGCTCTTTCTCGCGCTTTTCTTTGTCCTAGTTCGTTTTACTGAGAACAAAATGTTCTCACTCTTTTCCGCCTATGTCCTCATGCTCTTCCCACAGCTTGCGGTTTCCATTCCTCCATCCTCTCTTGGTGAGTTGAAGGCTCTGTTTTTCCAATTTATTCCGTTCTCGGGCTTCTCTACCTCCGAGCTTAATTTTCTAACTCGAGACTCCTTCATCCCCGGCGGCCCGTTTTTCGTCATGCTGTTTTACTCCGCGTACAGAGTTCTTACCGACGAAAACAAAAAGAAGCTTTTTATGGCACTCGGCGGCATATTCTACGGGCTTTTGTTCTATCTGTATTTCTACTATTGGGTGTTTGCAACGATTTTTCTCGGGCTGCTCTTTTTGGTGCTTCTTGCCACGAAAAATTATTCGGGAGCGCGCACCATATTTTTCATCGGCTTTGCGGGCATCATCGTATCGATCCCATTTTGGATTAATCAATATTATCTGAACGCGCTTCCTGCGTATGAAGACATCATGTCCCGCATGGGGATTGAAGAGGGTCATGGGGTACGATGGTTCCTGTGGAAGACCTACATCCTCCTTTTGTCCATGGCCGGTCTCGCCATTTACTTTGGTACCAAGTTTTCTAAAAAAATACTCGGGTACTTCCTCGCCACACTTGCCGTTACGGGCATCATTGCTTACAACATAAACGTCGTTACCGGATTTACCATACAGTCTGACCACTGGGGAAACAAAGTATTTTTAATCATAAACGGCATGCTTTTGCCCCCGCTCCTTTATTACGCGTGGCTTAGTATTGCTCCGTACGTGAAAAGCAAATACGCGTTTAATACAGCGAAAGTATTTTCGGTAATCGCGGTCATCCTTGTTGCCCTTCTCACGACCCATGTCGTTGAAAGTAGCGTAAAAGAAAACAAAAAAAATGCCCTGAGCTACACTGTCTCCGGGCCCGTCATGGATGCCTATGAGTGGCTTACAAAAAACACCACCAAAGACAGTGTCGTCATGACCCCTTCGATCGAGACCAACATTGAGCTCGCGGGGTATACCCACAACCGAGTCTTTCAAGCGAGAGCGCAAAACAATCTGGCGTCAAAAGAAGAGGTGCTGGAACGAATGTATATAACGCACACACTTTTCGGTGTCGCGGCGGAAAAGTTCTCGCAAGTGCTAAACACACATCTCGGCGTATTCAACTTCTTTACCGAAGAGTACAATAGCCGAGCTCTCGATTCACACCTGCGCCCCGAAAGGTATCCGATCTATGTTTTGCCAAAGGAAGTCCTCTACGATCTTTTGCAAACGTATGAGCGCTACGCATTGCCACAAAAGATGCCGTATCGCCTTGATTATATCTTTGTCGGTCCCCGCGAAAGGGCGCTTTCTATCGATGAGGAATATCTAAAACGGTATGCTATAGTATATGACGATAAAGGGGTTGTAATATACAAATATGAATATGAGTAACATCTTACTTACCGGGGGTAGCGGCTATATCGGTTCAGTTTTAACGGAAGAATTGCTCAAAAAAGGACACCGCGTGCGTGTGCTCGATAACTTTATGCATGGGCAGACATCCTTGGCGCACCTTATGCATTCCTCTGACCTGGAAGTCGTCCGTGGAGACACGCGCAATGAGGGTACGCTCAAGAGCGCGCTCAATGGCATGGAAATCATCATACCCCTTGCCGCAATTTTGGGTGCCCAAGTCTGTGATCGTGATGAAATCGCCGCGCAAACGACCAACCTCGGCGCAGTCCAGTCAATTTTAAAATTGCGGAGCCCTGATCAGAAAATTCTTTACCCAAACACCAATAGCGGCTATGGCGTGGGACAAAATGACACCTTCTGCGACGAAACAACGCCGCTTAACCCTATTTCTCTCTATGGTCGGACGAAAGTTGAAGCGGAGAAAGGGATCCTTGAGGGCGGAAACAGCATTACGTTTCGTCTCGCGACGGTGTTCGGTGTGAGCCCCCGAATGCGCATTGACTTGCTGGTCAATGATTTTGTACATCGTGCGGTTATGGACCGATTCGTCGTCCTCTTTCAGGCGCACTTCAAGAGGAACTACATTCACGTACGTGACGTGGCGCGCGCATTTGTGCACGGCATTGATAATTTTGAAACGATGAAGGGCCAAGCGTATAACGTCGGCCTCTCGGAAGCTAATTTGAGTAAAAAAGAACTCTGTGAGGCGATACAGAAACATCTTCCCGACTTCTATTTTGTAGAAGCGGAGATAGGGGAGGATCCGGACAAGCGCAACTACATTGTCTCAAACGAAAAGATAGAAAAAACCGGTTTCAAGCCCGCGTATTCATTGGACTTCGGCATAACCGAGCTCATCAAGTTCTATCGTACGATTAAGCGTAGCCCATTTGGGAATATATAGTTGTATGATCTCTGTTGTTTTCCCAACATATAACGAAGAGGGAAATGTGCGCGAGTTGCACGCACGGCTCAAGAAAACGCTCGATGGGATGGGTGAGCCGTATGAAATGATTGCTGTTGACGCGCCCTCTTCTGACAACACGCTCGCTATTTTGAAGACGTTAACGCCTCTTAAAATTGTTGTGTTCGGACACAGAACCGGGCCAGCGCCTGCGTTAAACGAGGGGATACGGCAGGCCAAGGGTGATGTTGTCGTTATTATCGATGCCGACTTGCAGGAAAATCCGGAAGACATTCCCAAGCTTTTAAGCAAGCTTCGGGAAGGGTACGACTTGGTCTCCGGACTTCGCACGCGGAGAAAAGACACATGGGGAAGGCGCCTCATCTCTCGATTCGCGAACCGTTTGACTCGGGCCCTCACAGGCGTGCCTATTCGTGACCTCGGGTCTCAGTTTAAAGTCGCGCGGCGCGAAGTGTTTCAAGACATTCTTTTGTACGGAGAAATGCATGCGTTCATCCACGTCATTTGCCACGCGCGCGGCTTTAAAGTTACTGAAGTTCCGATAGTCTACAACGAGCGCAAGTCAGGGAAAACAAAATATTCCGTGTTTAGAGTAGCAACACTTTTTCTCGATCTTTTGGTAGTGAAATTTTTTGCCGACTATTTCATGCGCCCCCTTATGTTTTTCGGCGGATGGGGACTGGCCTGTATTTTTTTGGGTTTTGTTGCCGCGGGAACGGCAATCGCCCTGAAGTTGATGGGACTGTGGACATTGACGCAAACACCGCTTCCGCTCCTTGCCTCCTTGCTCGTTGTCGTCGGCGTGCTCCTCTTTATGATGGGCTTTCTTGCTGAAATCCTTTTTCGGATTTACTACGAGGGCAGAGGGAAGACGCCCTACATTGTTCGCGAGGTTATTACGACGAGCGAGGATGGAAAGTGAGAGCAAGCTCTCATTTTCTCCGAGCGAAGTCGTAATATAGGTCCCCCGCGGCTCTGCCGCAGGGGACCTATATAGAGAACAAATGAAGTGTATTCTTGGGTAACAAAAAACGAGTCACGTGGTGTGACTCGTTTTGTGCGGCAATCGATTTTAGTCTAAGACTCTGATAAGCTGCCACTCCGTTTGCACGGAGCGGATTCCCGGGCTTGTTCGCATAGAACGTACAAATCTAATCTCCACACGCGAACCAGTTTCGATGTCTCTGCACCTCGGGGGATCCACAAGGAGAATCGGCTCACTTACGAGTGGGGCGGTCAGCGTCAAGGTACAGCGCTCTATGGTACCCATGGGTATCGGAAGACCAATGATCAGCATGCCCAGGGCAAAATTCGGAACCGTCGCCACTTCTTTCCCTGTCACAATCGCTTCCATGGGTCTCGTGTCCACATTTTCCACACCCGCACAAGCCGTCAAGATTCCCAAGAACAAGAGAGACAGAAGCCTCTTTCGCACAGTCTTTCTCCGCACAAAGCACTATGACAATAATAGAACACTCGCTGTAAAAATGCGAGTGTCTTGCTTACGCGTGTTCTTTGAGGAAGAGGTCAAACACGCTAAAGAGGTAGTCGAGGTGCGCGTCCGTAAGTCCTTGGTGGCAGCCGATGAGGAGGGAGTTTTTCATAACATAGTCTGCATTTTTAAACGGTATCGGGCCGCCGACCAGGTCTCTGAACCCTGGGTGTCGTGTTATGTTCCCCGAAAAGAGCGCGCGCGTCTGCACGTCGTGTTGTTCCAAGAAAACGACAAGTTCCTGGCGGGTGAAGGGGCAGTCGGGAGTAAGCGTGAGGGGGAAGTTAATGAAAAGAGTATCTGTTTTCGGGTGTTGCTTCGGCGTAATAAAGTACGGCTTCGTCTTAAAGAAGTCCATTATTTTTTTGAAGTTTATCTTTCGTATTCGTATGA
This sequence comes from Parcubacteria group bacterium, assembly GCA_016204005.1. Lineage (GTDB taxonomy): Bacteria > Patescibacteriota > Minisyncoccia > Phycocordibacterales > UBA2135 > JACQLQ01. The sequence goes on along the minus strand of JACQLS010000033.1, from coordinate 1,009 downwards.
ACTCGGGGAGTTTCTTCAACTGTTCAACGGCGATTGTCCCCTGCATCTCCGTCACCTGCATATTAAAACCGCACTCTTTGAACGCGAGCTTGCTGTCGTAGGGGATACCGTCTATAGAATAACTGAACCGGACATTGATATCTTCCGACTCGAGTGTTCCTGCCGAGGCGCGCCCCCAACCGCGTAATGTCTGGAGCCGTGTTTTCAACTCTTCGTCATCAGTCATCACGACTCCACCTCCACCGCCTGCGGTGATGATGTGCGTGCTATAAAAGGAGCTTGTGGCAATATCAGCATAGGTGCCGGTTGGCTTGCCGTCAAAGAGCGCCCCGTTCGTGTCGCATGAGTCGAGGATAAACAGGCTCCCGTGCTTCTTGCTTAAGGCGCGGAGCCGCGCGAGGTCGGGGAGGTTGCCGACGAGCGCGGGGATCATAAAAATTCTCTCTACATTGGGAGTGCTCTCAACATATTCCTCAACTGCATCCACATCTATTTCGTAGGTGTCTGGTTGGGAGTCAAAGAATTTAGGAGTCATTCCGCTTTGCAAAATCGGGGCGACCGTCGTGCCGAATGTTAATGCGGGCGTAATGACCTCGAGCCCAGGCTTTCTGTGCGCGTAGAGAGCAAGAAGGTTTGCGGATGATCCGGAGTTAACCATGACGCCATATTTTTTCCCGAACACGTTTGCGATGCCGTCTTCAAACTCCCGAACTTTCTCGCCGGGAGTGACCACATTTTGTTTTAAAAGTTTTGTTACCGCATCTATTTCTTCTTGTCCAATTGACGTGTTTGCTGTGGGGATTCGCATAGTTTTTGTATTACTTGAAATTAAGTTTATTACAACAAGCGAGGATGCGCAATGAGAATGGTGTCTGTCCCCATTCCACCACTTTCATCCTATTATTTTTCAACAATCCGGAAATGATACTTAAAGTTATATGGTTGGATAAACTCCACATCATCCAGTGTGATTTTAAAAGTTCTATTATTCACCTCTATGTCTATACTT
>JACQLS010000035.1 GCA_016204005.1 Parcubacteria group bacterium | reverse complement strand
GTGCGTAAATGGGGCTAGTCCGTTCTATTTCACAAGGATAAGGAAACTTCGTTCCTCATACAAATGAGTATATACCACCTCAATTCCTTTGTCAATAAAAAAGCGGGGAGATGCAATCTCACCGCTTAGATCAAGAAAGAGCTCTTCCTTAGTAGTCCCCAAAAGCAATCCATGACACAACGACGCCAACGCCGGCAAGAAGAATCCCTCCGATTATAAACAGATAGAGGAAAACCCATCCTCCACCACTGTATATCCACCAGCCAAACGCCTGTACATCCAGCTCGCGCAGAGTTCCCCGCACGTCGTCGAGGCCCTGCTGATACGCGTCGGATGAATGATCAAGTTGAGATATAACATCCGCCCGCTTGATGAGAGTCTGGATGTTCTTCCGGATCTCCCTCACGCTTGTCCATGGCGAGTGAACAAAGAGTGCAGTATACCCGGAATCCATGCCCCGTTCCTCCATGCGTTGATCTAGTTCAACCAGACGAAGGTGAATTTCTTCTGCGTCAGCAGAAACCTGGGCCCTATCCTTGAGTCCTCCAATAGAACTCTCTAGAGAAATGTTCGTCACGAGAGATACACAACCTCCCACGACGAATCCCAATACGCCGACCACTATCATCATTATGCCTAGCGCTCTCATTATAGAGCCCTCCCTCTTCCATATTGTACAATCTCGCTAGTATTGGCGTAGCATAAAAGATTATACTTGTCAAAACCATAGTTCAGTTATCAATTCCTTTGTCAATAAAAAAGCCGAGGCACCATTTGTCTTGATTTGGTCATGTTTTTGGTTGCCTCGGCTTTGCGAAGGAGGACAAAAAACGGGTTGAATCAATTCATCGCCCTAATTGTCCTCATAATCGCCTCGCGGGAAACACCGGTCAGCTTGATTTCTCAGCAGCGTTCTTGTCTCCCACTGAATAGGTTAGCGCAAATCGTGAATAATTGCAAAGAAAAAACCGAGGCAATTCGCGTATTGATTGGTATCACCAAATTGCGTGCCTCGGCTGTGAGATAGGATGGCCAGACCCATTCTTGGTTTCTGCCAGTTCACGGTTTGGCCATCCTTTGCGAGAGTCAGTATGAGCCTTGATTGAATCACAGTCCATCTTGACCCTCACCTACTTCCTATACCGCTCCTTTCTTTTCGTCAATAAAAAAGCCGAGGCATCTCTCAACTTGATCCAGTCAAAGCCCTTATTGCCTCGGCTTTGCGAAGGAGGACACCCCCAAGTGTGGGATTGACCCAGTGGTAGTTTTGTCCTCTTAGTCGCCTTTGTGGAGAGACACCTTCCCTTTTGATTTACCCATGATGTATGTTGTCTCCCGCTAGCTCAAAGATACTACAGGATCGTTAACCTTTCAAGACTCCCTAAACCTGGTCTAGGGAAATAAAAAAGCCGAGGCACTTGACCAATTGATCTAGTCACTTTGGAGCTTGCCTCGGCTGTGAGATAGGATGGCCAGTCAAAGAGTTGGTTTTTGCCACACAACTTGTTGGCCATCCTACACTTACTTTTTAGGGTGCTTCTTCGTCTTCGTCAAACTCCCCTTCTTCCCCTTTCTCTTTTTTGGGTTGCTCGCGCCTGCGCTTTGGAACCTCGACTTCCAGATATGCCCGCGCTGCAGGCAATTCCTGTTCCACGTGGGCGAAATACGCGGGCCACCGTGAAGCGCTATACCAGGCTTCAAGGTCCCGGCCTTCTTCCAGGGTCATCCACAACCCCCATAGGTACTCGAGGAACTTTGAACCAACCCATCGAGCGGTGCGCGAATGAAGATGCGCAAGGGTGAAATCGTAGACTATGCTCGTACCGCCCCCCTTGCGCTTGACCTCTCGAGGAACGACAACTGGATGAACACGCAGCTCGTGGGCCAGGCGCCAATGATACAGGTTCCTCCAAACGTGGTCGTAGCGCTCCACCTGGTCGATCGACCAAAACCACACGACGCGCCGCAAACTCCGGTTCCCCGAATCAACCTCTCCCTTTTTTGGATGAGGAAACTTCCCGTCCTTCAAGTGGAACTTAGCGTACGCCCGCAACTTTCCAGGGCTCGGGAAGCGGCGAATGTCACCGATCTCGCTGATGATAGAACCCGCGAGCGCAGGGCCCATACCCATGCATCGCGGAATGTTCGCACCTTCTTCACGTAATACATTCCATATGCTGGTCTTCTCGAGAAGGCGGATTATCGCTGCTTCATGCCGCTCTTCGTCGCGCTTCGGACCAAGCACGCTTTCTGGGCTCTGATACAACTGGATCGAAAGGATCAGCGCCTTTTGCGCGCTTGTCAGATGGGTCAGGGACCGTATCCGTTGAAACTCCTGTTCGATTTCAGCGCGCAGAGCCGGCTTTTTGAAAAGATCCTTCAGGCCCTCATCGAGAAGCTTTACAAGCGCTGCTGCTTCCGCAGGCAGGACTTGCGCGAAATCTCGAAGCGCGCTGTGTATACGAAGCGTTGCGCGTTTCCGGTCTTCTTGTTCGGCGAGCCGCTGACGTGCATGCTGTCGGGCGATGACGATATTTGGATCAAGCCCTCTGACAGCATAGAAAAGCTCTGGATGAGTCTCCCAAGCGTTTTGGAGCGCGCTTGCCCGATCTTCGGGAGACGCCTTGGGTTCCAAACCCGTGGCTTGCTGAAGACGAAATACAGGAATGCGTTGTACCGAAAAGTTCCTATCGGCAAGACCGATAAGAAACGGCTCCCCAGGCCCTCCCATAATACTGATGATGGTTGGAGAACCGCCATTCTTCCGCTTTTCAAGCCACTGGACACACAAAGCCGCATCCTTAAAATCTCTTCCTTTCTTGGCGACTCGGCCCGCAAACACCCTTCTGTTTTTGTGAGGTACTACTGCGATAACT
>JACQLS010000032.1 GCA_016204005.1 Parcubacteria group bacterium | reverse complement strand
TTTTATTTGTGACCATTTATTGTGACCTGACATGCAAAAAAATAAATCTTAAATCTAAAATCTGAAATCTGCAATCACAGTAACCGCTCCTGTCTGTCCTCAGGAACTTTGAGACCCAGGTGTTTATACGCGGCATCCGTTGCAACTCGCCCACGCGATGTTCGTTCGAGGAACCCCAATTGGATAAGGTAGGGCTCATTCACTTCTTCGATTGTCGAGCGCTCCTCCGAGAGAGAAGCGGCAATCGTGCTGATCCCCACGGGCCCGCCGTGATACTTTTCAATAATAGAGTGAAGGATTTGACGATCAAGCGCGGAAAGCCCCCTTTCGTCAATCTCTAGAAGCGAAAGGGCCTTTTTCACGGTGTCTTTCCCGAGAGGCTCCTTTGCCACTTGCGCAAAGTCACGACAGCGCTTCAAAAGATAGTTTGCCGTCCGTGGGGTAAAACGACTACGTATCGCTATTTCCTCGCACGCGTCTTCCGGCAAAGAAACCCCAAGAATTTGTGCGGAGCGCTTGATAATTTGCTTGGTTTCTTCGAGTGTGTAAAACTCTAGGCGAAAAACTCCTCCAGAAAAGCGTGATCGTAGCGGAGCAGAAAGAAGAGCCACTCGTGTTGTTGCCGCAACAAGCGTAAAAGGGGCGAGTTCTAATTGAATAATTCGAGCAGAAGGGCCTTTCCCCAGAATGATATCGAGCTTGCCTGATTCCATGGCTGGATAGAGCATTTCTTCCACCGTCTTCGATAACCTATGGATTTCATCTATAAAAAGGACATCTCCCGGGGAGAGGTTAGTTACAATTGATGCGAGGTCTCCCACTTTCTCTATTGCTGGGCCTGATGTTGTCTTGATAGCTACGCCCAACTCTCGGGCAACGAGATTTGCGAGCGTTGTTTTTCCGAGGCCAGGAGGGCCATAAAAGAGGAGGTGTTCGGGCGGATGGGAGCGTTCTTTGGCCGCCCGAAGCAGGATTTCAAGGTTTTGCTTTATACGCCTCTGTCCTATATACTCCTCGAGTGATGCGGGGCGCAGGAGGTGGTCCAAGACGGCATCCTTTTTAAGGGTCTCTGTTGGATTACTTGACATTTTTCTAGTTTTATGATAGGGTTTACGTAAAGAGGCAAGCAGAAGCTTTTTCATTGAACACGAACCCTTAGCTCGTGTCTTCCTCTTTACGATAGCACATTTAAGGTCCCCAACCTCCAGGCAATCAGATCAATTTTTGATCATTTGGGTATTTCCTAAGGGCGTCTTGGTTTTTCTGCTTCGGTAGATATAACTGAGGTGTTTCTCAAGGTTATATCTGCCTTTTTATTCCTTGCACGGAACTTAAAGGATTGTCTGGAGGTTGGGGATTTTAATTGTCTAAAGTCCTACCTCCACTGTGGCACTCACGTTGTATTCGAGCCGAGATCAATCACACGTCGCACTTCCTCAAAAGAGGTAACGCCAAGAAGGATCTTCGAGACGCCGTCTTCTCCCATATCAAGCAACCCCTGCTTGTCCATCAGTTTCTTTATTTCGCGCTCGCTCGGATTCTCCGCGGCGAGTTTTTCAATTTCTGCGTTCATGTGCATTGCCTCGAAAATACCAATGCGTCCTTTGTAGCCAGTATTATTGCATTTCTCGCAGGCGTTGGCTCTCCATACCCGTGTGGTTTGCAGACCTTCAAATGCGGCGAGGAGCTTTTGCTCCATACGCGCAATTATCCCGCGCTCTTCTTCTGTCGGCGCATCCTCCTTTTTGCAATACTCACACAGTTTGCGGATGAGTCGTTGGGCAAGGGCAAGCGTTAACGCAGAGCCGATAATTTTTGGGTTAATCGAAAGGTCAATGAGCCGAGGAATTGTTCCCGCGGCATTGTTGGTGTGGAGCGACGATAGTACCAAGTGGCCCGTAAGCGCGGCATTGATTGCTGTCTCCGCCGTCTCTTTGTCGCGGATTTCTCCCACCATGATAACGTCAGGATCTTGCCGGAGCCCTGACCGGAGTCCTTCGAAAAAGTTGTACGCAGTGTCAACATCAACCTGTGTTTGTGTTATGCCAGGGAGATGGTACTCAACCGGGTCTTCAATGGTGATGATCTTTACCGATGGGTCATTTAATAACCGGAGAATTGCGTAGAGCGTCGTTGTTTTTCCTGAACCAGTTGGTCCGGTGTTTAAGATGAGGCCGTTCGGTTTCTTTATTTCCTTTCGCACGATTTCCTCAAGCCGCTTTTCCATCCCCAATTTGTCAAAAGGAACCGCTATGGCCTTTGGGTTTAAGATTCGGAGGACCACCGATTCGCCATAGGCTCCTGGAACGGTTGAGGTTCTAACTTCAATATCCACCTCGTTTACTTTAATTGTAAATCGCCCGCTTTGCGCATCATCACGCACGTTGAGCTTCATGCCAGAAAGGATCTTGATGCGTGACAGGAGAAGTGTGTACACTCTTTCCTCGACGGAAGAGAGCTCCTGGAGAACGCCGTCCAAGCGATAACGAAGGATCACGCGCGCCTCCTCTGGTTCAATATGGATATCAGAAGCGTCGGTTGCAAGCGCCCCAGCAATCAGGATCTCAAGGATCCTTGTTGTCTGGTATCGCTCTTTCCCACCCAACACTCCAGCGATGACCCGAGTAACGTCGTTTAGGTTTTTAAACTCTCCTAAATAGGCAAGGACTTGTTCTGAGGAAACGTCAAGGACGCCCTCCTCAGTCTGTAGACTCAATGAAAGCTCCCCGTATCGTTCCCAAGCCCTTGCCAAGCTTCTTTTGGATGCCACGTAAATGGTGGGAGAATACCCAGCATTTTCAAGCTCTTTTATGCGATCTTTTGTATCCTGATTTTCAGGCGCAGCAATGGCAATATGAACCTTTTTGCCTACAAGCCGAAAGGGCGCAAGAAGCCCCGCTCGAGCCTCATCCTCCTTGATAAGACGAAGCGCATCACTCGAGAGTGCGGCAGTGGACAGGTCTATATAAGGA
>JACQLS010000030.1 GCA_016204005.1 Parcubacteria group bacterium | reverse complement strand
TTTTATCAATATCCTTGAATTTGAGCCACTTCTTTGGTTCAAAGTTCCGGAGATCGTGCCCGCAGAGAGAAAACACTAGAATCTATGGAGATACTTTTGGATATCATTTATACATACGGGGATAAGCTGTACTTCGTGGGTTTAATCCTTGCGTTCCTTGGACTTCTTTATTTCGTGTTTATTCTTTTTTTTGACAAGACTCCTTTCGGCTCAGATTTGACAACGGAAAATTTCTTCAAACTGCTGGATAAAAAATTTGACCTCAATCTCGTTAAAGACAAAACAGACGTTATTAATTTAGCAGAATCATTTAGTAGAAAAGAGTGGGCCAGATATTCCCTTGCTCCATTGCTAGAAGATTATTTAAGACATCTAATAGAATTGAATGTGGATGAGCTGGAAAAAGAAAAAACACAGTTAAGGTACGATACTGTAAAGAAAATGTTAAACGCTGAAAATGAGGAGAGACCCTTCGGCGATATCCCAGATGAAGAACGTCGACTGCTCCAATCATTAAGGATCTCAATTGGAAATAACGACCAGCAAGTGACAGAGAGTAGCCTTGAGGACTTAAGAATATTGATCGCAACTAGAAATAAAATTTATGCAAAATCTCAAAAAATAAATTGGTGGTCAGTCCCTTTGGCTATTGCTGGCCTAGTTGTTTCTATGGTTTTCGGAGTTATGGGAATAATACAGGGTACTATTGATTATGAAGAAATCAAAAAAATCATAAACTCCTCAGGGGAGTGACGATGTTGAGCCTTAAATACTTATGGGGAAAACTGTGACCAACAAAAAGAAGACCGAGAGGGGGTAACTCCAGTCGAGCTTAGCCAGTTCCACCATGAAATTTACGGGTGTCATAATCGAAGAAAGTTTGGAAGACAAGGATGTTCTGCGGGACGTCCAGATTTCTAATACAAAAGTTGAAGCCGTTACAGAAGAACACAAAACGCCGTGGATAAAACAGTGGACACTGCATACGGTGGAAATCCCTGAAGACCGCGCCGATGCCGTTGCAGAAAAACTAAGCCATGCGTTGGACAGCAAGCACGCCTGGTACGCGGATTTCAAAAACGACGACTTTCACTACATCATTTTCCGCAACAAGTTTTTCAAGGTTGACCGAAGCAAGAAGGAACAATACGACAATGCCGTACGCTTCGGCCTCTCGCTCGGTATCCCCAGCTACCAGCTCGACTTCTCGCCCGACATAGAAGCGTGGGAAAGAAAATAATCACTCACTCCGAAAAACACTCCAATCTGCCTAAGGCGAATTGGAGTGTTTTTTGAGAGGATTTATTTAGTAAGGTGTTGGAAACCGTCGTGCGAATAGTGATACAATAGTAGTTACTCATATGGGCGCTACGCACAAACTACAATCTATCAACCCTTCAAATTATCGAGCCCTCGGCACGGTTGATGTCTCGACTGACCAAGAAATTGGGAGCAAGGTTAAGCTCGCCAGGGACGCACAAGAAAAGTGGGCTAACCTTGGCATCACAGAAAGAGTGTCACTTTTGAGAAACGCTTTTGAAGATTTAAAAAAGCAAAAAACAGACTTCGCACTTTTAGAAGCGAGGGAGATGGGAATGCCCGTGAGCGAAGCCCTTATTGATTTTGACGGAACCTGTGAGTACGCATATTGGTATTTTGATAACGCCGAAAAGTACTTGGCCCCAGAAACCACTTTTGAGAACGATAAAGAAATCCACCAAGTTTTCCGTGAACCGATTGGAGTTGCCGCCGTTATTGTGCCCTGGAACTTCCCCCTCGCTAACTTTGTCTGGGGTACGCTCCAGAGCCTCATCGCTGGCAATACGATTATCTTCAAGCACTCCGAGGAATGTCCGCTAAGCGGAAAATTCATTGAGGATATCCTGAATGAGCATTTGCCTAAAGGGGTTTTTAACGAGGTATACGGAGCTGGAGAGGTGGGAAGTGCTTTGGTGAACCAAAATATAGACATGATTGCCTTTACTGGAAGCACTAAAACTGGAAAGTATCTCCACGAATTAGCGGGAAAGAAATTTATAAAAGCGGTCATGGAATTGGGTGGCTCGGCGCCCGGTGTCATTTTTGAAGATGCTGACCTTGATGCGGCTGTAGGGAATGTTTGTTTCAACAGACTGCTCAATCAAGGGCAGTGTTGCGACGGGTTAAAGCGGCTTATCGTACATGAGAATGTCTTCGATGAAGTCGTTGAGAAAGTTGCCGCTACTTTTTCCGCAAAGAAAATTGGGGACGCCGAGGATACAGAGACGGAAGTGGGACCGCTTGTTGCGAAACGGCAGCTTGAGTTGCTCATTTCCCAAGTCGAAGACGCAAAAATAAAGGGGGCAACGGTAATAACCGGCGGGACTTCGCTTGAAGAGAGGCTTGGCGGCGCTTTTTTTGAGCCGACGGTGCTAACCAATGTCACAAATGACATGCGCGTCTGGACGGAGGAGGTGTTTGGCCCAATTTTGCCGATTGTAAAATTCAAAACTGAACAGGAAGCCATTCAGCTTGCCAATCAAACGGCATACGGCTTGGGCTCGTATGTGTATACGAAAGATAAAGAGCGGGCGGAGAGAGTTTCAAAAGCGATGCAAGCTGGCATGGTGAGTGTGAACGGCACCAACTACATTATGCCGTTTAATCCATTCGGAGGGTATAAAAACTCTGGTTTCGGACGAGAACACGGCAAATATGGTTTCCACGAGGTTACGCAAGTTAAGATTGTTGCCAAGAATAAATAGGGATTACTGCTAGTCCTCAATATCTTGCGAAGCGAAGTGTTATTTGTAAAATCCGCACTGAAATTATTGAAATACCATGTCCAACTTACTTTTCCTCGTAGCCGCGCTCTTTTTGGTCATCAAAAGTGCTGACTACGCCATAAAATATTCGACTAACTTCGCGCATGCATTGCGACTACCAAGGTATGTCGTCGGGTTCCTCATCGTGGCAGTCATTTCCATACTGCCGGAAACCTTCATTTCAATTAACTCCTCCCTCCAAGGAATCCCCGAATTTGGTCTTGGTTTGCTCTTCGGATCGAACGTAGCGGACCTAACCATCGTCTTTGCCATCATCATTTTCGCAGCTGGGAGTGGAATCAAAGTCGGGAGTAAAGTTTTAGAAAACAGCACGTGGTATCTGCTTCTGCTTGCCTTGCCAATCCTTGTCGGCTTCGACGGATATTACTCAAGGATTGAAGGTGCTTTTCTCGTCGCAGCGGGGCTTTTCTTCTACTACTGGGTGTATAAAAGGAATCACCACGAGTCCCTGCCGAGAGCAGAGCGGCCTCAACAACACCGCTCCCGGGATTTTCTGTACCTCGTCTTGAGCATGGCCGCTCTGCTTTTGGGAGCACACCTGACGGTAGACTACGGCATAGCCTTTGCCGAGTCGATACACATAAACCCGGTACTCATTGGCATGCTCGTCGTGGGGCTCGGAACTACCTTGCCAGAGCTCCTGTTCGCCCTCCGTGCGGTACGACAAAAAAAGGATGATCTCGCCATGGGCGACATCCTCGGCACGGTTATCTCTGACGCGACAATCGTCGTTGGTATCATCGCGCTCCTCTACCCCTTTCACTTTCCACAACAGATTATCTACATCACCGCCGCGTTTATGCTTTTCTCCGCGCTCGTGCTTTTTGACTTTATGCGCTCGCGAAAGATCCTGACTAAAAAAGAAGGGGTTCTTTTGCTTCTCCTTTACATTGTCTTCGTTGTAGTCGAGTATATGGTAAACGGGTAAATGTATCACCGCCAAAGCATAGACCATGAGTATCGATGGTGGCAGTAAAACATGAAAACACTCATCATACGAAACAAGAACGCGATGCTGGAACTCCTTAAAAGTGGGGCCACTTTTGAAAAGATCTCAATCGTCACCGGCCTGGAACAAGACAATCTGACACAAGAGATTATCGCAACCGCAAAAAGCAAAGGGGTACGCATTGAGGAGGCCCCTATCAACAAAATGGCAAAAAGACGAAGCGGGCAAACGCGAGAAGTCTTGACGGGCTTTCTTGCTTCAGAAAATATTTGGACACTCCGAAATCTTATCGACGAGATTTACAAGAGGAACGAGAGCCCCTTCTTCCTCCTCGTCAACAGGGTTGATTTCGAAAGCAACATCGGCGTCATTGCGCGCACGGCGTTCGCGGCGGGCGTGAATGGTTTAATCTTCCAAGGCGACGTCGATAGATTTCTTAACGAAGAAACGCTCCACTTCTCCATGGGAGCAATTGCACGGATTCCTCTGGTGAAGATGAGTATTTTCGAAGCGATAAAGGAGCTCCAAAAGGAGGGTGTCAAAACATTCTGCATCCACATGGGAGGGAAGACGTATTACAAAGAAGACCTCTCCGGACCAGTCGCGTTTGTGCTCGGAGCAGAGGACAAGGGCATATCCGATGAAATATCGAGCAGGTGCGATGCGAAACTATCGATACCCATGCAACAAGGCATTGACTCGATTAATGTCGCGGTAAGTGCTGGCGTGGTCCTCTACGAGAAGGTGCGACAAGAAGGAGCGCTGTCGAACAAGTAGCTTAAACCAAACTCTGCGCAAACATCATGCCTAAACAAACTAAAACATCCTGGGAGGGGTCGGCCGAGTGGTATGACGAATACCTCACGGGCCCCGACACGTACCAGGAGAAAGTAATCTTGCCGAACCTCCTCCGTGTCCTCGCTCTCAAAAAAGGAGAGCGCGTGCTCGACCTTGCGTGCGGACAAGGATACTTCGCGAAGCACCTTTTGGAAAGTGGCGCGGAGGTCATCGGCGTCGACGCCTCCCCATCGCTCATAGACAAAGCCCACCTCAATGTACCGAGCGCGACGTTTCATGTCGCTGATGCAACCAAACTATCGTTTCCCGATCATTCTTTCGACGTCGTGATTTGCATCTTGGCGCTCCAGAACATCGAGAACCTTCTCAGCACATTAAAAGAAGTGCGGAGAGTGCTCAAACCCGAAGGTCGTTTCTTCTTTGTGGTCAACCATCCTGCATTTCGCGTACCCAAGCACTCCGAGTGGGGTTGGGACGAAAGGAACAAGACCCAATATCGCCGCGTTGAGCGCTACCTCACGCCTCAAAAAGTGAAAATAGAGATGCACCCGGGGGCAGATACATCATACACATGGACATTCCACCGTTCACTTCAGGACTTTACGAAAGCGCTCCGCGCCGCCGACTTTGCTGTCACGCGCATGGAGGAATGGATCTCGCACAAGAAAAGCCAAAAAGGTCCGCGCGCAGAGGGCGAAGACCAAGCACGCAAAGAGATTCCCCTCTTTCTTGCGGTTGAGTGCGTTCCACGGTAAAGTTGACAAAACTCTATATTTTTGGTACAATTCAAGCGTCATCGCGCTCTTTTTGTTTGTAGTTTAGAGCCCTTTCCCAGCAGCGATGTGGCCGGAAGATTATTTATTCTTGCTCCATCGCTGCTGAGACGGCAGCCGTAAGAGGGATCCCCCTCACGATCCTGAGACAGGAGACCGAACATGGCTAAGGACAAAACTGACCTGAGTGCCTCTATCATTCGCGCGACGTGGATGACACAGGAGGCGCTGCGTAGAATTCACAACCGTGACCTACCGTGGGGTCTTGCGGAGATCACCGCTGAACCTATACGGCGTGGTCGCCCACTTTCAGAGCTTGTGGATGAGGAGTTGGCGAGACGCTTTCCGAAGAATCTCTCGGGGTGGGAGGATGTCCCTTCGGCCATACCAGGCAACGAAGCACTCCGAACCATCCTCGTCCACGGACATTGTATCGGAGCAGGCGCCCTCCTGTCGTTTGACGCAACGTGCGAACTCTGTTTCCGCGGCCTCGACGACCACTACTCCGTGTGGGAGCCGGTCTCTTTGGAGATGCGACTCGACCCCGGCTTCTGCCACTTCACCTGGACGAACGAGCGACACTACGGTTTGTGGAACTTCGCCATGAGCGAGCCAAAGGGCGGCAAGTTGCCAGCCTAACGAAGAATATCGAGATCTCTCGGTGAAACCCCCCGCCGCGCCCACAAGGCCGGCGGGATTTTTAATGAAAAATCCCAATTTCGTTTTTGGTTAAGAGAGCTTTTACTCCACCAACCCTTAGTGGTATAGTTAAACACATGAAAGAATTCATCAAACAAAACTTCGCGTTGGTGCTCGCTTTTGCGCTTCCGCTGGCGCTCATTATTGTTGTCGCTCTAGGCGCGTATCTCCCCTCGCTTTTCCTCTCGACTGACTACAACTTCATCTATTCGACGTGCACTGGCGGTCCTGACTATCGACCAATCAATTGCCAACATTACCTCCAAAAACCGGTCATGGAAGTTGTTGAGGGCGGATTGGTTGTACATGAAATAGACCCGGGTCAGGATTTTGATAAAAATGGGGTACTCGATATCAAAGAAAACTATACCGCGCGAATTTTCTTGCATGACACAGAGAAGAACGAGAGCCGCGAGATTACGCTCGAAGAAGCGAAGATGCTCACGTTGAATGGGCTCCTCACCTCCCCCGACGGGGTCAGTGTCTCGAGTGACTACAGCAGAGGTCCTGAATTTTTCCCGTTTTTTGGTGGTAATTCCTCTTACGGCTATTATCTCGTCAAAGGCAAGAGTAAGAGCAAGCTCAATCTTATTAATGACAACGACAGGTACTATTATCAAAACAATTTTCAGTTTATTGGATGGGTATTACCCGGGAGAAGTCTAAAGGAGACTACTATCTATGAATAAAGAAGAACTTTTGAGGGAGCTTTCGGCAAAAGTAGGTACAGGTGAAATAACCCGCGAAGAGGTAGTGAGTCGTTTGGGTGCACAGCCGACGGGAGAAAAGACAGCGGTCGCCGTGGGAGGTGGAATCATGAGTAAGCTGTCGCACCTTTCCGTAACGAAAATACTCTACATCTTGGGTGGTGCAATCGTAGTCATTGGTATTGTCATCTTTATCGCCCAAATATGGGAAGATATCGGGTCTTTGGGGCGCATTGTGGTAACCCTCGGTCTTGGTCTCCTTTTTGCGGTCATCGGTTCTGTACTCCTTAAACAGAAACCGGATGAGCATATCGGCGCTGTCTTTCACTTTGTAGGAGGTATTCTTATCCCAGGTGGAGCACTCGTTACCCTCTCCGAGCTTGGCACCGACTTTGTCTCTATATGGCCCGTCGCTATTACCTTCGGCGTGCTTTTTGTCTCATATCTACTCCTCAACGCAACGCACAAACACCCGGTATTGACGCTCTTTGCAATCACGAACGGCACGGCATTCGCTTACCTCTTGGTTGAAGCAATCGTAGAGAGCACAGGCTTTAGACTTGGAGACTTGGAAGCCTATCTTACGATGGTCATCGGTGCCTCGTACCTCCTCCTCGGACACTCCTTTCGCGATAGCTGGAACGAGAGACTTATCAGCGCCCTTTATTTCTTCGGCGTCGCGGGATTTCTTGGCGCTGCGTTCACCTTGGTGTGGGACAACATTTTTTGGGAGCTTATCTACGCCCCCCTTGTCTTTGGCGGTCTTTTCCTTTCTATCTACATGAAGAGCAGAAATATCCTTGGCATGAGCACGCTCTTCCTCATCGCCTACGTCGGTTACATTACGGGCGAATACTTTGCAGACTCACTCGGCTGGCCGATCTCGCTCGTCATCTTGGGCTTCCTCTTCATTGGTTTGGGCTACGCCTCTATTGCCATCAACAAGAAATATATTAAGGGGACCCAATAACGCGCGCCAAAGTTAAGCCATCGTACGGTGGCTTATATATATGCAAAAAGAATTAGCCCACAACGATCTCGCGAAATATTACGATCTCCTTTACTCATGGAAAGATTATGGGAAAGAGGCGCGCACGATTAAACAACTCATCAAGAAATACAAAAAGTCAGACGGAAAAGATCTACTTGAAGTCGCGTGCGGGACAGGCAAGCATATTCAATACTTTAAAAATGACTTTTCGGTCTTAGCGACTGATGGAAATAAAGGAATGCTCGATATCGCACGGAAAAACGTTCGAGGAGTCCCCTTCAAGCAGGCAGATATGGTACATTTGCGTCTTGGTAAAACGTTTGATGTCGTCCTCTGCCTCTTTAGCTCAATCGGATATGTTAAAACGCTTCCCAACCTTGAAAAAACAATCAAAAACTTCGCACGACACCTTAACGTAGGCGGTGTCGTCATCATCGAGCCGTGGTTTAGGAAATCTGTATATGAAGTTGGCTCGCCTCATATGACGACGTATGAAGACAAAGACACAAAAATTGCCCGACTCGCTATTTCAGAAGCGCGCGGCAATGTGTCGGTGTTTGACATGCACTATCTCGTCGCAGAAAGAAACAAAGAGGTGCGGCATTTTGTAGATCGACACGAGCTTGGGATGTTCGAACCAAACGATATGCTTGCGTTTATGAAGAAAGCGGGTCTTGAGGCACACTTTCTCAAAAACGGCCTTCTCAAAGACCGTGGCTTATATATCGGCGTTAAGAAAAACTAAAACTACTCCTTGATTGTTTTTCTGCGTGTTCTCCGCTATGCTCGTGGGAGAGCTCTGAGAGGCATAACCAATGCTTCCATTGGTTCGTGCGCTCCTAAAAACCCCCGAATACCCGCGCGCAAGCGATGAGGTAGTCGATTGGATAGGATCAATACCCTATCTTTTGTTCCATGCAGTGGGGCTCGTTGGGCCGATTGTTTTGCTTTCATTTCTGCCGTTTGCAAAGGCCCTCCTTATTGCAACCACGTTTGGAGTGCTCTATTACATTCTGATCCAGAGAAAGAAAAATCCGCCGTTCAGTGTAAAAATGGGGGCGGTCATTATTGCTCACGTCACTTTATTCCTAGCCCTCGGAACAAAACTTGCTCTCGTGGCGCTTCTCAGCATGGATATATGTTTCGTCTTGTTCTTTGTAAGAATATTCTTCATCCATTCAGGGTACCACGTCTATTTCAGCCACAAGGCGTTTAAGACAGGGCGGTGGTGGCAACTTCTCCTTGCAGTAGGCGGAGAAGCGGCGCTACAAAAAGGGCCGCTCTGGTGGGCGGGAATTCATCGCCTTCACCACTCGAAGTCAGATACGCCGGAAGACCCACACACGCCAAAGAAAGGGTTCCTGTGGAGCCACATGCTTTGGGTTATGTGCCCAAAATATCAAACCTATAAAAACGTCGGGGTATTCAAGGATTTCGGACACTTTCCCGAACTTGTGTGGCTTGAACGATGGTACCTGGCGCCCCCAGTGGTGCTTGGAATGCTCGTTTTTCTAGCCGGTTTTTTCTTGGGCGGGTTTGCTTACGGAATTGTGACACTCACGGTTGGGTTCTTTCTCTCAACAGTTCTCGTATGGCATTGGACATACTCCATTAATTCAGTTGCCCATTCTTTCGGCACTCAAAATTACGAGACCACGGCTGGTGATACGAGCAGAAACAATGAGGCACTTCACGCCGATGGTGGGGAAGAAAATCATAACAATCATCACCACGATCCTGTGAGTATTCGTTTTGCTTTCTTTAATGGGGAGACGGACTTCTCATACCCCATCCTTAAGTGGTTTGAACGTAGGGATGTTATCTGGGACGTTAAAGAGACAAGTCCTGAAAAAATACAAAAGGGACTGCTTCGACCGCACGTAACCTGACACATATATGTGTCAGGTTTTTCTTTGCGTTCTACTCCTGACGGGGTAAAGTATATGCATGCATCACGAAGACGCCCTTGAAAAACATTTTCGTCTTATCAAGCAACAAAAAGCTGCGCTCAAAAAACTCGGGATCGAAACCGTCCTTGATTTGCTGTATCACTTCCCCACGCGATATGGGGAGGTGCTCGCGAGGAAGAATATTGCCGAGCTTACAAAGGGGGATGAGGTTGCGGTCTCTGGGAGACTTCTCAAATTAGAAAAGACGCGCGCATTCCGAAAAAAGATGTCGATGACGCGTGCCGTCCTTGAAGATCAGAGCGGTAAGATACGAATCGTCTGGTTCAACCAACCCTACCTTGCGAAAATGATGCACGAAGGTTCGCTCGTCGAGCTCAAAGGCAAGGTGGGTGAGGATAAAAACGGATTATATCTTGCAAACCCAACATCGGGAAGCACGGGGTCTTTTGTCAGTGCAAAAGGCACGCTCTTGGGTGAAAAAGCGGGAGATGGGGCGCTCGAGCCGATTTACTCCGAGAGCCGCGGTGTCAGTAGCCGCTGGTTTTACTACGCTTTGAAAAAAGTACTTGCCGCGAACGCGCACAAAGAGATTGAGGAGTATCTCCCCGAAGCGATTTTAAAAAAGTATCATCTCCCCTCTCTCTCAACCGCGCTCGTGTGGGTGCACCAACCCAAAGACATGGGGAACGCAGAGGCGGCCCGTAAGCGATTCGCGTTTGAAGAGGTCTTTTTCATACAACTTTCGAGACAAAAGGCGCGGCAAGAATACAAGACGCATGAGACCTTTCCAGTGAAAGTTGCGGATGAAGCCGCTGCCGAGTTCACGAAGCGCTTTCCTTTCGAGCTCACGCACTCACAAAATGATGCTGTCCACGCAATCCTTGATGACTTCTGCAAGGGGAAGCCGATGACGCGACTCCTCGAAGGAGATGTTGGTTCCGGCAAAACGGCGGTCGCGGCCATAACCGCGCACGCCATTGTCACGTCACGCCCCTTCGACCATGCGGAAGGTAAACTCCAAGACTTCGGCAATCTTCAGGCCGCCATTATGGCCCCAACCGAGATCCTCGCAAGGCAACACTTCGCGTCATTCATTGACCTCTTCTCGCATTTACCGATTCAAATAGGCCTCATTACCGGAAGTGGATGCTACAAATTTCCATCAAAAGTGCATCCGGGTGATGCTACGAGCATCTCGCGAAGCCAACTCTTGAAGTGGGTGGCGAACGGCGAGATTCCTATCGTGGTCGGCACCCATGCGCTTATTCAAAAACACGTGAAGTTCAAAGACCTTGCATATGTCGTAATCGATGAGCAACACAGGTTTGGAACAATGCAACGATTCGAACTTGTACGAAAGGACAAGCGGGTGCCGCATCTTCTTTCTATGACAGCAACCCCAATTCCCCGCACGCTTGCGCTCACCATTTACGGCGACCTTGATTTAACACTCTTGAGTGAGATGCCGAAGGGAAGAAAGCCTGTCGCAACGCACATCGTGCCTCCCCAAGAGAGAACGGGTGCGTATGAAAAAGCGCGCGAGGAACTTAAAGAAGGGCGACAAGTCTATGTCATTTGCCCACGCATCGACGAACCCGACCCCGAGAAAGAGCGCGCCCTTTTGGTAAAGTCGGTCAAGGAAGAGGCAAAACGACTTAAAAAAGATGTATTTCCCGAATATGCAATAGAAATCCTCCACAGCAAGATGAAGTCGAAAGAGCGGGAGGATGTAATGCAAAAGTTTTTAAACAAAGAGGTTCAGATTCTCGTGGCAACTTCCGTCATTGAGGTTGGGGTGAACGTGCCGAATGCGACGGTCATCATTATTGAGGGTGCGGAGCGGTTTGGTTTGGCGCAACTCCATCAACTTCGCGGCCGAGTATTACGCTCAACGCACCAAGCGTATTGTTATGTATTTCCCGACACAAAAGGGGCCGCGCTTGCGCGATTGCACGCACTCCGGGACGCAAACAACGGCTTTGAACTTGCGGAGCTCGATCTCCGATTACGCGGCGCGGGTGAACTCTCAGGCAAAAAACAGTGGGGCATTTCGGACCTCGGCATGGAAGCGATTCAAAACTTAAAGATGGTCGAAGCGGCGCGCGCGGAGGCCGCGGCGCTTCTCGATGAAGACCCGGTACTCGCGGAACATCCCCTCATCGCAAAGCACCTCACAACCGAAGAAACACATTGGGAATAGAGCAGTTTCTCATAAAAAGGGTCGCCTCCGTCAACTGGCTGAGGCGACCGCTTTTGCTTTAACGTATGATGGTGTCAATAAAACCGTGGCGAAGAGCTTCTGCGGCAGTGAACGTTGCTTCCTCGCGAGAGAACGCACGAATCTCCTCCAGAGAAAGACGACTTCTGTCTGCAATCATTTGAAGGATGCTTTCAAAATCACGCCTCATTTGTCGAACATTTCTGTTAAACCCGGGTGCATCCGTACGGAGATTCACGAATCGAGGGCCATGCAACATGAACGTAGCGCACGAATACGCATTTCTTTTCCTGCACGCTTGCAGAATATGAAAGGCGGATGACTGTGCCTTACCGACGACGATTGCGTCAACGGGGGCTTCGAGATGCTGGATGGCGGCACAAATCTCAAGCGACGCATCTATGTCGCCACCATGCGAATGTACGTAGAGTGTGATGGGAAGATCCGAACCTGCCTCAAGGAGCAGCAAACTTTCTATGACGCGCTCCGATGTATCCTCGTCAATCACACCAAAAAGCAACACTTGGCGCTTCAGGAGGAGGGGTAAATGAACTCGTCGCCAAATATCTTCAAAGGAGCCCTTGACCTCATCGGCCACCAGGGCGTGTATGAGCGATGTCAATTCAAGCGCGGGGAGTTCCCCAACTTTTTTTGTGGTCTTTCTTGAGGGAGGGCGACTCATGCCACCACACTTCCAAGACAACGGACTCTTACGGCAGTATACCAAAAAACGCCCGCGCTGGAAGACGACCTTCGAAAACGCAAAAGCACAAAAGAAATCACCTCCGATGATGCTGTCGGGGGTGATTTCACAGATATTTCTTTACTACTTATGAGCAAGGCCGCTTAAGATTGCTCGAACATTTGCTCCGAGTGAGCCCTCAGGAGCTTGATACAGGCGCGTCTCGCCCTCTTGCGGTGCAGTAGTTGGCGGTTGGTATGTACCGCTGTCCGGATATGGTGCTGGTGGCGGCTGATACTGTGGTTGATACTGTAATTTGTACTGCTCTTCGTATTGTCTCTGGTATTCTTCTTTGTATTGTTGCTCGTAACCGGAGCTGGGATTAGTCACTTCTGTATTGGATGCCGGTTTACATCCGTAATATTCACCACACTCACTCGACTTGAAGGTCACGACCTTCTCTTGTCCAGAGGGACAGGAATCAACAGTAGGCATAGAGGGGCATATCGATGTATTCCTTCCGTCTATAGACCTCTCGGGAAAGACACACGTACTACCATCAAATTTGCCGCCCCGCTTTGCGCATTCTTCGGCTCCTCCATCATGCCTTATCTGCGACTCGTTTTGGTAGGCAGGACCTCCACCGGGAGGAGTAAACCCTTGGCATTCTCTTGGATTTTTTTCACAGTACACCCTGCACTCTTCTTGGCTGGTGCACCCGCCTGGTCCTCCCGGAAACCCGCCGCCCGTTGCTCCACCGCCGGGGAATTGTTCTCTGGTCGCCCCATCGCCAGGGAATCCGCCGTCGGGACCACCCGGAAACCCGCCGCCACCTGAAGGTCCGAAGTTTTGGCACTTTTCGGGATTGCCTTCACAATACGCGGTGCATTCATCTATTGAATGGCACCCGCCTGGACCGGAGAAGCCACCTGATCCCCCTCCCGAGAAACCGCCGCCACCTGAAGGGCTGAAGCCTTTGCACTCTTCTTGGTTAGATTCACAATACGCC
Source organism: Parcubacteria group bacterium (assembly GCA_016204005.1). Lineage (GTDB taxonomy): Bacteria > Patescibacteriota > Minisyncoccia > Phycocordibacterales > UBA2135 > JACQLQ01. The sequence continues at coordinate 86,758 of JACQLS010000030.1, read as the reverse complement.
TGACATTCTTCCTTAGATTTGCAACCGCCTGGCCCTCCCAAACCTCCTGGACCACCGAATGACTCCTGTATCTTTTGGAAACAGGTCTCCAAACTACCAAAATCGGTGGTGGTGGGATCAAACTCTCCGCTTTGAAGCTTCGAGAGGCCGTCTTCTCCTATAGTGTTCTTGATACACTCGGCTGCTTCTGGTGGCAGAGAGTGCAGTTGGCTGCTTACTTGTTTGGTTATGGCGCCGAAGCATGATTTCATTTTGCCCTCAAGAGAGCGGTCGAACACAGGCTCGCCACTCGACATCTTTGTGAAGTTTTCCTCGCCCATGTTCTGTTTGAGACAAGATACAACCTCCGGAGGCATCTTATCGAGTTCGTCGCGGAAGCGTGTCATTCCCTCGCGCATTTTTGCAAGATCTTCTTCTTTCAAAACACCATTTTCTTTCGCCCAGTTGAAACACGCTTCTGAGTTGGTCTCGCAATATGCCTCGCATTGTTTTTTGCCCTTACAACCGCCAGGCCCCTTCCCGCCCGTCTTTCTCAACATCTCTTTTTCTTCACCAGAAAGAAGGTCTGCCTTTTCGGCAAAAGCGATACATTCTTCAAAGTGGGTTTCGGCTTCACAGTATTTCTCGCACTGTTCCTTGGAGGTGCATCCGCCCGGCATTTCGCCACGCTTCATCAATGGTAGAATCTTCTTTGCTTGCCTCAACTCCTCTTCCGGCATAAAACCAGCATCTTCGGCAAAGGCAATACACTCTTCCATGTGTGTTACGTCTGCACAATACAGCTCGCATGAGTTTCGATCTTTGCAACCACCCGGAAATTGCTTGCCACTTTTGACTAAGGCCTGAATCTTTTTTGCTTCTGCTATCTTTTCATTTGAGTGCCCTGATTTCTCGGCAAACGAAATACATTCGTCCAAACGGTCAATGCTGCTGCAATATGATTCGCAGGAAGACCATGAATCGCATCCCCCTGGGCCATTTTTAACATTCAAAAACTTGTCGGCCGCCTCTTCAGCTTCTTCTTCGGAGATAAGGTTGTGCTTCTTAGCAAAGGTGAGGCACTCCTTAGCATGATCGGCGTTATCGCAATAGGACCGGCAATCATTCTCACTCTTGCAGTTGCCCAGTTCCGGCACGGGAAATGTTACGTTCCCGAGGGAACTCTCGTCTTCTTCCTTTTCTTCTTGTTTCGTGGATGTTGGTGTGGTGGCTGCATCGACGGACTCCGTGACTGGCGTTTCTTTCTTCACAATGCTGCTTGAGGTGAACCCATTTTTAAGAGCGCCGATTTCAAGTTCGGTTGTGTTGTTATTACAGTCAATGACAAAAGCTGGCATTGCCGGATCAAAAGAGAGGTCGGTGAAGACAGCGACATTGTCGCTCGTGAAAGTCCGAGGACAGCTACCTAGCCCGCCACCATAAGAAGACCCCCTAACTGGCTTAAGAGAGAACTCCTGAATGCCGTCCGGGTCTCTCACAGTAAGGACGAAAAGTCCAGAGCTGGGGTCTTTCTTCAAAGAAATCGAGGAGTCTTGTGTCGCCGCGAGAGCGGTAGCAACAAGAGACAAACTCATAAAGAGCCCTGCGAAAAAGATCGTGAGGGCTGACAATTTTTTAGAGAGAACAAGGGACATATGTTATCGGAGGGGATTATCGTATTTAAAGGGGTTCGCACGATCGACTGGGTTTACCTCTGGCACCGACTCGGCCGGATTAGTCGAGATCTCTGGCACTGCCCCACTTGCCTCCTCGGCACTTTGAAGCGCGCCCTCTTGCTTCTGCGGTAAAAACCAGAAGCCGATCACAATGAGAATAAGGACGAGAACTCCTGCGCCAATTAGGGCGGGACTTATTTTTATTCCAGTATCCATACTCTTATAATACTACGACCTCTTTTGCACGCAAGAAGGCTGGGGACTTTTTAAAATCAAAAAGGCCGCGCAGAGTTCGGCGCGGCCTTCCCAAAGATCGAGATACTATAACCACTTCATATGACGGAAGTAGATAATAAGGGTTGCCCCTATGACAAACATGAGCGTGAGAAGAACCCAAAAGTCATACGGACCATCGCGGAGCGGCAAAAACTCATGGTTCATCCCCCAAAGGGATGCCATGAAGTTGAGCGGCAGAATGATAGTCGAGAATATAGTGAGAAGCGTCACGATCTTTGAGACCCTGTTTGAGGTCAGCGATTCGTTTGTCGCATGGAGCGCCTCAATCGTCTCCTTGTGGTTTTCTATGAGGTGCCGCACTTTGCTTTCGTTTCTCGCGAGGTCCACGAAATATGGCTCCATATCGTTCCCGTAAAATTCCTTCGCAACCTGGGGCAAAAGCTGTTTTAAAATAGTCTGATGCGGAGCAGTCGTCCGGCGAAAATCCAATATGTCGCGCCGTACGTTCGAGATCTCTTCAATGATTGAGGCGTGTTTCTCTTCGAAAATCCTATCTTCAATGTCTGTCACTGTTTCCTCAAGGAAATCAAGATCGTTTAGGAGCGATTTCATGAGCCATTCAATGGTGCCGTGGACGAGCTTCCCGGTGTGCTCCCCCAAGAGCTCATTTTGTAGTTCTTCGTCTTTCTCGAACTTCTTAAACATCTTGTCGAGCTGAGCATATGGTTCATATGTCAGTGTCACAAGTGTATTCTTAGTGATAAGAAAATCCACCTCCACTGCTTTGTTTTTCGATGCATCACGGTAAATGATTGGAAAGTGGAGAATAAGGAAGAGGTGGTCTTTGTATTGTTCGAGCGCTGGGTGAAGTGTCGGCGACTCGATGGATTCGATGACAAGCGGGTGGAAGGGAAATAAGTTTTTGACAAACTTAAAGTCGCCCCTGTTGGGCTCGGTCACCTTCACCCATGTTATGCCGTTTTTCTCAAATACGGAACGCATGATACAACTCTATGTGCCCGCCTGGACTCGAACCAGGAACCGCAGAGGTATAAGCTCTGTGCTCTAACCATTGAGCTACGGGCACGCCCTAAGCCGTAGCGGCTTTGGTCTTCTCTATACTACTTTGTTTTTTCTGTTGCCTCAACTTTACTCTTCGGGCTTATGCCGTGTTTCCTGAGGAGCGCTTCGAATTCAGCACGTTCAAGTGTCTCAACACGGATGAGTTCCAGGGCAATCGCTTCGAGAACATCTCGGTGTTTTGTAAGAAGCTCTTTCACCTGCTTCAATGCTCGGTCAACAATTTTCGCAACTTCTTTGTCTATTTTTGCAGAGATATCTTCAGAGTATTCTCGATCGGCGCTTCCACGCGTACGTCCCAAGTATGAACGCCCACCGGATTCTTCATAGGCAACAGCCCCAAGCCCATCTGACATGCCGTACTTTGTCACCATGTCACGTGCAAGCGCAGACCCAACCTGGAGGTCATTTGATGGCCCAGTCGTAATATCGCCAAAGATCATTTCTTCGGCAACATATCCACCGAGTGACACACCAATGTCATCGAGAAATTCGCGACGCGACTGAAGGCGCCGCTCTTCAAGTGGGAGCTTCAGTGTATAGCCGCCCGCATGTCCACGCGAGACGATCGAGATCTTATGGACTGGGTCCGCGTGAGGCAAAATGGAGGCAACAAGCGCATGCCCAGCCTCGTGGTAAGCGGTTATCTCTTTTTCTTTCTTCGAAAGGAGGTGGCTCTGCCGTTCGGGGCCTAGCATCACCTTCTCTATCGAGCGAATGAGGTCGTGTTGCGTGACTGTTTTTCTGTCGTTCCGTGCGGCAAGAATCGCTCCTTCGTTCATGAGGGAGTACAGATCCGCGCCAGAGAACCCTGGCGTACGTTCCGCAATGATTTTAAGATTCACATCCTCCGCGAGCGGCTTCTTGGTTGAGTGAATCTTCAAGATCGCCTCGCGATCATGAATGTCCGGCAAATCAAGAATGACCCGACGATCGAAACGTCCCGGACGAAGAAGTGCGGGATCGAGAACATCCGGGCGGTTAGTCGCCGCCATCACGATTACTTTCTCGTTCGGCTCAAAGCCGTCCATCTCTACCAAAATTTGGTTTAGTGTTTGTTCACGCTCGTCGTGCCCACCACCCATACCTGTGCCACGGATACGACCGACAGCGTCGATCTCGTCGATAAAGACAATTGCTGGAGCAACTTTCTTTGCCATTTTGAAGAGGTCTCGCACACGAGAAGCTCCTACACCGACAAACATCTCCACAAATTCAGAACCTGAGATGGAGAAAAAGGGTACCTTGGCTTCGCCCGCAACCGCGCGCGCAAGCATCGTCTTCCCCGTACCTGGAGCACCCATGAGAAGCACTCCCTTGGGGATCCGCGCACCGATGTCGAGGAACTTTTTTGGACTCTTCAGAAAGTCGACGACTTCTTCGAGTTCGTGCTTTGCCTCCTTCACTCCTGCAACATCTTTAAAAAGTACCCGTTGTGTTTTGTCGTCCGGATCAATCATGCGCGCCTTCGACTGTCCGAAGGTAAAAGCTTGCATCCCCGCCCCTTTGACTTGGCGCGAAACGTACCAAAAGAAGAGAACGATAAGGATGAGCGGCAAAAGGAAAGGTGCTATCTGAAGCAGCCAGTAGAAAAAGCCGGATTCTCTCTTGATCTCAACTTCAATCGTTGCAAGTTCCGCTGCAGTCACGCCGTAGTTCGCGAGCGTCTCTGAGAGTGCCGTCTCTCGTTCTTTCTTTGATTTCTTAGTAACCTCATCCTTGTAGGTAAGCGTGATCTCTTCTCCCTCAACAACAACTTTCGTCACACTTCCCGCTTGGATATCCTTCGCAACTTGAGAGATTGCGATTTCTTCTGTCTTTTTCTCGCCAGTCATAAAAAGGGACGCAGCCAAGACGATCATGAGGAGAATGACCAGTGTCGTCATCACGTTGCCAAAAAAGCCCTGCCTTGGTGACAGGTTCATACCGCCCTCTTTAACCCCTTTTAGTATTTTTTTGCCGATTTTCCCTGCTTTTTTCTCCTTACCTTGCATAAAAGCATTGTACAATATGGGTGTATTTATGGCAAGAAAAAGGTGCCGATACGGCACCTACTGCGTTTTTGTTCTACTAAAGCGCGTCTTCCGGCTTACGAAAATAACTCATCATTCCTAAATCGCGTGCGACCGCTTCATTTGTAATCCATCCGCCGTGTGTCTGGAGACCTGACTTAAGCAAAGAATAGTTAGTAACTCCTTTCAAAACACCCTCATCGGCAAGGATGGCGAGGAACGGCCTAAGCGCGCTCGCAAGAGCCGGAGTCGACTGCCGGGGAAATTGTCCCGGGATGTTGGGGATTGCGCAATACAAGACACCATTGCCGAGTTGTGTTACTGGTTGCTCGTGGCTCGTTGGTCTTGCTCCCCACAGCGAGCCGCCTTGATCAATCGCGATATCGACGATGACAGCGCCTCTTTTCATAGAATGCACCATCGCACTGTCAAGAATGTGCGGCGCTCGAGCACCCGGGCTTGAAACGGCGCTGATGAGTAGATCGGCTTCCTTGAGCGCTTCGGGAAAAATCTTGTCTGGGTCACCAACAATGATGACGGCATTAGTTTTCTTAAAGTATTCCCTCAAACGCTCGCGCACACCGGGGTTTTTCTCAAACAACAGCACTCGAGCGCCCATACCTGCGGCTGTTTCTACTGCATGAAATCCGGCGACTCCTCCGCCAACGACTACCACGTTTGCAGTGGGAACAGTGGGTTCTCCGATAATGATGTGGCCGGCGTGCGCTGACAATGACACAGCGCCCAGTGTTATTCCGAGACCGCCCTTTTGCTTTTGCAGATAGTGCGCGCCATATTGCACCGCGGCGATACCTGCGATTGCGCTCATTGGGGCAAGGACGGGTAGGCGGCCATCGTCATTCTGTATGGTCTCATATCCAAAGACCGTAATTTCATGATCCAGAAATAGCTTCATCCAATGTTCGGTATACCCGGCAAAGTGCGGAAAGCAGCAAAGCACTTTACTGCGAAGCAAGGGAAGCACAGAACGTTCGTCCGCCGTGAGTCCTTTTACCTTCACAACGATTTTCGAATTGTTAATAACGTCCCCGGCGGTTGGCTGTAGTACAGCCCCAGCCGCAACATAGTCTTCATCAGAAAAGCCAGAACCCTTCCCCGCAGAGGATTCCACAGACACGACGTGCCCTTTTTCAGACAAGGTGCGAACACCATCGGGGGTGATGGCAACTCTGTGCTCACCCTTCATACGTTCACGAAGCACACCGATCTGGGACGTGCGCGCCATGCCGCTCTCCTCGTAAGGGCGTTTATTCGCCCACACGTTCTGCCACTGTTGTAGTACAAAAAGCTCCCGTGGTCAATCCCACAGGAGCTTTGCGTAGGCGCTATGCTCAGAGTTTTTCTAAATGTTTTTCAGTCTCGGAGGTGATGAGGGGGATTTTAAAACTGAACGTTGTCCCCTTCCCCGCTTCTGAAGTAAACCAGATATCACCACCATGTTCTTTCAAGAACGTCTTTACAATGAAGAGTCCGACACCAAACCCACCTGGGTCCTTTCGTCGCGCGCTCTCGGACCTAAAAAACTGTTGAAAGATTTTACCCTGTTCTTCTTTGGGAATCCCAATGCCGGTGTCAGCAATGCGAAAGATAAAATGAGAAGCAACCTCTTCGGTCTCTACCGTTATCGAGCCGCCTGTGTCTGTGTAGGACACGGCATTTTCAAAAAGCGTTTGAACGCTAATGGCGACCTTCTCCATATCAACCTTTATCGAAGCTTTCGATGGAGATGTAATATTAGATCGGAGCGAAATCCCCTTTGCGTTCACGAGCGCCCCGAGGGAAGCAACAATTTCTTTGATGCGGGTTACGACGTCCTGTACGGGAACCACTTTGAAGTTATACGTCACCCTGCCCATGCTCGCTTGTGACGCTTCTATCAAATGCTCGACAGCGGTAAGTACTCGCTCGTTCTCCATAAGTACGTCTTGGATACTTTTGACGCCGTCGTTGCCAAGGCTTTGCTTCTCTGCTTCCTTGAACGCTTCTTTGATACTCCATTTGATACCAGCGAGTGGAGTTCTGATATGGTGAAGCACCATCGAGATGAATTGGTCTTTTGATTTATCTACCGTACGAACGACGACGACTTCTCTCCGAAGCTTCTTCACCATCCGCGTGAGGACAAGGCCATAGCTCGCAAGCGCCCCAAGGAAAGAAAACGCGCTGAAGAGTATGAGAAACTCAAAAAATTTTTTCCCCGATGCCGATACTTCGTTGAAAAATATTTCAAACGATTCAATATCGCGCGGCGGTACTTCATACAAGAAAAACCCAACAAATGCTATTCCTGCATAGGCGCCGATAATAAGCCCGGCAGAAAGCGTCAGTAGGTTTTCCTTAATCAACCCTTCGGGGGATATGCGATTTTCTTCAGCTTCCATATGGTATTAGAGTTGGGGCGGAACCTGCATTGTCCTATTTCTCCCCAGCAGAGGGTGTCTTACCGTAGACAAGCCCAATAAAGACGAGGAGAAAGCCGAGCGGAACGACAAGGTCTGCCCAGTGGACTTTAAATGCTATGGGAACCGGCCCAAGGAACACGTGAATTCCTCCAAAAACACCTATAACGATTGTTCCGAGACCAATAAGGAGCGCGCGCATACGAACCCGCTTACTGACTGCTCTCAATGATTCACTCAAGAAGAAAAGTCCGAGTGGAATCAATATTCCCGTGAGAAGGCTCAAGCGTACATACGCAAAGTTCTTGAATGTTGCTTCATAAAGGCCCTGCAACGGTCCCAGTGAACCAAAAAGGTTGTTTGCCTTAAAGAATATGACGGAACCTATGAAGGCACCTGCGGCAATAATGAGACCTACGATAATCTTGGGGAGAATCCCATGCTTCTTGTACAAAGCGAATGCCAAGAGAACGAGGTAGGCGCTTGCAAAATAGTGAAGCGGCAAACTAAACGCGGCTCCCATGAGCTGCGCGTAGACAGTCCCCCCGACGACGACCGCCGTGGCGCCAATTAATGTACACCCCGTCCACACCACGGCAAAGTTTCTGAAGTAGTGCGCGTAGAGGTTGTCCGGATCCTTCTTATACGCCCGGTGCAAGAACGCTGACGCAATAATGAGGAGCGGTAATAAAACTAAAAAATGTCCCATACTCTAATCTTTGTGAGATCACCTCCGCGCAACGCGCTTCGAACTGATCTCTATTTATTAATAATACGTTATATAATGTCTCCTATTTAAGAAATTGCTGAATCTTTGCGACAATATCGTCCAGGTCGACGTGCGCCTTAACAAGGAAGCCTGCCGCGCCGAGCTGCATCCCCTTATCCACTTCCTCTTTTTGGCCAAGGTTTGAGACGATCAGCACGGGAATGTCCTTGAGAGCGTTATCCGCCTTAATCTGGCGGAGCACTTCATACCCGTCCATGCCAGGAAGAAGGAGGTCGAGCAGAATGAGGTTGGGATGTGTTTTGCGCGCTTCTTCCAAGCCGGTTTCCCCGTCTAACTTTATGGCAAAATGAAAACCCTCTTTTCCTAAACGCTTCGCAAGAAGGTCGCTTAAAAACAAATCGTCTTCAACAATGAGTATTTTCTTGTCTGTAGGAATCCCTTCTGGCATGAAAATGGGCGCCTTGTGCGATATGTCCATGATAGCAATAAAACCCCCTAGGGAATAGCTGTCTTTTCCACATAGAGAAGACTTAAGCAATCTGCTTGACAGGGGGGTCGGCACTGATACTCTAAAACGAGATTCTTGGATACCACGCGAGGCGTGAAGAGGAACATGGGTAAACAAAGGAAGATTCTGGTAACGGGAGCGGCCGGACAGGTCGGTTCCGATTTGACACGTGCGCTGCGTGAAAGATATGGCAATCAGAATGTCGTAGCAACAAGTGACCAAGGCGCGCTTGATCACGCGGGGCCGTGGCAATATTTTGACATCAGAGAACGAATGGTATTGGACTCCATTGTTGAAGACCATGGTGTTGATACTATATTCCACCTTGCGGCGCTACTCTCCGCTGTCGCGGAAAAGGATCCGCTAAAGGCGTGGGATGTGAATATGTCGGGGCTCCTGAACGTCCTTGAGGTTGCGCGCCTGCGCGCGTGTGCGGTCTTCTTCCCGAGTTCGATTGGTGCTTTTGGACCGCTTTCACCGCGGAGGTATACTCCCCAAGACACGATCCAGCGGCCAACGTCGATGTACGGAATCACCAAGCTCGCGGGGGAACTCCTCTGCGATTATTATCACGACCATTTTGGTGTTGATACAAGGGGTGTCCGTTACCCGGGAATCATCTCGTGGTCGCACACGCCCGGTGGCGGCACGACCGATTATGCCGTGGAAATCTTTCGCGCCGCGCTTACAACAGGACGCTATGAGTGCTTCCTGAAACCGGGAACAGCACTTCCCATGATGTACATGCCGGACGCTCTGCGCGCATCGATTGAGCTTATGGAGACACCTGCGGGAAGACTTAGTCACCGTAACGGGTTCAATGTTGCAGCCATGAGCTTCACTCCGCGGGAACTTGCGGCTGAAATCAGAAAACATATTCCGCACTTCACGATGGGTTATGCGGTTGATCCGGCGCGGCAAGCCATTGCTGATTCGTGGCCACAGTCTCTCGATGACAGTATCGCGCGACAAGAGTGGGGTTGGAAACATGAGTTTGATCTCACAATGATGGTCAAGGACATGCTCGAGAAGTTGTCGGCATAAGGGAGTCCGTAACAATGCCAACGAACAAGCTTGTTCCGGTCTTCTCTGCGAAACTTGCAGAGCTGGATGCATCTGGTACTTCGAAAAGACATGAGCATACCATCTTTGCCGTAATCCCGGCCAAGAATGACCGTGGACCTCGGTATATGCTTTTGGGGCAAGGAGATAAAACCTTCTTGCGGATGAATTCGAATTCCTATCTCGGACTCGACTTCGATCCTCGAGTCATCGAGGCAGAAACCGGCGCAACACACCTTTTTGGTGTTGGCCCGGGGGCTGTACGTTTTATCTCTGGCACCTCGACTCAGCACGTCGAGTTGGAGCGCAAACTCGCCGTGTTCCACGGAAGAGCGGGGCGAGACGGTGGTATGCTCTTCAGCTCTGCGTACGCTGCTGTTCTGGGCACCCTAAGCGCGCTCATCACGGACAAAACGCTCGTCGTGAGCGACAAGCTGAATCACAATAGCATTATCAATGCGATCCGCCTTGCACGTCCCGTGAAAAGCGTCGTCTATCCGCATTGTGATGTCGTGGCACTTGAAGGTTCTTTGAACCAGTACGCCTCTATGGCAAAACGCGCCTGTATAGTGACTGATGGAATCTTCAGTATGCGCGGCGACCATGCGCCGCTTGATGAGATCATGGCAATCGCACGAGAGCATGACGACAAGTACGAGGAAGGAGTCCTTGTAATCGTTGACGATTCTCACGGTGTTGGGGCATTTGGCCCGACCGGACGCGGAACAGAAGAATATGTTGGCGCAAAAGCTGATGTGTTGATCGGCACTCTAGGCAAATCGCTTGGTGCAAACGGCGGCTATGTGGTGGCAGACGGTATTATCATCGAGTATTTGAGAGAAACCGCTCCCACATACATTTATTCAAACCCAATCACAGCTGGGGAAGCAGGCGCGGCCATGCGCGCACTCCAAATCCTAGATAGTCGCGAGGGAATGGAGCGCGTTGCTATAGCACGCAAGCTCGCAGAACATTTGCGCTTCGGACTCGAGGCACATGGATTTGAAACGATCGGGGATGAACATCCAATCGTTCCCTTGCTTACGCGCGACACAGAGAAGACGCGAAAATTGGTGACACACCTATTCGAAAACCGAATCCTTGCGACGGGTATCACCTACCCGGTCGTGCCACGGGGCGAAGAAGAGATTCGCTTCCAAGTCACCGCCGCTCACACGTATCAAGACATTACAGAGGTTATCGTTGCACTTTCTCGCTTTCCAAAGGAATAAAAAATAACCCACATCACAATGATGTGGTTTTTTAAAAACCAAAAACATAATGGGGTCACGTAGTTCTAGTTTTTTGATTCACCCCATAGTTTGACTTTTTAAAAACGTGTGCTACATTGCGATGAGGAATCGACGCAACGACCCGAGGGAAAAACGATGAAGGTCAAGTTGGTACGACAGCACCCGCTAAAAGTACCTAGCTTTTTCGAGAAAAATAAGGGCACGGTATTCGACATAATCCAAAAAAGAGAGGGCGGATATGATGTCGACATGGCACCGCTCGGGAAACCGGGAGAATTGGGTTGGATGTATTGTAGCGAAGTAGAAGAAATCCTTGATGTCCATCATGATGACATACGTGCCTTATTTAGGGCCATGCACGCTGTCGGTACGGCAACTCTAACTACCGCGCTTAACGCGGCGGAAGCGGCAAAAAAGATGGACCCTGCTGCCGGTATTTTTGTTGCCAAGCTAGATCAGCCTCCTGTTATCGTTGGGGGGCAAGCGTACAGCATCTATGGAGCGAGGGTTCTTTGTAGAACTGCTACGGGGACACAGCCATTCGTCACTCCTCACTTGCACGCACTTGGCGTCGAACCTTATGTTTTCAAAGACGGTGTTGGTGAGATGAATTTCGGGCATGTCCTGACAACGACGACTGAGTTCCGTGGCATCGTCGTAGCGACGACCAAAAGCGTTATTTGGGACACCCCCGTAATGGTGCGCCGCGGTGAAGAGTTCCTGATTGAAGCGGGACAAGTACACTCGTTCAGAAACTTGGGGACAACGCCGGCTGATTTCTTGTTTGCGTGTCCAGACAGCCACTTGGTTGATCATGATGACGAACATCCGCAAGGAGACCGCTACATTGTCCGCGGATTTCAAAACGGAACCCCATCCCATTTCAGATGATAGAGTGTAAAAACACAAGATCTTCCACACCCAAACGGTGTGGTTTTTTGTAAACAAAATCGCACTCACGGGGAGTGCGACATCAAAACCGAAATACTATTTTAGTTGAACCGACGGTGCTTCAAAAAGATCAGGCGTTGACTGCGGCCGCTTGTCTGCCCGGGGGCGGAAGACGGGTGATTTTACTTTTGCTTCCGAGCGCAAGGTGCTCGGGTTGTAAGATTCCGAAGTCTCCATTCTGCATACGATCGCCGAAATAGGCTCCATAGACCTTATTCGGCAAAAGAGCGCGTACGTGGGGTGGAATCGCCCCTTCTTCCCGATACCGTACCCCGTGGCCGCCTTGCATGACATTGGTCGACATGAAGACCCAGTGATCAGTTTGAACTTGCGCGTTGAGATCAGGTACAGCGCCCGTATGGCAGTCGAGCGCGGGAAGGCGATACCTCCCGCTTCTGTTCGCGGGTCGGTACCAAACCATGATCGGTTCTGCCTCTTTGCTGTTGCTATTGTCGAAACAACACAGAGCAACCGCGTAGCCCGGGTACTCGCTCGCGTAGAAGTCGAAGAGCGCGCGATTAACTTTTGGCCGCTTATTTGCCGGCACCCTGTTCAACGCAGAGGGAATGTCGGACGCATCCCTCGCAAGAAGGATCGTATAGATACCAACCTCAAACATCTGCACGCGACTAGAGGAGAACTCTCTTGTCCCGCCCATGCTTTTTGCGCCACCGCGAGCTCTCGGCATCATCACATCAACCATGTCGTCCAAAATGTGCGGGAATCTGCGGGTGTCGATGAAGTTCTTCTGCCCGATATCGTCCGCGGGGAGGTGCAAGAGCATGGCATTCGGCCCGGCCGAGCTTGCAACGGTGTTCTGATACATGAGCACATGAACAAGCCCGCCGAGTTCGGGGACCCTCGTCGCGTTGAGACAAATCTTCGTGCCCGTGAAGGCGGCAGGAGCCATTGAGATGCACATTGTGCTTACTCCCCCTTAACCGGCAAAGATGTTATACAAGACGGCGACGACGAACAGTGCAAAGAATATTGTGCCGGCTACTCCAGCATACATCATTCCAAAGAGGCCTTTCTTGAAACTGTTAACGCTATGGCCGACGTTGCCCTGGAGCATGCCGCCGGCCATCCCTCCAATGCGCCGAAGTTGGTTGTTGATGATATAGGCGAGACAGAGCGCCCACCCGATAATCCATACAAACCACCATTCACCGACTATGTGCACGCGCGGTCCTCCGTGTTTGGGTTGTGAAGTTACTAAAGCTACTACCCGGTAGCCCGAAAGAGCGTAACACGAGTATTGGTGGTGTGTCAACAATCATAAGTAAACAAAAGCCCCGACTAAGAATCGGGGCTTACGAGGCTTATTCCATTATTCAGCGCCGCTTGCTGATTTCAAGAGACGTTCGTTCCAGTTGGCGGAGGGCGCGTGAAGTATCACCTCACCGCCGTGGTTATGGACACAATATGTGCCCTCTACATACCAGTTTGACTGAACTTTCCCTCGAAAATGGAAAATCCCAAAAACTCTGTCTGTACATTCAAGGGCTGTTATTTCCACTTCAATGCTCGAGTTGCGGTATGTGACTGCCCCTGGCTCAAACTTGAAAACAACTGTTGGAGTATGGGAGAGACAGCCAGGATCATTAAAACCTTGAGATACTAAGAGTTCAAATCTGCCAGGTCCGCCGACAATCTTTAGGGTTTTGGGTGAAGTCATGCGACTTCCTCTTTCCTTTGAGCCCTCCTCATGCAGTCAGGGGAGGTGTTCTGACCTTACTCTCGTTTAGAGAGCGACCTACTCCATGCGGAATAGGAATTATTCTCATCATAACGTTGTGTTATTCAATGTCACCTTTACAAAAACACAGCCGCATATGCGGCTGTGTTTTTGAATTGTGGAGATGGGGGGACGCTTCGCTATCTCACTCTTTGGAAACCCACGGTTTTCCAACGGGCTTCGCCCTGCCTTCCTCCACAGGGAAACAGGTGTTTCCCCGACCCCCTTCCTGTTCAATTCCCGCACGCAAGGCGCAAAAGCGTCTTGCTCATCTCCATCTGAATTTTGTAAATCAAAAAGCTCTGAAAGAAATCAGAGCTTTTTGAACAAAATTCGATGGAGATGGCGGGAATTGAACCCGCATGCAAAGAGAAAATTGAAACGGATCTACAGGTGTAGTGTGTTTTTTGATTTAAATGCAGAGCGTCTGAAACATACAAAACCGAACTGCATCGAGCTTCTTGGTTTCAGCGGAGCAGTCGAAGCAATCTGCATGCCTATCCTGGTGGTATGACACTCCCGTCTCTCTACCAGAAATTAAAAGTGGGAGCGTTCACGTTCGCCGCTTAAGCGTATACGAACACGAAGTCGCTCGCCTTAAAGTAAGGCGAAACGATTGAGCGCAATTTGTTTGCACTTATGGTTTGGGGCCTTTTTAAGAGTTATCCCAGCTCTACCTGCGCGTTTCAAAGTACGCCCCTTGTCGAAGCCGATCATCCCCCGCTTTCAATCAGTCGAAACAGATTGAAAGCGGCGAAGGACCGGCAACTTAAACATTGAGAAGTGGGGGTCAGGGTCTCATCCTTGCGGTAGAGACCCTGACCCAATCCCTCGCTTAGCGGGGGAAGATAGCCGTAAGTGGCAGTGGGCCGCCCTGTGGGCCGCCCCGTAGGTCCTCGAGCATCAGCGGCTCGCAGCCCTCGTTGTCCTCCGTTGGCATGTCGAAGTAGTGCTCGGCCCGTGGTGCGGACTCTTGGTCCGTGCCGTCGGCAAGCTCTTTTCGTGGATGGCGGCGATTCCGTCTTGGCTTAGTCGTGGCTTGCATGAAGTGCTCTCCTTGTCGTTCTGAGGTGGGCCACGTCTCAATGTTCAAGAGTGTAAATGTTCTAATTCAAACGCGACCTTGTTTCTCTTGCTACGTCGCGCTCTGTAGCACGGCGCTTTAATGTTTCGCGCTTGTCGTATTTTTTCTTTCCGCGCGCAACGCCTATCTCAACCTTGACTTTGTTTCCTTTATTATACACGGAAAGTGGCATGATTGTCAACCCCCCCTGTTTTTCAACACCTGTGAGTAAAGCGATTTCCTTCTTATTTAACAACAGTTTTCGAAGCCGATAGGGGTCGTAGTCCTTCCCGACATTGCCCACTTGGTAGGGTGGAATATGCATATTCACCAAGAACATTTCATTTCCGCGTGTAATCACATATGCCCCCTCAAGCGAGCCGCGACCGCCTTTCAAGGTCTTCACTTCATGACCGAGTAATTCAATACCCGCCTCCAGTTTTTCCTGGATTTCATAATTAAAATACGCTTTCTTGTTACTCACGAGTGCCATCCCGATAGTGTCAGGTCGCGGTCTCTCAACCTCAACCCATGAAAATTACTTCTTATAATATTCCCAATAATGTGAGCTGTTTTGACGCTCTCCGTCCGTGACCGCGGACACTATCGGGACCATGGTATGACTATAACATAAAACGACCGCGTCTCTCGCAGTCGTTTAACAATTACCAAATCTCTATTCGCTCGTTTTCCGGGCGCCACATCTTGTCGCCAGGACCCCCATTAAATGCGTCAAAGAATTCCGACATATTGGAAAGCACACCATTCACACGCCAATACGATGGCAGATGCGGATCGGTAATAGCAATTTCGCGCAAGCGCTCCTCGCGGAACTTTGAGCGCTCTATTAACGCATACCCAAGAAAGAAGCGCTGCTCTGGAGTGAGTCCATTGACCAGACGAGGACGGCCTTTTTCCGCAAAGAACTTTTGCATCGCGTAGAAAGCAAGCACGAGCCCGCCTAAGTCCGCAACCGTTTCACCGATAGTGAGAGCGCCATTTGCGTAGACGTCATCAATAATGCGGTACGTCCCAATTTGAGCCTCGAACGCTCTTGTGCGTTCCAAAAATGCTTCTTTGTCTTCCGGGGTCCACCAATCCTCGAGATGACCGTTCTCATCGAACTTTCTTCCTTGATCGTCGAAGCCATGCGTGAGTTCGTGCCCTACGATTGATGCGATTGCGCCAAAATTCACCGCTTCATCTCTTTCAGGGTCAAAGAACGGTGGCTGCAGAATTCCTGCGGGAAATGTCATCGATACAAGCTCCTCCTCGAAAAAGGCATTAACCGTTTGCGGCGAACAAAACCATTTCTGCCGATCTGCCGGTTTGCCCACCTTGGAGAGCATGTCCTCAAATTCAAAGCGAGACACTTGAACGCTATTTTCGTAGTATGAAGCGTTGGTAAGCTGAAGCCGAGAAGAATCCCGCCACGTGTCTGGATACCCCACCTTTTCTTTCACGGCATCGAGCTTCCGAATGGCCATTGCCCTTGTCGCCTCCCCCATCCATGGGCGAGAACTAACGCGTTCCTTGAATGCCTCCTTTACGTAAGCAACCATTGTGCGCACATAGTCTTTGGCGCTCTCACTGAAGTGACGTTGGATATAGAATTTGCCGAGCACTTCTCCCAAAACCGTGCCGTCAATGTCGTGGGCGACCCTACGCCACCGCGGTTGCATTCTCTTCGTCCCCGAAACAACTTTGCCCCAGAAATTAAACTGTTCGCGGGCGAACGCATCGCTCAAGAAGCTTGCCCCCGAAGTGATTATTCTCCAGGAAAAATACACTTTCCACTTCTGAAGCGGAATACTTTGGAAGAGACTCGAAACTGTCGACATGAATTCCGGCACCTCAATATTGACTGTGTCCAAAGGCGGAGCGCCGAGTTCCGAAAGATACATCCGCCAATTCACGCCGGGTACTTCGCGCTCAAGAGCCGGTATTGTCCTCTCGTTGTAAATGTTCTCAATCTGCCGCAATTCAGCGTTTGTTCTTGATACCCGAGCAAGTGCTGTTTCTATCTCCATGATAGTATCGGCGCTTTCTCGAGCATCTCCTTCGATGTTCGCCAGGCGAAACATTTTCTCTACATGCTTGCGGTAGGCATCTCGTACTTTACGCGTGGCGGGATCATCTGAAAGATAGTAGGTCTTCTCTGGCAGGCCCAAACCTCCTTGCCCAAACGAAAGTTTAACGAGATCTCCCTCCTTCAAGTCCCTGTAGGCGGTGACAGTCCAAGGCCCACCGATGCCAGCTTTACGGAAACGTGCCATGAGCGCCACAATATCCTGAATCGTCGCCACGGCGTTCACGTCATCAAAGAAGGGCGTCAAGGGACTAGAGCCCAGAGCATTGGCCATTGCGCGATCCATCGCTGTTCGGTAATAATCGCGAAGAAGCACTAACTCTCTCCCCCCTTCTTCTACTCTACCTTCTGAAATATCTTCAAGAAGGATGCGAAGACGCTCAAGGTTTTTCTTCCACAAAATGTGGAAGGGTCCCCATATGCTTTCTGTTGCGGGAATAGCGTGTCGCTCCGCCCACTTGCCATTTGCAAACTGGAAAAAATCGTCTGTCGGCTTGACGTTCCCGTCAAGCTCGCTTCTTCGAAAGGCGCTTTTGCTCTTCATGGATGTTCTTTTGGTTGTTTTCATCTCTGGTTTAGAGTATCCCGATTTCACATCTTTTTCAATTTTCGAAGGCTTCCCAAAGTGTGTGAGGCGGGTTACGATGCAGAAAGAAAGGAGATCTGGGTGACATTCATGCTTCCTCACTTCAGTTCTGAGGCAGAGATACTAAAACACTTGAGGCCAGAAGACGTTCCGATCATGGTTCTTACTGGCGGGCCGTGCGCGGGCAAGACGACGGCTTTGTGCCGCACTGAACAGAAGCTCTTGGACCGCGGGTTCACGGTTTTTATGCCGCCCGAGGTGCCGACACTTCTCATAAATGCGGGGATTAAGCCGGATGCAAATGGATTGGACTTTCAAACATTCCAACGTTGTGTCTTTGAAGAGACACTTGCACGGGAACTCAACTACCGTCGCTATGTGGCTCGATCCAAAGCCAAGAAAAAGGTGGTGATCTGCGACCGCGGTTTTATGGACATACTCGGGTACGCAAAAGCGGATCTGTTCAAACAACTCGCGCACGAGTCGGGTCTCAAAATCCCCCACCTGCGCGATCTTCCCTATAATGCCGTCTTCCATCTCGTCACGGCGGCATTTGGAGCAGAGGCGTTCTACACGGTTGCAAATAACACCGCTCGCCAAGAAACAACGTTGGGAGAAGCTCGGGAGAGAGACAAAGAGACGCTTGAGGCATGGATGGGGCACCCACACTGGCGATCCATTGATAACTCAACGGGCTTTGAAGAAAAGATTGATCGACTCTTCCAAGAGGTCTGCGTTGTCCTCGGCATCCCGGTGCCGATCGAGATTGAGAGAAAATATCTCATCGATCCGTCGTTTAATCCGCGGCTACTCAAAGAACTGCGGATCCCATTTGAGTGTGTTCAGATTGAACAGATGTATTTGACGGGTGAAGCTCCGGGTAATGAAGGACGCATTCGCCGTCGCGGCCAAGACGGTACATATGTATACTATCGTACACACAAGTGGGAAATTCCTGGGACATTTGCTCGCGCGGAAACGGAAAAACACATTTCACCCGAAATGTACGGCGAACTTGCTCGCGTTCGCGACCCCAGGTTCGCGGTTATACAAAAACATCGTTTTTGTTTCGCGTGGGAAAACCAATACTTTGAACTCGATGTATTCAGAGACCCGGCTACCGGCCTTCTCCTCCTAGAGGTTGAGCTGACTAGGGAGACGAGTAAAGTTTCACTTCCGCCATTCCTCCCGGTGCTAGAAGATGTAACTGGGAATAAGATGTATTCAAACTACGAGATTGCGCGCATCCGCGCCTAAAAAATACACCCGCCTTACGCGGGTTTTTGTTTATCATGAGCAAGGTCGAATGTCTTGCCATTCCTTTTAAAATCCTCTATACTACCCTAATCTGAAAGCAAAGGTGAGGATAAACAACCAAATACGCGCACAGGAGCTCCGTGTTGTAACCGATGACGGAGGTAACCTCGGTGTCATCCCCTTTAAGGAAGCCCTCGAAGTAGCGCAAGGGCGGGGGCTTGATTTGATTGAGATTTCGCCCAATGCTACCCCACCAGTTGCCAAAATCATGGATTATGGTAAGTTTCAGTATCTGGAGCAAAAGAAGCAAAGGGGGGTTAAAGTACAGGGAACAGAGACAAAATCCCTCCAGATCAAGATCGGTACGGGCGAGCACGACCTAGAACTCAAGGCAAAACAGGCTTCTAAGTTCTTGAAAGAGGGGTATCGCGTCAAGATGGATCTTTTCCTTGCTGGCCGCGCAAAGTACCTCCCGAAAGAATTTTTACAAGAACGTCTGGAACGCGTCTTACGACTTATCACAGAGGAGTACAAAATAGCTGATGGACCAAAGAGAAGCCCCAAGGGCCTCGCGGTCATACTCGAACGCGCGAAAAAGTAGTACAAACGCACGCGACCATGAAAACCAACAAATCCTACACAAAGCGACTCAAAGTCACGAAAAACGGAAAAATGCTTGCGCGCAGAGGCGGACAAAACCATTTCCGTGCGAGAAAAAGCAAGTCCGACAAGCTCGACCGCAATCGCATGCGTTCATTTACCATGTCCGCTAAATCAAAACAGCGTTTCATTAACTAACGACTATGACACGGGTAAAGAGAGGCACAACGCGAATAAAAAGCCGTCGAAACACCTTGAAGCAGGCGAAGGGGTATCGATTTGGCCGAAGTAAAAAGGTGCGACAAGCACACGAAGCAATCGCTCACGCAGGAGTGCATGCCTTTGGACATCGGCGAAAGAAAAAGAAAGACTTCCGACGCTTGTGGCAGGTAAAAATCAACGCGGCAACCCGTGAGTACGGGAACATCTCGTATTCTCAATTTATTTTCATGCTGAAACAGAAAGGAATCGGCCTTGATCGCAAATCTCTCGCCGACCTCGCTGAAAACAATCCTGAAATCTTCAAGAAGGTTCTCGAGAAAGTGAAATAACAAAAAACGATCGCTTCAGGCGACCGTTTTTTGTTATTTTTGTATCACTCTATTGCTTGGCGGCGTTCGTAGAGGTAGTAGTGTTTCTTTTCTTTTTTCACAAGCTCCATTAGTCTCTCGACAAGCGCCTTCGGATCAGAGTCAAAGATGATTTTATTGTTTGGCCGATGTGCCTTTTCAATGATGTTTCGGAACACTTCGTCTGTCTCCCACGACCCCTCCAAGATGCCAATGGGCTTCTTGTCTTCAAAGGCGATGGTAAATTCATTCACGGTTCCGATACGCCCGCACCCAACAATGATCGCGTCTGATGCCCGAGTCAAAAGAAGGTTTCTGCCGGAGTATCCAAAACCGGTATAGATGATCAAATCAAGGTAATCGACAGGGAGCTTGTAGATTCCAATATGTTCTTCCTCTGTTGAGGCGGGCGAAAGCCCGAGGGAGATACCATTCACCTCTTTTGCGCCCATAGCCGCCCAGAGGGGAAAGCCTGTTGTCGCACCGGTTACCAGCACAGCATTGTGCCGCGCGATTTCACGTCCCAGTTCTTTTGCTGAATCAAGAGCATCTGGACCGCAATGACCGGTCTCTGCCGCGCCAGAGACGCAGATTTTTAACTTCAAGTGAACGTGTTTTTGCTCGTCAGGGTGCATAGGGGTAATGATATAGAAAGTATAGCATACAGAGCGGTATGCGCGACGCTAAAAATCTAGAGGGAACGTGTCACCACGCTGTGGAGCAACTGCGTTGAGCCCTACATAATCGCGTATTCGTTGGGTCAGGAAGAAAGCTGACTTGGGTTCTCCCATAACAACAAAGATTGTTTTTGCCGCATCTGCGTCGTTCGCCGCAAACTCAAGGAGATGCTCGGAGTCCATGTGCGCAGAATAGCCGCTGATAGTGCGAATACGAGCATTAACAGGTATCTCTTCCCCGAGTATCTCTATGGTCTTTGCGCCGTCTTCTATTTCACGGCCGCGGGTACCTGGTGCTTGATATCCTAAAATAAGGAGGGTGTTTTTAGGTTGAGGCAGATAATGCTTTTCATGGAAGATAATGCGCCCCCCTTCGGACATACCTCCTCCCGCAATGATAATTTTCGGCTCCGGAACAGCGAGGATGTGCTTTGATTCTTCGGAAGTCCTTGTGAAAGAGAGTTCAGCAAATGCAAAAATGCCGTTGCCGCCTTTTGACTCCATCCCCACACTTTTATTGAAGTAGGTCGATGAATATTTTTTGTAAATGTCTGTAATCTTAATCGCAAGCGGCGAATCAATGAAAACGGGCATGCGTGGGATCTGTCGCCCCTCAACCATGTGCTCTATTTCGTAAAGGACAGCTTGTGTGCGCTCAAGAGAAAAGGCTGGAATCATGAGCACGCCCTTCTTCCGAGATGTCTCCTCAATAATATCTTCCAACGCAGAACGGCGCTCATCCCGTGCCTCGTGGTTTCGATCACCGTATACGCTCTCCATAACGAGATAGTCCGCGTCATTCACCGCATCGGGGTCGGGTAAGAGTGGCGATGGGAAGTTACCGAGGTCCCCCGTAAAGACGATCTTTTTTCCACCGCGTTCAAGCTCCACCATCGCAGAACCTAAAACATGCCCTGAGTTTTTAAATGAAGCCGTGAGGCCTTTTACAACAAAGGTTTTCCGATACTCTCTGGTCTCCCACAAGGCGAGTGTTTGCGTAACATCTTCCGGTCCGTATAAAAGTGGTGCTCCCGTCCTCGCTGTTTCTTCTCTCATGATTTTGAGTGCGTCGTCATAGACAACCTCGACAATATCTCTGGTGGGCGGAGTGGAGTAGATTGTGCCCCGAAAACCCTCTTTCACAAGCTTCGGGATCCTCCCTACGTGGTCAACGTGTGGGTGAGTCACAAACAAGGCATCGATCTTTTTCGGGTCGTATGGAAACGGATCTACATTTTTGTCGCCACAGGTGTCGCATCCCTCAAACAAACCGCAATCAACGAGCACGCTCGCCTCGTCGGTCTCCAAGAGGAAATTTGAACCGGTCACCTCCCCTGCTCCCCCGCAAAATGTAAGTTTGGCTTTGCTCATTAAGATACTAGCTTTTGAACTGTTACAAATATCGTCGGACAAAATACCAGCCAGCAAGGAGGGCCCCCATCGAGTCAGCGATAAGATCGGTTATCGTATCGAACTCGTATTTTGGGTATCCTCGGAGCGTTATATCGTTTATGACTTCAAATATTTCCCACAGTGCCCCTATCATTACGGTGAAGAAGAGGACACCCAAGACAACATGGACCTTGGGTATTTTCTGCTTATAGGAAGCTCGCGAAGCCCCTGATAAAAAGAAGATCCATAAACTTATACCGGCAATCCAGAAACCGCCAACAAAATGTAAGACGAGATCAAGGAGTGGATACGTGGCATACCAAAAATACATAATACCAAAAACATGCATAGCCGTAATGACGATGAGGAGACAGAAGAGGAAGTAGAAAAAGGGATGACGAAACATAGTAGTGGTATGTAGTCTCTAGTATATCGTATCTGGCATAATGAAGCATTAAAAAACCCCACAGGGGATTCTTTAATAGTTATTGGAGTAGAAAAACCCGAGCGTTATATACAAGGTGGGTGCCCTCAGACATCATTCCCTGAACGAATCAGTAGAGTGAGCCAATTCGAGCTCCCTGGGTTTTTAACATTCTGGATTTTTACTCCAATAACTACCCTAAGTGTAGCACTACCAGAGATCAATGCAAAAACGACTGTAGGAGAATATGGGCGGTTTCTCGCCAAACCAATGCTTTATCTCGTGCATCGCTTCTTCTGGGGTTTCAGAAGCATGAATCAGGTTCATGACTGCCCGCTTTTCCGTATTCGCGATAGCCGGAGAGTCGGCCGAAAAGTCGCCGCGAATAGTTCCCATGTCCGCCATAGAGGGTATGGTGGGACCGGCAATTTTCCTGACCATATCAACGGCATGCACGCCTTCTACGACCATGCGTACAAGCGGTGCCGAAGTCATGTAGTCAACGAGCCACTCTCGCACCATCTCCCCAATTTTTGCAGCATCATTGGTGCCGAGTTCTTTCGCCGGATCAATGCCGTATTTGCTATAAGTGGAAAGAGATTTTTCACCCAACCGCGTAACCCACTTCTGTTCCTTTGGGTAGTGATCGTCGATCTGCTTCCTTGTAGGCTGGAACATCTCGAGGGCAACGATCTTCAAATCCCGCTGTTCAAAACGCTTGATAATTTCCCCGGTAAGCCCCTTGCGAACGCCGTCAGGCTTAATTAAAACAAATGTTCTCTCCTCTTTGAACTTTTTATAATCTGACATGGAGGTATTTTAAACTAGTCCGACACAAAGAGCAAACCTACACGGTTTAACTCACCCCCGCTCCAAACGACTTGAGTTCTTGGCGGATGGCGAGGAGGACACGGTCGTTATTGCCCCACTCCGCGTCACGGCTTCCTTCAGGCAATTTCGAGAGGGCCGCTTTCTCCCCCCGCTTTACTCCTTCGGCAATGAGGAGCGCCCGTTCATATGCCCGAATCACCCCCTCCCTTCTCTCTCTTTCAGCTGGTTGAGTCTGCCTCATAGCCTCAAAACGGGCATATTCTCTAAAGGCTCTGAGCTGCTCAATGATCTCTGCAATCAAAACTTTTTTAAACGGATGTTCCGCAAGTTCTTTATTTTTATTGTTCACCCAAAGCCGCGCAAGCTCTGTGATGTGCCGCCGTTCAGCCCCAACAATAACGCGAGGCAAGAGTGGTAATGTTCCGACGAAGCTCCCATCACTTGATTTGAAGTATCTCACCTGTGCAAGCTTCCCACTCTCAATTTCCTTTCTGATCCTTTCAAACTTCTGTCCAAGAAAGTGGGTGCCGAGCGTTACGTCAATACCAAGACCAAGGTGCGCCGTGTGACCTTCATCTTTTCTAAACTCCACCACCTCATCCACGCCATTGGCAATATCGTCGAGCCGTGAAGTCTTAATGGTAGTAGCACCAGACCCAAGCCAGTTGGCAAGCTCTGTTTGCTCGTGAATGATTGCTTCGAGAATTCTCGCGAGGCGAAATGTGTCCCGGCTCCTTTCTGTTTCACCTTCTTTGATGGCCGCTTCGACTCTTGCGAGGTATTGCATATCTTTTTCTACTGCCGCATCAGTAAAAACTCCTCGAAACTCCGGGTTTGTAAAATCAATCTGATCTTCCGTGAGCCTCTTCTCGGCCTTTTCAGATGCAAGCTCTAAGACACGAGCCTCCTCCGCCGCCGCTTCTTGTTCCAGACGCGCCTTGCGCTTCTCGCGCATTATTTGGTCTAAGCGATCATTAGATCCGCGACCTTCGTGTGGATTCCAAATCATAGTATAGTATGGTTACGCCGCTTTTCTCCCCGTAGCTTTTTGGGGGTGTTCTGCTAAATACTTCTCCGCGATTTCGTGGGCGATTTCTTTGCTGTCGGCGCGGGCTTCGTTGATGTTTTTTTGGAAGCTGTTTGGAGGATAATCACTCCCCGTCTGCGATAAGGCTGTTCTTATCGGCAAAGCATGAATGCTCGCTTTGTCCTCCTTTTGCACACCACCATAAGTATGCATCTGGTAAATTTTAGGGGTACCACGCATGCCAGAGATGATCTTGCCTCCTAATATATATTCACGAGACTCCTTCACCTGCTCCTCGGTCTTGGGAACTCCAAAAGTGGTGCCTATTGTAATGATTTTAAAGAAAATATCTTGCTCCTTTAACGCGTCAGTAATGTCTCTGATTGTCTCTCCCGAAGCGATGGTGTCAGTAACCAAAAGCGCTCGTTTGTGCGCCGTTCCACTCCATTTCTCATGTTGTTTTAGTACCTCCACAATTTCTCTCTTTCGCTTCTTTTTAAGCGCTACGTCTTTCACCCCCGCAAAAAAGAGCATATCCGGTTTTTCAAGTCCGCGGGCTTCTGCGATTTCTTTAAGCACTCCAGCAACAATAAGGGTCGGGATGCGGCCCGAGGCATCATCGCCGACAATGAGGTCATACCATTCGCCGTTCTCGATGCCTTCGGCGAGTTGGTTGAAGATATTCTCAAGGGGATCCTTGAGCTCCTCGATTTCGGGGTAAGGTTCCCGATCAGGATCAACCTCTTGTTGTGATGGTTTCTCGAAAGAATCTTTCATACTAAACAAAGTTAGAGCGGATGATTCCACTCTAACATCCCCCCGTTGTATTGAAAAGTCGGTCTAGCTCGCGGCAAGTTGTGCCTTAAACCCCTTGAACGCTTCCACTTCTTGCTTAATCGCGGCGTTTACCAGTTCGTCCGCATTTGGCACAAATTGTTTCAAAAAAGCTTCTACTGCCGACTGGTCATCGCCTGCCGCAAGTTTGCCAAACTCACCGCGTTTTTCTTCTGGGAGTACGTCCAGAATGTTCATTGTTGCGCGCTGGAGGATGATTTCTCCGAGTCGTGCAATAATGCGTTTTTGACTTTCTGGGGGAAGATTGCCAAC
Source organism: Parcubacteria group bacterium (assembly GCA_016204005.1). GTDB lineage: Bacteria > Patescibacteriota > Minisyncoccia > Phycocordibacterales > UBA2135 > JACQLQ01. Next base: position 61,490 of record JACQLS010000030.1, on the reverse strand, counting down.
GCCGAGTTCGGTCGCAATTTTACTCTGGAGATTACTTTGGAGCAGTGCCATATGATTAGTGGGTAGTTAGTAGTAAGTAGTGAGTAGTAGTTAATTAACTGCTTCTATTTATTACGCGTAAGCATGGTGGCCACTCCTTCAGGCTCCGGCATGTTCCCCCAAAGGCGACTCCACCAATCACCAAAACTTTTAAATGTTTCTTCTATTGAAACACGCGAACCCTCCGGGGTTACATAGTAAGAACCCATGGAAGCGTCCACACGCACTTGCTTCCCCGTTTCCCCCGCAATACGTTCCGCAAGCGCCGCTTTTGCATCATCCGTGCCGCCCCAAGCTATGAGCTCGCCGTTGCCTTGCTCATAGATGTTCGCTGCCGACTTATCAAAGAAAACCTCTGTGCCCATGTGTTCCACGGATCCAGCCTCTTCATTCACGACTACTTCAGCCCCCTTTTCCAAAACCTCGGCTGCTTGTTCAACGGTAGGCGCCTCCATCGCCTCAGCTAATGGAGTGGGGGGTAGTGCAACTCCTCCCTCTCGGATATTCTGTAGCTGTTCTGCGGTAAGGTTTTCTGCTCCAGCTTTAAGTTTCTCAACAAGAGAAGAATCCCCAAGGAGAGACGTGAAATCAAGCTTTTGCCCAGGGAAGATGCGATCAATGTTGCCGCTCTTAATACCGAGGTCCTTCAATTCTGCCGGAGTCATCGCCGCAAGTTTGTCTTTGAGCCCATCAATGACGTAGGTTTGCTGTTCTGGGGAAAGCCCTGCGAGCTTCTCTCCTAATCCGTTCTTCAAGAGCCCCCACACAGTGTCACCCTTCGCAACTTCTGCTGTAATAGTGCGCGCGGCTTCGGCGCCAATCTGGACAACACTTTCTTGGGAACCCACTTCTCCTCCAACGGCATATACACCCGACCCCTCTGCATAATCTGACGCAGGAGGCATCTCCGGAGTTACTACCTTTGGTTCTACGAGGCCCGGTCTGACTTCTGCCACTACTTGGCCTCCCCGGTCGGCTGCCTCGACAGCAACGCGCGCTGCACCTTCGGTAGCGCTGGATGCGAAATTGTCCGCCACCCATTCAAGAGCCTGCCCGATACTGTACGCTGAAATGCCCCCCGTGATTGCTCCGGCAACAGCGCCAAGAACTCTAGGGTATTTGTTCCAAAACTTTACTTGTCTCTCCCTTGACCGTTCCGCCAACGACTCGACAGCTTCGTATGTGCCAAGGAATGTGAGAAAACCAACACCAAGTTTTGCACCCATTGCACCCGCCGTGATTGCGAGCCCTGCGGGACCACCAAGAAGTGCTCCACTTCCAACACCTGCTGTAAGAGCGAGTCCAACAGCAATTTTTTGATAGAAAGGAAGTTTCGCATAACGTTCTGAAGCTCCTCTCATATACTGCCAGAGGCTTTTCCTTTCTGCTTCAGCCCTAATGGAGTTCTGCATTTCGCCCAACCATTCCTCTAATCGCCTTCCTTGCTCCTCTGGGGTCATTTCTCTTCCGACTTCGGGAGACTCTTCACCCGTCCATGGCGTCATGCGGCCAAGCTCTTCTAGGTGCCGTCTTTCTGCTTCGCTCACTTCTCCTGGAAACTCCGCATCTGCTTTGGGTGTAACGAGCGCTTGGCGTCTCCTGCGCGGTTTCAGTTCCTCTTTGATATACCCCTCCCTGACAGCGGCATCATAGAGAGGAGTTGGCTCCTCTTCCGCAGTGAGTGTTTCTCTTGCGGGAGTTTCTCCCGCAAGAGGTACGGGGATCGTACCATCTGCAATACCACGAATCTTTTTTTTGAATGCCGTTACTCTGCTATCAATTGCTTCTTCTCCCTTTGTCCTTCTCCCTGTTGTCTTTGAACTATCCCACACAACCGGTTCTGAAGGTTCCTGCCTCACGGGAATATCCCCCTTGTTTTTTTGGGGGGTCTTTTTGCCTAAAGCCCTTAACTTTTCCTCGCGCTCCGCTTCCTCTCTTGCTATTTCTTCGGCCTCTCCCGGCTCTCCCGTCCTACGGCCAGTCCATTTGTAAGAGAAGTGCGCCTTGGGCTCTTCTGCTTTTTCTTGCGTGTCAGGGCGAAGCGTTTCGGGAGTAGGAGGGGGTGTATCTTCGTACGTCTCCCCAGCAACGCGCATTTCTTGGGGCGCACTCTCGGCTTCATCAAAAGTTCCTTCGCCCATGGGTACGTTTGGAAATACCGCTTCAGAGGAGGCAACTTCCGTATCCATCTGATTCCGCAAATCCCAAAGCCTGTTTCGCTCGGCACCGATTCTCTCGCGCTCCGCTTGTGCTCCGGGCTGCTCCCTGTCCTCGTGTGCGAGTTTCTCCAATTGACGCTCAAGTATGTTTATCTGCCGCGTAAGCTTCGCTTTTTCTGCCCGAGTTGCCTGACGTGGTGCTTCGGGGGCACCTTCAGCTCCTCCAGTACTCATTGGTCTTTCGAAGTTTGCCATAATGGAAACGTTGTGTAACTAATGCCTACAGTATAAAACAAATCAAAGGCTGTAGCGAGTGGCGATCTCGGTCTCAACGTCTTCCCGCGGTCGCCCATATTTGAGCGAGGAGAGCTCTTTTAGTACTTCAGCTTGGGCAGGGTTGCCTTCCGGCTTCGGAGGAATGCGAATATTAAACGGCTTCGCTGGACGGCCGTTCGCGAGTAAGCGCACGTACGCGTTGAAATTGTCGATATTCATGAGGTCGTTGGCTCCAAAAATCGGAGTAAATTGCTGCTTTAGAAATTCGGCATCTTCCGGTCCTACACGGAAAGCGGCCATTGAACCAACGTTTCCAAAGACTGCGTTGCGAATACCTTCCTCGAGTTGAGCAATGAACTGGTGGGCAACGGTGAGCGAAAGCTTATACTTGCGAGCTTCAGAGAGAATAGTTGAGATGGAATCTGTCGTGACGTTTTGGAACTCATCGATGTAGAGATAAAACGGCGCCACCTCACCCTTCCCGACGATGTCGACACGCGAAAGGGCCGACATGAGGATCTTTCCGACAATAATGAGACCGAGGAGGTTCGAGTTGATTGCTCCAAGCCGGCCCTTCGCAAGATTGACAAGAAGAATCTTTCGAGAGTCCATGATCTCGCGGAAGTTGAAGGACGATTTCGACTGGGCAATGATTGGTCGCATAAAGTCGTTCGCGGTGAAGATGTCGAATTTGCTCGTGATGTAGGGAACGATGTTTGAAAGCGCCGCTTCTCCGCCTGTTTTCTCCGCGATTTCCTCCCAGAACTGATTGATCACGGGATTTTTGGATTTCGAAAGTTTTGCTTTTCGGAAGGTAGCGTCCGAGAGCACGCGTGACACATCTAGGAGTGTATTCCCCGATTCAGGGTCCTCAAGAACAAGGAGTGTCGCATTTCTGAAGTACTGTTCGAACATGGGCCCCATAGACTCCGGTACCGCCCCATAGAGCTTTTGGAAAATGCTAAAAAGCTCGTTGACAACAAAGGTCTTCTGCTCTGGAAAACGTGGGTCATACTCGAGCATGTTAAGCCCCATGACGCGATTCAAATTGCTCGGGTCGAAATAGATGACGTCTTCCTTCCGATGATCGGGAATAAGCCCCAGGACATCTTGAATGTCCGTGCCGTGGGGGTCAATCATGCAGACACCGTCGCCATCTTGGATGTCCTGCACGATCATATTTTTCAATAATGTCGTCTTTCCTGTACCCGTCTGACCGATGACGTAGAAGTGTCGTAGTCGGTCTTCTTTCGTAAGGTATACTTTTGTTTCGGTGTTCCTATAGTGGTTCACTCCCAAGAGGGTGCCGCTTGTGGGAAGCGCGACGGGGGCTGGAGCTCCACCGCTCTTCGCCTGCTTCAAGTGCGGGGATGATTCAATACCCGCCGACGGGAGATGCATCAAAGTCGTCGCCTCACGGAGGTTCAAGGGTAATGATTCGCTCTCGTTAAATAAGCGGTATGAAAATGACTTCAAGAGGACATCTTTTTTGCCGCCTTCCATTTCTTTAAAAACAAGGGTGTTTCCTGTCGTATTTTCAAATTGTCGAAATGCGGACACCATATCACTCAAAATTTCTTTCGCCCGTGCGGAATCGGCAGCTCCAGCTATTAAGCGAATGTTTGCTTTTATGATTGGCGCGGCGATTTTCGCGCGGATCGCCTCAACAACCGCGGTATCAACGTGCTTCTCTTTCTCCTTACTTGGACTGTCGCCCATGATGCCGCCAAAAGCCTTGATGAACTCCTTGGTGAAGGATCCGCCGTAGGCATCTTTGAGTGACGCTCCCTTCTCTACTTTTTCCAATGTCTTCCGATAGTCTCCAACGAGTGAGTTGGGCGTTGCTTCAAAAACAAATTGTATCGCCGCGCCTTCTCCGTCTTTTGCCAGTTTTGAAAACGTGTTGAGAACGATATTCAAAGGATCGTAGTCAAAGGTGTCGTATGTCTTGAGGGGAAGAATCGCCTCCCGCTTAAATGTCCCAACAGCACCAACGGCAATCCCCCCCTCGTTAAAGATGTTGAAGTCATCTTTTTGTTCGTAAAGTTCTGCCTTAGGAAAGACAGAAAGAAGTTGTTTTTCAAAAAGATCTTTCTTTGTGTCAGGAACAGCAACATAAAAAACAACTTCCGACCCAGACTCTGCGAGCGCCAACTCAGCGCTCCAGTGGCGTGTAGTATCAGGGGAAACGTCGGAAATAGATGCCATTCCCGCGAAGAACTGCTCCATAGAAGAGAGGAGTTCTTTGAGTGTCTTCCCCTTAAGTTCTTCTTTCACAGCTTCTGGCAAGAAAACTTCGTAGAGCGTCATTCGCAGTGACTTCCATAACTCTCCGCGCTCTTTCAACCCATAGACAGAATGCCCTCCTTTCACATATGCAATCAAAAAACGATGAAAATCGTCTGCAAGATGAGGACTCTTGAGTGACTCAATAACCGAAAGGGCATTTTTAATACCCCGCTCTTGAAGGAGTCCGAGGAACTCGCCCATGCGATCATCATGCTTCTCTGGTGAAAGATTGAGTGCTATAGCTTCAGCTTCCTCCTTGGGGAGCACTTGTTCTTTTGGAAGTACTTCTTCGGGAGATCGGGCGGCGTGTTCCTGCACTGTTTCCGTTGCAGCTCTCGCTAAAGCATCTCTCTCACCACGGGTCTCAAGCTCGCGCTCTTTTAGACGAAGACGTTCCCGCAAGTACGCGAGTTCTGCATCTGGTGTGGTAAACGGCTGCGGGATGGGGGCTCTTTCAACTGCCATTCCTTATAGTATACGTAGTGATGGCAGAATAGTCGATGGGAGAATGTGTACTAGTTTTTTAGGTCTGTGATGATTTCCGGATCCCCTTTGGTAATAAGGATTGTGTGTTCAAACTGCGCGCTTCGTTTTCCGTCTTTGGTACGCACGGTGTAGCCGTCTTTTTCGAAGATCACCTCCGGAGAACCTTCATTGACGATAGGTTCAATGGCGATGACAAGGCCTTCTTCAAGAAGGGGTCCGGTTTTCTTTCTTCCGTAATTGGCAACAAAGGGGTCCTCATGCTGTTTCTTCCCGATACCATGCCCTCCAAACTCGGGGACAATTGAGAATCCTGTTTTCTTGACTACCGCTTCAACAGAAGCGCCAATGTCTCCGAGGCGATTACCTGCACGGGCTTCCTTGATCCCCGCGTAGAGCGCGTCGCGTGTTGTCGTTATCAGTTTCTTTGCGGCGGCATCGACTTTTCCTATAGGGATGGTGATTGCCATGTCGGTAAAGAAACCCTTATGCTCGAGCCCGGTATCTATGACAACGATGTCGCCCTCTTTAAGGATGTAGCCGGTCGGAATGCCGTGCACCACTTTATCGTTCGTCTGAATGCAAATCGTCGACGGGTAAGGAGCGCGGGCGCCAGAAGGTCGGTATCCCTTAAACGCCGGCTTGTCTCCCCCCTTGAGGATTAACTCCTCTGCGTAGAGATCGAGTGCTTCTTCGGAAACTCCGGGAACTGCTTTTTTCGCTACCTCTCCCACGACAAAAGCAAGCCGGCGACCGGCTTCTCGGAGAATCTCTATATCTTGCTCATTTCTAAAGATTGCCATTACTGATACGTTACGCTTCAAGCTGCTTCACGATATCCTCGTGTACTTTTGGTATTGGCTGTTCGCCATTAATCTCGAGAAAGGCATGTTTTGAGTCCTTATAGAAAGCCAGCGTCTCTGCAACGTCACTTTCAAACCAATCAAGTCGATTTTTAATGTATTCTTCTGTGTCATCCTGTCTTCCTCGCCCGAGCAAACGTTCTCGCGCCCACTCTCGAGAAACATTTATAAAAATCACCGAAACCTTCGCGCCATAAAACTCGAGGGCGTCGTCAAGCACACGCGCTTCATTCAGTTTTCTTGGCGTGCCGTCAAAGATGACACTTTCGCCGCCAACAATATCCTCAATAAAAAAATGAGACCAGATATGAATCGCCAAGAATTCAGGGGAGAGCTTGCCTCTTTCAACATAACCGCGAGCAATATCCTGTGTATGTCCAGGTTCTTTAAGAAACGTCCTGAACCGTTCCCCGGTGCCAAACCATATGACCCTTTGCCCGGGATTTTTCTTTTCAAGATAGGCTTTCAAAAGCTCTGCTTGTGTTCCTTTGCCGCATCCGGAACGGCCGATAAAAATGTAGGCGTTGTCCATAAACAAAAGTATATAGTATTTAGTATTTGGTATATAGTATACGACGTACGCACAAAAACAAAACACGCGCTCGGACAAAACATCGGAGCGTGTGTTTTCTATACCAAATACAAGATACTAAATACCATATACTATTTTAGTATTCTCGCATTGCTATTTGCGCGTCAATCTTTTTCACGAGATCGAGTAAAACAGCAACGACGATGAGGACGCTTGTGCCTCCGATCGCAAATGCAGTAATGCCGGTAATACCTTGCATGACAACGGGGAGAACTGCCACAGTGCCAAGGAAAAGGGCGCCAACAAGAGTGATGCGCGTCAAAATCGCCGCAATGTAGTCCGCTGTTGTGTTGCCGGGGCGTACACCGGGAATAAAGGCGCCGTTCTTTTGAAGATTCGTGGCAATAGAGTGCGGGTCAAACGTCACCGCAGTGTAAAAATACGTGAAGAAAAACACGAGGAAGAAATAGAAAGCGGCGTAGAGTACGGTGTTGTTGAAAAACGCTTGTAGCATCCTCCCCACAGCAAGTACGGCGGTATTGTCTACCCCTACGAGAAAGTTGACAATCATTTGCGGGAAAAGGAGAATAGAGAGCGCAAAGATGATCGGGATACCCCCCGCTTGGTTCAAACGCAACGGGAGATATGTTTGAATACCGCCATACATCCGTCCTCCGCGGACTCTTTTCGCATAAGAAACAGGAATCGGCCGTTCTGCCTCCGTGATCCAGATAATACCGGCAACAATAATAATGGCCGCAGTTAAGAACCCGAGATACACAGGAATTTGGGCAACATCAAAGGTGAAGATGAGCTGTTGAACCGTAGCTGGAAGTGCCGCCACGATACCCGCAAAGATAATAAGCGAGACACCGTTGCCGATCCCAAATTCTGATATGAGCTCTCCCAACCACATGAGGAGCACCGATCCCGCCGTGATAACAATGACGTTGGTCAATAGGTCAAAGCCCCCCAAACTCTCGACGACACCCTGCCGTGAAAGGATGAGGATCAATCCAACTCCCTGAATAACCGCGAGCGGGACCATGATGAGGCGCGAATACTGCATGAACCTCTTGCGCCCCGCCTCACCCTCCTCATGGTAGAGCGCCTTAAGCTTGGCTGACATGACAGTCAAAAGCTGCATGATAATGGAGGCCGTGATGTACGGGGTAACACCCAACATGACAATAGAGAGATTGGACAAACCGCCTCCTGAGAAGATGTTGAGGAGTCCAAAAAATTGGTTATTCGAAAGAAATTCTGAGAGACGCACTGGATCAATCCCCGGAATTGGGACAACAGCGAGAATGCGAAAAATAACAAGCGCGCCCAAGACAAAGAGAATCCTCCTTCGGAGCGTTGCATCACTGAGAGCTAATTTGAATTTTTGGAAGAAGGTTTGCATGGCTTCATGGGCTTCATTAGCTTCCGTTAGGTGGTCATCCCCCAGAAAGCTAGTGAAGCTACTTTACTGTGCCTCCGGCATGTAGAATCGCCTCTTTCGCACCCTTAGAAAGAGATACGCCGGAGACGGAGAGCTTTTTCGAGAGCGCACCCATTCCCAAAATCTTGATGGGGAGCCTGGCAGAACGACTCTTCTTAATGAGCCCCTTAGCGTTCAAGGTCTCTACAGTCACGGATTCTCCAGAAGAGAATTTTGATTCAAGGAGTTTCAGAGTTATTGGCAAGGATTCGCGTCGCGAGTCATTAACCGTGCGAGCGCGGTTCTTGCCGTACCCACGCCTCTTGGGGATCTTTTTAATGATGTCTCGCATCTCAGGGCGCATGTGCGTATTTGAACGCGCTGTTTGACCCTTTCCGCCACGCCCCGAATACGTACCGCGTTTACCTCCGCGGCCGATGTGTTTCCCTGCCCTGCGAGCAGTTGCTGGTTTTAGTTTGTTTAATTGCATGGTGTGAATATTAGAGCCGTTTCAATGCTTCAATGGCTGCTCGAGCATTGTTTAGTTTGTTTTTGCTCCGAGCCATAACCTTTGCGGCAACATCCGTGACGCCAGCAAAATCGAGGACTGTTCGGACTGAGCTTCCGGCAACCAAACCCTTTCCCGGGGCTGGGACAATTTCGACAACGGCACTCGAGTATTTCGCGCCTGTTTCGTGCGGAATCGACATCGATTCGGTGAGAGGTATCTTTATCATGCTTTTCTTTGCGAACCTTGTCGCCTTTTCAATCGCAAGTGATGTGTCCCCCCCTTTGCCGATACCAACACCAACTCTCCCTTTCCTGTCGCCCAATATGATAACAACGCTAAAGCTAAAGCGCCGACCTCCGGCAACGACACGAGCGACACGACGAACATCAATGACCTTTTGGTCAAACTCGGGGCGCGCGCGAGTGTTTGTGCGACGCGGACGGCCTCCTCCACGACGAGAGTCGCCTCCTTCTCCGGGGCGCCCTCCTCTTCCTCTCCGGGGTCGTTCTCCCCTCCCGGCACCCCTCCCGCCAAATGAAGTACTCTTTGGAGCACTTGTCCCGGCAACGGAAGTTTGAGCTTCAGTCACAACTTTTTGTTCTGTGTTTGTGTTTGTTGGAACGTCTGTCATAGATACAGTTTAAAATCCAAGACCTGCCCCTCGTGCAGCCTCAGCAAATTCTTTAATGATACCTGTGTAGGCAAAACCACCGCGGTCAAAGACAACTTCTTTAATGCCCTTTTCTCTTGCCTGCTCCGCGATATCAGCACCAATGAGTTTTGCACGCTCCTTCGGAGAGCTCTCTCTGCCGCCCCTTACCTTACCGTCAGATGAAGCGCCGAGCGTAACGGAGGCATCATCATTGATAAGCTGGGCATAAAAATGCTTGTTCGATCGAAACACCGAAAGACGCGGACGCGTGGCTGTTCCGTGTACCTTTGCTCGAATGCGTATATGACGCCGTTTCCTTAAAGTTGTTTTAGACTTCATATGATTACAAATAAGAATTATGAAAACGATTCTTTACGCGGCTTTCTTACCAACCTTTCTTCGGATAACTTCGTCCGCGTAACGGATACCCTTGCCCTTATACGGCTCTGGCTTCTTTACAGCGCGCACATCTGCGGCAAATTGACCAACCGCCTCCTTATCAATACCACTAACGCGAATAGCATTTTTTTCCGCATTCACAGAAATACCTTCGGGGATAAGCATTGGTACCGGGTGTGAAAAGCCAACCTGGAGCACCAAGGACTTTCCCTTAACCTCGGCGCGATATCCTACGCCTTCCACGATTAAATCTTTCGCATAGGGAGTATTGACTCCCTTGAGCATGTTCTTTATGTGCGCGGCATATGTGCCCCACAATGCGCGTGTTCGCTTAGCATTACGACGCGGGGTAACAAGCACAGCGCCATTTTCTACTTCAATAGAAACCTCATCCGTAAAGGAGCGACGAGTCTCGCCGAGAGGCCCACGAACAACAACCGTGTGGTTATCCACGGTAACTTCTGTTTTTGCTGGTATGGGTATTGGTCGTTTTCCTATTCTGGACATACGCGTATTACCAAATCTTAAACAAGGCCTCTCCTCCTACTTTTTGCCTTTTCGCCTCGTCTCCTGTAAGAACCCCCTTGGGTGTTGAGATGACAAGTGTTCCGTAGCCTTGGCGCACGGGACGAATTTCATGAACAGCGAGGTATTTTCGACGAGAGAGTTTTGAAAGACGCTGTACATCTTCTACCTTTGGCTTTCCGTTCTCATACGCAATCTCAAGTTCAAGCACCTTTTTTTCCTTACGTCCTTTCTTACTTGCCTCCTTTAGATATCCTTCGCGCACCAGTACGTCGGCAACCGCGTGCGAGAACTTAGCATAGGGAACAACAACCGATCCCTTCCGGACCAAGCTTGCGTTCTTTATTTGGATTAACATGTCGGCTATTGGATCCATGGTTCAATCGAATATTTGAAAACGTTTTACTACCAAGAAGACTTTTTAACTCCTGGTATCATCCCTTCATTTGCGAGCTCCCTGAAACAAATGCGGCAAAGATTAAAGTCACGCATGTAACCCCTCCTTCTTCCGCATCGAAAACAGCGCCGTACGACGCGCGACTGATATTTGGGTTTCTTTTCTGATCTTGCAATTACAGACTTTTTTGCCATAAAAACCAAATGAAAGCCCTAACGGGCTTCCACACATAATATAGAAGGTGGTACCGGAAGTCAATCTGCTACTTTTATGCCTTTTTAGACTCCTCCTCTTTTTTGAAGGGTACGCCGATGTGTGTAAGAAACGCTTCTGCCTCCGCCTTTGTCTTTGCCGTAGTCACGATAGTAACGGCAAGCCCAAAGACATTTTTCAATTCCTCATCTGTCGTTTCAGGGAAAACCGTGTGCTCGGGCACCCCAATCGTAATGTTTCCCATCTGGTCAATAGCCGTACGGGATACCCCGCGAAAATCGCGTGTCCTCGGCAAGGCAATTGAGAGAAAGCGGTCAAGGAAATCATACATACGTCGGCCTCGCAATGTCGCCGAAAAACCGATGTGCTCCCCCTCACGCACCTTAAATGACGCGACTGACTTTTTCGCCCCGCGCGGAGACGGCTTTTGGCCAACAATCTTCCCTAAGCGCTCAGCAATAAAATCATTCCGATTCTTATCAGAACGCGATGCTTTCCCTGTGCCAGAGCCAACCACTACTTTGACGAGACGTGGCGAGGCCATTCGATTCTCATACCCAAATACACCCTTAAGGGCATCGAATGCTGTTTTTTCTTTTTCCTTTGTTAGCTTCATACGATATGTTTCAAAAACTCAAAATGTTTTACAGTACCGTGTTGCTCTTTTTCGCTACGCGCACCTTTTTCCCCCCTTCCATTTTCATACCGATCCTCGTTGGCTTTCCTGTCTTAGGATCAACAAGCATCACGTTCGAAGCATGAATAGGAGAGGCAAATTCAACTATCTGTCCTTTCTGCCGAGATTGCGTTGACCTTCTGTGCTTTTTCCTCATATTTACGCCTTCAACAATAACTCGATCATCAGAAGGAAAGGCGTGGGTGATTTTACCCGTCTTGCCTTTGTCTTTACCAGAAATGACTATTATATTGTCGCCTTTTTTAATCCGCATAGTATAGGAGGCTACACCACCTCAGGTGCTAGAGAAATAATCTTCTGATAACCAAGTTCGCCCAGCTCCCTCGGGATAGGTCCAAAAATACGTCCCGCACGAGGCTCCTTTTTGCCTTTCTCGATAATGACGATAGCATTGTCGTCAAACTTGACGTACGTGCCGTCTTTTCTACGGAATGGCTGGCGCTGACGCACCACGACAGCGTGCACGACATCTTTTTTCTTTACAAGCTTGCGCGGTTCAGCAATCTTAACAGAGGCAACAACAATATCGCCAATGCGTGCGTAACGCCTTCGCGTTCCGCCTAAAATTTTAAAGACCTCGCACAAGCGTGCGCCCGAGTTGTCGGCAACTATGACTTTTGCTTCTGGTTGTATCATGCTAAAACTTTAAAACGTTTATCTTTTGATATCGGAGCGCATTCTTCGATCACAACGGTGTCTCCAATCTTATACTTGTTCTCCGGATCGTGTGCTTTGTATTTCTTGCTTACACGCATAAACTTCCCGTATTTCGAATGCTCAACATACCGGTTTACCAAAACAACGACGGTTTTGTCCGATTTGTCAGAGACAACGGTCCCCTTGAGCTGACGACGTGTTTTTCGGTCTCCTGTAGCCATATTATGATGACTTCTCTGTAACCTTTGTTAAAATTCTCGCTATATCTCTTCGCAAATTCCGGCCTTCTTTCACATTTTTCGTTCGTGAACCTGCGGAGCCGAAGCGAAAAAGCCGCAGCGCCTTGCGCTTCTCTCTGATGAGCTTTTTGAGCTCGTCTACTCCTTTTGATTGTAGTTCCTTGTATTGCATAAACTAAACCCGCGCAACTACTTTAGTCTTTACTGGGAGCTTTGAGCCGGCCTTACGCAAAGCGAGCTCCGCGGCAACGCTCTCTACTCCATCAATTTCAAAAAGGACCCTTCCCGGCAATACTTCTACTTCGTACCCTTGTACATCTCCCTTTCCCTTACCCATGCCGACTTCTGCCGCTTTCTGGGTAAACGGACGGTCAGGAAAAACACGAATCCACATTTTACCGGTTTTTGCTGTCGCGCGTGCAACAACTTTTCGAGCCGCTTCAATTTGGTTGGACCTAATAAAGCCGGGAGCAATCACCTTCAAACCAAACGAGCCAAAGGCGACTGTAGTGCCTCGAGTTTCGATGCGTACCTTCTTTGGGTTTTTACGCATCCGATGCCATTTTCTGTGTTTTACTTTTTTGGGAAACAACATAGTGGGGTTGTATGAAAGGTGTTCTACCTGCGGGGCTTTTCCTTGCTTTTTTCAAACACTTCGCCCTTATAAATCCATACCTTAACACCTATGACGCCGTAGGGAAGGTACGCTTTTTCGCGAGCAAAGTCAACATCCGCTCGAAGCGTCTGAAGTGGAATGTTTCCTTGCTTTAATGCTTCTCTTCGGCCCATCTCGGCACCTCCAAGGCGCCCGGAGAGAGCAAAGCGGGCACCCTTTACCTGCCTATTTGCCATAACCTTGTCCATCGTCTGCTTAAGCACCCGACGGAAAGCTAGGCGGCGCTCAAGCCCCTCCGCAATCATGTACGCGACAACTGCCGCGTTTGATTCTGGCGAGCGCACTTCTGTTACCTCGATTTTAAGCTCTCCGACATTTAACTTTTTCTTTCGAGCAAATTGCTCTATGTCGTTCTTTAACTTTAATGAGCCTTCACCCTGCCTTCCAATAATCATACCTGGGCGAGAAGACGAGATTATGACTTTGGTCATCTTGCCATTTCGCTCAATCTCAATCAAAGCAATATAAAAACTGCGCAAGCGCTTAGTAAGATATTCCCGCAAGAGCGTGTCGCCACGAAGCTGATCCCTGTATACGGGGCCATTTTTAAACCAACGTGATTTCCAGTCACGGAGTATCCCCAATCTATGAGCGTATGGATGGACGACGTGTGTCATAAAACAGCTTTTAGCTTTTAGCCTTTAGCTTGTTAGTTTCAACTGGTTCTGGTTTTTGCACTTTTTCTCCCAAAACAAGGGAGATGTGCGAGGTTCTCTTTCGAATGATTGCTGAACGGCCAAATGCACGTGGCATTCCGCGCTTCATGGTTGGACCCTCATCGACTCGAATCTCTTTTACGTATAGCGCGCTCTCGTCTCCAATGCCGTCATTCTTTTTTGCATTAGCGATAGCCGAGCTCAAGAGCTTCCTCAAGGGCAGCGCTCCGCGCTTTACAGCCGCTTCCAAGATGACGAGGGCGTCCGAAACTTCCCTGCCACGAACAAGATCAGCGAGAAGCCGAACTTTTCTTGGTGATTGTCGATAGTTTCGCAAAAAAGCTTTCATGGAAAAGTTTGGTTACTACTTTTTCTTCTCGGCAGGAGCTTTCTCTACCTTAGCTGCGGCAGCTGCGGCAATTTCCGCCTCGCGCTTCTTCTGCTCCATTTCCTTCTGCATCTTACCTCCGTGCCGTAGGAATTTCTTTGTCGGAGAGAATTCACCCAAACGATGCCCCACCATTTCTTCCGTTACCGCAACGGGGAGATGTTCCTTCCCGTTATAGACCCCGAAGGTGTAGCCAACCATTTCTGGCGCAATCTGGCTGTCACGCGACCATGTCTTAATAACCCCGCTCGCAGGTTTCTGCCCTTCGACTTTTTTCATTAGCTTGGGGTCAACGTAGGGACCTTTGCGGGATGAACGTACCATACAAATCAGTTAAAATGAGCCCTTGCGGGCCTTCAAGGTATCCTATACAACGCTAGGATAAAAGTCAACACAAAAGCCGGTCGCCTGAGGCGACCGGCTTTTGTGTAATAATCCGCCAAAAGGGGGGCGGGGTCTCCTATCGCCTGCGCTCGCGGGCGTTCTTCCTCCTTTGCATAATAAGATTGTTCGAATATTTCTTTGCTCGACGAGTCTTAACACCCCCGACACGCTTTCCTTGCCGTGTCTTAGGGCCTGAACGTAGCCCAATCGAGTGGTGCGCTTCACCACCACCGTGCGGGTGGTCAACCGGGTTCATGGCAACACCTCGGACTGTTGGTCGAATGCCTTTCCATCGTGAACGTCCTGCTTTGCCAATGCTACGCAGCTTGTGCTCTTCGTGCGAAACCTCTCCTACCGTCGCCCACCCAGCACGCGATACCTTGCGCACTTCTCCGGACGGCATCTTAAGCTGTGTGTGACCCTCTGCGTGTGCGATTACTTGTGCAGATCCCCCTGCCGATCTGGCGATTCTACCGCCGCCATCTGCCTGAATCTCGATGTTATGTACAAAGGTACCCACAGGGATGTTTCCTAAAACTGTGCGGTTACCTGGTTTCAATTCTGCGGTCTTTGAAACAATGAACGTGTCCCCGGGGCGCATGTTCTTTGGTGCAAGTATGTAGCGGCGCTCCCCATCCTTGTAGAGGACCAGGGCAATAAAGGCACTGCGGTCAGGATCATATTCGATAGTTTCAACACGCGCCGGTATATCCTTTTTATCAAAACGAAAATCAACAAGGCGACGACGCCTCTTGTGGCCACCTCCTTTGTGCGGGGTTGTAATGCGGCCTGTGT
The DNA here is from genome assembly GCA_016204005.1 of Parcubacteria group bacterium. Lineage (GTDB taxonomy): Bacteria > Patescibacteriota > Minisyncoccia > Phycocordibacterales > UBA2135 > JACQLQ01. The sequence goes on along the minus strand of JACQLS010000030.1, from coordinate 46,234 downwards.
TTCCACGTCCACCATGCCTTTTCCCGCCACGAACAAGGGCCTTAAACGGTTTTCCGGTCGTTAAGACTGCCTTAAAGCTTGGGAGGATGGCGCCTCGTTGTCCCGGTGTTGTTGGTCGTAATTTCTTCATAGTCTAGCTGTTTATACGAATTCGATTCTATCACCCTTTTTCAAAAAGACAATTGCCTTTTTGGGACGTGAGCGAACGCCTTCTCGACCCCGGAGAAAACGACGCTTTGCGTGTTGTGTTAGGATATTCACTCGCTTCGGAGTAACTTTGTACATTTCACGGATCGCCTTTTTAATTTCATTCTTTGTAGCATCTTTGCTGACAGCAAACACATATGCGCCATCCGCACTCATAAAAGAGGACTTCTCCGTAATAAAAGGTTTGAGGATAATAGACGCGTATGCCTCGCCGCCCTCTGCCGAGTCACGGGTGTTGGCTACAGCTGCTTTGACTGCGCGGTTTTGCTTCTTTTCTTTTGCCTCCCCCTTAGATGTCGTTTGTTTCTCACGAGCGCGTGCTTCCGCCGCCGCCGTTTCGCGCGCCGGTTTTGCAGTTACCGCATCGGCATCCCTGCCTTTCTTTTGGTTTTTGAATAAATCGAATAAAGCCATGAGAAAAAGTTAAACGTATAAATAGGTAACGCTTAGGCGTTAACGCGACGGGTTGTCTTCCTTCCCTCTAGTTTAGGAAGTCCCTTCTCTGGGTCGACAATGATTAGATATTTAAAGCGCAAGACATCAGGAAGATTAACATCCGAAATGTTCTTTACCTCTACATTTCCGATATTACGGAAGCTTCGAATAAGCATTTCCTCCTGTGCTGAAGTGAGGACCATTACTCCATGCGCCCGGGTGGCATTCATGTCCTTGCCCAATGCGGTTGCGAGTGACGAGAGAAGCGTTTTTGCTTCGCGTGTCTTTGCATCCGCAAGCGTAAGCGCATCAAGAAAGAAGATCTCTCCACTACGCATCTTTTCTGAGAGCGCAACAAAGAGGGCTTTGATTTTCTCTTTTTTGTTTATTTTTGCCTCATAGATTCGCTCGTTCCGTGGGCCAAACGCAATACCGCCACCAACCCACAAAGGCGAGCGAATTGATCCGTGTCGCGCGCGACCTGTCCCCTTTTGCCGCCAAGGCTTCCTTCCACCACCAGAAACCTCTGCGCGATTTTTTGTGTGGGCAATTGAAGTCCGCGCATTCACTGTGTAGGAGACAAAAACACGGTGTACCAAATCAGCATTCCAGGGCAGGCCGAAAATGCTCTCTGGTAAAGAAATTTTTCCAACCTCTTCTCCTTTTTGGTTGTAGATTGGGGATTCCATGTTGTTACTTGCTACTCCTAACCTCTAAGAGCGTACCCCGTCTTCCTGGCACTGCGCCACTAACTACCAAGAGGTTTTGCTTAGCGTCAATACTCAAAACCTTGAGTCCTTTTACTGTCACGCGGTCGCTACCCATTCTACCGGCCATTTTCATGCCTTTGATGACGCGCTGTGGCCACGTTGCGCCAATAGAGCCCGGCTCACGTTCTGAGTGCTTTTGTCCGTGTGATCGTGGACCTCCACCAAATCCGTGGCGCTTCACAACACCCTGAAACCCCTTGCCTTTGGAGATGCCCGTTACGACAATAGTATCGCCAACCTTAAAGGCGTCTTCTACGCGCACCACATCCCCAACAGTTTGTGTTGGAACTTCAGGAGTGCGAAATTCTTTGACATGACGAGCGCTCGTACCTGACTTTTTAAGATGCCCTCGAAGCGCCTTGGAGAGACGCGTGTGGGTTTGTTCCCCAAATCCGACTTGTACGGCATTGTATCCGTCAGTTTCAGTGCTTTTGACTTGCGTCACCGTAGTCGGTCCCGCAACTAAAACAGTAGCGGGGTATGCCCGCCCGTTTTCATCAAAGTATTGAATCATATTCTGCTTTTTTGCGAGAAGGAATGACATGTTAGATCATTTTGACGTCGATATTGACACCTGACGGCAACGTGAGATTTGTTAAGGACTCAATAACCTGATGCGAAGGATTCACGATGTCGATAAGTCGTTTGTGAATGCGCATTTCAAACTGTTCACGGGCATTTTTGTGTACAAATGTCGAACGGTTAACCGTATACTTCTTGATTTCCGTTGGAAGCGGCACTGGCCCATGAAGATCTGCTCCGTAACGCATTGCCGTGTCAATAATTTGCTTCACGCTTGCGTCAAGCACCTTGTTCTCATACGCCATGACGCGTATACGAAGGCGGTGGACCTGCGCTTCCTCTTTCTTCTTTCGAGGTCGTGCTGTTTTCTTTTGTTTTGTTTCCGTTGCCATGATGATCGAGAACTTGGGGCTAGGTACTAAAGCATTTTTCTAGCACCTAGTGCCCAAGGCCTAGAGCCTTAAACAGTAATCTTGGTTACAACTCCCGCGCCAACAGTCTTGCCGCCTTCGCGAACCGCGAAGCGTTGCTGCTCTTCAAGCGCAACTGGGGCGATAAGTTTTGCCTTAATGGTGATTGTGTCACCCGGCATAACCATCTTCACGCTTTCTGGAAGCAACATTTCACCCGTAACATCTGTGGTGCGGATGTAGAACTGCGGTTTGTAGCCGGTGAAGAACGGAGTGTGACGGCCGCCTTCTTCTTTTGTCAAAACGTAGATTTCAGCGTCAAATTCCGTGTGTGGTGTAACAGAGCCAGGCGCAGCGAGTACTTGTCCGCGTGTGATATCTTCTTTCTTGCTACCACGAAGAAGAATACCTGCGTTGTCGCCTGCCTGACCTTCGTCAAGAGACTTGTTGAACATTTCAATACCTGTCACCGTTGTCTTTGAGGTCGGTTTAATACCAATGATTTCAACCTCCTCGCCTACTTTGACCCTTCCACGCTCGATACGACCAGTAACGACCGTACCACGACCTTCAATGGAGAAAATGTCTTCGACAGGCATAAGAAATGGCTTGTCGAGATCACGGTCTGGCTGTGGGATGTATTCATCAAGAGCGTTTGCCAACTCGGCAATCCCCTTGACCCATGGGTCGTCTTTTGACGTCGCTTCAAGCGCCTTGAGCGCCGATCCGCGGATTACAGGTACTTCTTTTCCTTCGTATCCGTACTTAGTCAAAAGCTCACGCACTTCTTCTTCAACGAGGTCAACCATGTCTTTATCATCAACCATGTCTACTTTGTTCAAGAAGACAATGATCTTTGGAACACCCACCTGCTTTGCGAGGAGAATGTGCTCACGTGTCTGTGGCATGGCGCCATCAGTCGCAGCAACAACAAGTACTGCGCCGTCCATTTGTGCGGCACCAGTGATCATGTTCTTAACATAGTCTGCGTGACCAGGAGCATCAATGTGCGCATAGTGACGCTTCGCCGTCTCATATTCGTTGTGTGAGAGGGCGATAGTAATACCACGCTCCCTTTCCTCAGGCGCGTTGTCGATCTCATCAACACCACGCAACTTCACCTTGTGTCCCAAGAGGTTCAAAACGTGAAGAATAGCTGCGGTGAGAGTCGTCTTACCGTGGTCAACGTGGCCAATGGTACCCACGTTAACGTGTGGCTTGTCTCGCTTAAATTGTTCTGCCATAAAAAATTAGATTATTAATAAGTAATTACTAATGATTATTCTCTCGGCGCCCTGTTTCCAAAAGAAAAATGCGCACCGATTGCGATTTCTACCACTATAGCAAACTGCGGAAAAGAGTCAACCCCAGTCACTATAGCTGTAGAACACGAGCGTTTTTGCTCTTTGCCACGTAAAAACCGCCATTCGGCGGTTGAAACACTTATACAAAAGACTGTACCTCACTTGGAGTCGCGTACTCCTTCCAGGTCCTTGCCTTCTCTCCAAGGAGCTCGCGGTGGCCCCATATGGACTTCTCAGCAAACTCTACCCGCTTGCCGAATTCCTTAACAAGAGCCCTCGTTATGGGACGAGGCCATGTATTCGCATAGAAGAACTGAATGCGTACCTTTCCGCGGTACAAGCGGACGATGGCGGCCTGATTGAAGACCGGGTGATCGCTTGGTGACGCACAGACGAATTCAAGCGGATGCTTTCGCTTTGCAGCTCGAAGGGTGAAGATAGCAAACGGCTTCGATGCAATGTGCATTCCATATTGCTGAATAGTGCTGCGGAGTTGCCGCAACGTCTCAAGTTGCTCAGGTTTATATTGACGCGTGTTCATGTGCTGGCTCCTCCAGTTGAGCGAGGGTTTTTTCCGCTATCTTTTTCGACTTTGCGCGAAGTCTTTCAGTCGAAAGACGCTTGAGCTTCTTCTGCCCTTCAGCGTCCAGAGACAGTAAATCGGATAACAGTTGTATACCGATTTTTCTCCTCTTTGCGCGAAGTTCGCGAGAAGAAAGCTTACCAAATTGTCTCTTCAGCGCTCGTTTTCTCCTATCATACTCTTCTTCGCCTTCATGCGGGAGCCCGTTCACCAGGGCGCCAACTGAAGCCAGGCTTTCAATGTCTTCGTGGCGAGAGTCGTTTTTCGACATCTTTCAACCCGCCTCCTCAAGCAGGACTAAAAAGATTCTAGCACATTAAACTATTTTGGTCAAGATTTAGAGCCGTGATAAAAACAAACCCACTGTGAAGTGGGTGTGTTTTAGTTGCACTATTCGTAGTTACGCGCGTTTCGCAATAATCTCTTCTGCCACGTGGCGCGGCACTATCTCATATTTTTCAAATTCCATGGTGGAGGTACCGCGGCCTTCAGTCATAGAGCGAAGGGTCGTCACATAGCCAAACATTTCTGCGAGAGGAATGAGCGCGTGAATGACCTGGAGCTCACCCCGTTCTTCCATGTCTGTCACTTGGCCACGCTTCGAGTTGAGGTTCCCCGTAACGTCCCCCATGAACTTCTTGGGCACAACGACTTCGATGCGCATAATGGGCTCGAGGAGCACCGGCTTTGCTCGTTTCGCGGCATCCTGAAACGCGAGCGACCCAGCGATTTTAAAGGCGAGTTCGGAGGAGTCTACTTCGTGGTATGAACCGTCATAGAGATCAACCGAAACATCGACAACCGGGAATCCGGCCAAAATGCCCCGCTCCATGGCTTCTCTAACTCCTTTTTCAACGGGTGGAATATATTCTTGGGGCACAACACCTCCTTTGATGGAGTTAACAAACTCGAAGTGATCCTCGCGCTTCACGTTTTTTGGAATTTTCGCCCCCTCCTCGATTGCCTCAAGCGGCTTTAGTCTGATCTTTACGTGACCGTATTGACCACGACCACCTGTCTGACGGATGTATTTCGATTCAGCTTCTGCCGATGCGGTAACCGTCTCATGATACGCAACCTGCGGGGCGCCGACATTCACTTCAACCTTAAATTCACGCTTCATACGATCAACCAAAATCTCGAGGTGAAGCTCACCCATGCCTGAAATAATGGTCTCGAGCGTTTCCGTGTCAGTCTTAACGCGGAATGTTGGGTCTTCATCAACGAGGCGTGAGAGCGCCATGCCGAGACGCTCTTGGTCAGCTTTTGTCTTTGGTTCAACTTTCATTGAAACAACAGGTTCAGCGAATATGATCTGTTCGAGAATAATCGGCTTGTTTTCATCGCAGAGCGTGTGCGACGTTTTGGCGCCCTTGAGTCCGACCGCCGCGGCAATTTCTCCGGCAAAAACCTTCTTCACCTCTTCACGCTGGTCTGCCTGAAGCCGAACGATACGGCCAAGACGCTCTTTTTCACCCGTTGTAGAATTGTAAATATAAGAACCGGCTTCAATAGATCCGGAGTACACGCGAAAGAACGTGAGCTGTCCAACAAATGGGTCACTTTGCAACTTGAAAGCCAGCGCAGCAAACGGCTCCTCATCAGATGGGTGTCGCTCAATCTTTTCTCCTGTATTCGGATCGGTGCCGATAACCGCAGGAACATCGAGCGGACTTGGCAGATAGTCAACAACCGCGTCGAGCACCAATTGTACGCCCTTGTTTTTAAGAGCAGAGCCAACAAATACCGGGAAAATCTTATTCTTAATGACAAGTTCTCGGAGTACTTTTTTAAGATCAGCAATGGGGATCTCCTTGCCTTCAAGGTAAGCGTTCATCAACTCATCGTTCTCGCCAGCAATCTTTGCAACAAGCTCTTGCCGATAGCCCTCTGCGGCGGCCTTCAGATGTTCGGGGATTTCGATTTCAACAACCTTTGCGCCCATTTCTCCTTCAAAGCGATACGCTTTCATTTTGAGAAGGTCGACGACTCCTTCAAAGGCGCTCTCCTCACCAATGGGGATCTGCAGACGTATGGCATTTTTATTCAAACGATCAAGAATACTTGCGTAGGACCTTTCAAATGATGCTCCTGTGCGGTCCAGCTTGTTAATGAAACAGACACGGGGCACCTGGGCCTCGTCTGCGTAACGCCAGTTTGTTTCTGATTGTGGCTCAACTCCGGCAACTCCGTCAAAGACGACGACGGCGCCGTCCAAAACGCGGAGTGAACGCTTCACCTCCGCGGTGAAGTCGATGTGGCCCGGGGTATCAATGATATTGAAACGGTATTTTTTTTCTATGCTCGTCTTATCTGTCTCGTCTGTCTTTGTCCAGAAACAGGTGATGGCTGCTGCGGTGATAGTAATACCGCGCTCACGTTCCTGTTCCATCCAGTCAGTAACCGTGTCTCCCTCGTGCACTTCTCCGATTTTGTGCGTCATTCCAGTATAAAAAAGAACCCGCTCAGAAGTGGTGGTTTTCCCGGCATCAATGTGGGCAATGATTCCGAAGTTTCGAACTTTCTCTAGTGGATAGTCACGTTTCATACAACAGAACTGCGAGATCGATATGGTCTATCACTACCACGTAAAGTGGGCGAAGGCCTTGTTGGCTTCAGCCATCTTGTGGACATTTGCCTTCTTCAGTACGGCCTCGCCCTCATTGTTGGACGCGGCAATAAGCTCGTCAGCAAGCTTCAAGTGCATGGGGCGCCCTTTTTTGCCGCGGGCCGCAAGAAGAATCCATCGCATGGCGAGCGCCAGGCGTCGATCTGCCTTCACCTCACGCGGAACCTGATAGTTGGCGCCACCAATGCGGCGCGTCCTGACCTCAACGGTCGGACCAACGTTTTTGATCGCCTTATCAAACACCTCAAGCGGGTTCTCTGTTTTTGTCTTCTTTGCAATTTCATCAAATGCAGTGTAGACAACCTTTCGTGCAACTGTCTTCTCACCATCTTTCATGACATAGTTAACAAACTTCTCAACCTTAGGAGAATTGTATTTGAAGTCAGGCCCTACAATATGTCGTTTTTTGACTGGACGCCTCATTGTACTGAAAATCTAATATGTCTACTTTTTAGGACGCTTTGCGCCATACAAGCTTCTTCCTTGTCGCCTCTTTTCAACACCTGTTGTGTCAAGAATACCGCGGACAATCGTGTAGCGCACGCCGATATCTTTTACCTTACCTCCACGAACCAAAACTACCGAGTGTTCTTGCAGGTTGTGCCCCTCTCCCGGAATGTACGCTGTTATTTCCTGACCGTTAGTGAGACGCACACGTGCAATCTTTCGAACAGCAGAGTTCGGTTTACGCGGCGTTGTGGTACGCACTTGCACACATACCCCACGCTTAAAAGGAGACGGGTAAAAGACTGGTCTGTTTTTGAGTGTATTAAAACCACGCCCAACTGCGGGTGTTTTTGACTTTTTTCTTGGGGTCCTTCTTCGTCTCTTAATCAGCTGATTAATCGTTGTCATGCTAAAACAAAACTCGGCGCAAAAGCCAAGTACTAGTCACTATAGGATACTGCATTATAAAATGCAACCCCCTTCTTAAAGGAATACCGATAGAGAGACCCCCGTAATGAGCTTGAAGAGTAGCGCGAGAAACGCAAAGAAGAATGGCCAGAGAAAATAGAAGAAGAGAAAGATAAACGCAACAGTAACAAAAAAACCGTACTGAAGCGCCCACTCCATTACTGCTCGATATCGCTCCGCCAGATGAAAGGGCAAGAGCGCAGCAAGCACCTTGGACCCATCGAGTGGTGGGATGGGAATTAAATTAAAAAACGCGAGCAAGAGGTTAATGTATACGACAAAGGCAAGCATGTGTACCGCTTCTGGTGCCACATTCGCAAAAAAACCGCTTTGTGTGCCGAAACGGACAAGAATCCCAAAAATAATAGCAATGCATGCATTGACGAGCGGGCCAGCTATGGCGACCTTTGCCTCGCCCCATTTTTGGTCACGAAGATTGTAGGGATTATAGGGCACCGGCTTTGCCCACCCGATAAGAAACCCCGCTTTAGTGACAATAAGAAGAAGGGGGATAAGGATTGATCCCCACAAATCAAGATGCTTCAGGGGATTCATGGTGAGGCGACCCGCGAGACGCGCTGTCCTGTCTCCCAATATTTCTGCCATATACCCGTGTGACACCTCGTGCGCGACAACAGAGATGATGAGTATAAGAATGAGGGGAATAAATAGCTCAATTGCCATATTTACCCCAGTATGATACCATAGCTTGGTTATATTCTAAACCTGTGAAGTATGGCTCGAATTTGTCCATTGTGTGAAAAAACATCCTTCGTCGGCGGAAGCTATTCAAACCGTGTCCGCGCAACGCAGTTCAACCCGACCGGTAAACGCCGGAGACAACCCAACCTACAGTGGGCGAAATTGCCTTCGGGGAAAAGGATGAAGGTCTGCACCAAGTGTATTAAGGCAAACAAACATCTTACTGTGAAGTCCTAATGGGGCTCACAAAAACATTCCGCCTACTCGGAATGTTTTTGTTTACCTTCCTGTTGACAGCCGGTTGTTCGGGGCATACTCTCGAGAGAGACTCTGGATCGGAAAAACCAATGAAGGGTCTGCGTCCCTTTTTCGTCGCATGCCTTATTGTTACCGCTCTCTTCGCAGTACTACTGCTCTCCATTCCGCAAGCGCGGGCTGACCACGAAGGCCCGTATATTGTTGGCGAAGAGAAAGATTTAACCGACACCTACTACTTCGCGTGTTTTGAGGAGGAGGTTGCTCTTGCAGCACTCGATATCTTCGAACAATTCGGATACAATCCGGAACGCCTCTTCTTGTTTGATGATGTGTGCGGCACCCTTTCAGGAACCGTGATGGTTGTCGGGCAAATAGGCGAGGATGTGCAAGTGCGGGGCACGAACGACGTGGTTCGGTTCATACACGCTCTCTATACGTTTGAACGAGAGACATTCGACGTCTTTATCTTTACGGGCGGAGATGCGAAGCTGATTCAAAAAAGATAACGAGTGATAAAACCCGCAGCTCTTGCGGGTTTTTGCATGGCACACAGGAAATGGATTTACAGTTGGGTTTCTTTAAGCGCTTTATTAATCTCACGAATAGCAAAAGGTTTAATGCTCATCATTTGTTGAAGCAGCTCTTCTTTCGCAATATCTTCCTCGAGGAATGGAGCAAAACGAACATCGTCTCCCCAATAGCCCAAAAGCGCCAAGATGCGCATGACAAGAATAACCTCAACATTGAAAATATATTGGGGACTAAATGGGGTGCTTTTAATCATTGAAAACGTTTGAAGAATTTCGTCATACAGTGCTTCGTTCTTTTCTTCTTCCGGGAGAAGGCGACGCAAGAGTTTCGACACCCGTACAATAGCACCCAAGCGCGCCCTCATCTCGCCGTGTGGGAGAAAAGAACTCTTATGAAGCGCGCTGGTCACTTTCCACCCACTTTTACCATGCACGAGATTAACATGAGCATAGGAAAAATCCTGCAAGGCATATCGAAGTTTTGATTTTAATTCACGAAGTCCTTGGGCGTGGGCATACAAGAGACCGTGCTCACGTGTAAAAAGGGAAAGCGCGCGGCTCGCGTCCCCACGATCGTTACCCCCAAGCACGATCGCATCGGTGTGAAAGATGGTATACACGGAGCTTTTAGCTTTTAGCTTTTAGCTTCAAGTTAAACGTAAAGTTATCTACCTTCACTTCTTCACCGCGCATCTCGGTGCCAAATTCAACCATCTCAACTGTTGTCGAATCTTTGAGCTCATCTTCGAATTTCTTTATAAACTGCTGTTCCGAAACGCCCGCAGTAACCAAGAGAACAGCGTTGTCACCGGGATTCAAACCTTCTTTCTTGCGCAAATCCTGAACAACACGAATAAGATCGCGGAGTGCCCCCTCTTCTTTTAGCTCTTCGGTTATTTCCGTGTCGAGCTCGACATCATCTCTGATAGACGAATCGAACACGACCTCTTTTACGTTTACCTCATCCTTAATTAACGTGAGAAGATCTTCATTGCCGACGATTTTTGTTTTTTTGCTTTTAACAGAGAGTTTCCCGAGGGGTTGACGCACCTTAATGCCCGCGCTTGCACGCGCTTCGAGAGCAACGGACACGATGTGTCGTACCTCTGCCATGTCTTCAAGAATCTTTATATCGCCGTGTGACCGGAAAATGCGGTGAAAAAGCGCCATCGGGTTTGGCCAAATCGGAAACCTTGGTTCATATTTGGGCCATGTTTCAAGATGTACACTTTCCACATTCGGAGACAATGAGCGATACACTTCTTCCGCAACAAAAGGTGCGAAGGGAGCGATGAGCTTTGCTGTCTCCACTAAAACGTAGCGCGTTGTCGCTACCGCGTTCTTCCTATCACTCTCGTCTTTTGACTTAAAGCGGTCACGCGATCTGCGAAGATACCACGTCGAGAGATCGTCAATGAACTCGGCGAGTGGACGAACGGCCTTGTCGAGCTCGTACTGCTCCATTGCCTCGGTGACTTTATTGACCACCTCGGTGAGACGGACCCTCACCCACGTGTCGAGCACGTTATTTGATTTCGGAACACTTCCGCCATCCGACGTATCTCCAGCATACATGTGATAGAAAGACACGACGTTGCGAAGCCGGCTCATTACCTTGTTTTGTATTTCCCGAACGCCTTCCTCGCTAAAACGAAGGTCTTCCGCTCGGACAACAGGTGAGGAAAGGAGGTAAAATCGCAAAGCGTCTGCGCCGTACTTCTCTATTACATCAGTCGGTTCTGGGTAATTTTTTAACCGTTTTGACATCTTCCGCCCGTCTTCTGCGAGTACAAGGCCGTTCGTGATGACGTTCTTATAGGTTGGCTCTCCAAAGAGCGCAACCCCAAGGACCAGGAGGGAATAGAACCACCCCCTCGTCTGATCGAGCCCTTCCGCAATGAAGTGCGCGGGGAATCCTCGTTGCTTTTCTGGGTCAAAGATGTCCTTATTTTCAAACGGATAGTGCATTTGCCCATAGGGCATGGCTCCAGACTCGAACCAACAGTCGAAGACTTCGGGAACACGCTTCATCTTACCGCCGCAAAGACATTTAAACTTCAACTCGTCGATGTAGGGGCGATGGAGATCGAGCGTGTATGCTTCATCGTGTGGTAACGGAGCAAAATCAAGTTTTTTTACTTCTGCTGTTTTTATAAAATCCTTTTTCCTACCATGAACCTCAATTGCCTGCTTTTCCGTATATCCAAGCGCCCCCATGTAAAGAGCCCAAAGCGGATCAGCATGCGAAACAATGAGAATATTCTTTTTCGTGTACTTGCGATCCGTTTCATATAGGAACGGGATAATTCGGCTCTTTATATCATTGATATGCTCACCTCCCTGGGGACGTATTTTGAATTTGTCTTCCAAAGAAGAGAACTGGGATTGCCATTCTGAAATCGGCTTACCTTCAAAAACGCCAACGCCCGTTTCGCGGATGAGGTCCGAGAAAATGACTTTGTCTTTCTTTAATCCGAGGTTTTTCGCCGTCCGAAACGCTGTTTCTTTTGTGCGCTCGAGCGGAGAAGCGATGATGAGATCGATCGATTGCCGCCGCAAAAATTTCGCGGCTTTATCAACCTCCCTTTTCCCTTTTTCTGTAAGGTTGTTGCGCGCACTCACTGAGGCACTCACAAACCCCTCCTTATTACTACGCGCCTCGCCGTGCCGCATTAAAAAGAATGTGTTGCCTGAATCAGCGCTTCTTTCCTGAAGTTCGGAGAGTGATCCGATAATCTCTACACGTTCACATTTTTGGCACCGCCATGCGGGAATTGGCGCTCCCCAAAAACGTGAGCGCGAGACTGCCCAATCGCGCGCGCCCAGAAGCCATTTACCAAATCTCCCATCGCGTATGTCGGATGGAACCCACGATATTTTTTTATTTGCGCTCACCAATGCGTCTTTGATCGCAGTGACTTGCACAAACCATGAGCTTGCCGCGTAGTTCAAAAGTGGAGTATCGCACCGCCAACAATGTGGGTATGGGTGTTGTATCTTCTCTTTTGCAAAAAGGAGTCCTCGAGAAGATAGGTTTTTAAGGATGAGTACATCGGTGGCTTGCAAATCATTGGCGGGCTTCACGCTTTCACCTACAAAATCTGCAACTTCTTTCTTAAACTTGCCATCGGTACCAACGTGGTGCACAACCGGTATGTCGTTTTCTTTTGCGAGGTTGAGGTCGTCTTCTCCGAACGCTGGCGCTATATGCACAATGCCTGTGCCGTCAGTCGTCGTTACAAAATCCGCTCCATATACCTTCCAAGCATTTCCCTTGTGTTTAAGCGGCGCGTCTTTGTAGTACGAAAATGGCGGCTCATAGGCACGACCAACAAGCGTATTCCCCATAAACTCTTCAACAATCTCATACTTTTTATCCTTGAGGATTTCCTCCCCTCGATCTTTGGCAATAATGACAAACTCTTCAACTGGATCAGAGAGACGATATTTAGCATAGACGACGCTTGGGTTTACAGCAGCCGCCATGTTTCCGGGGAGTGTCCAAGGAGTAGTCGTCCACACCAGAAGAGAAGTGTTTTTCTCCTTACTGAGCGGTAATCGCACTGTGACGGTAATGTCGGTGATGTCTTTGTACCCCTGACTCACCTCGAAGTTTGAGAGTGTTGTCTCACAGCGGGGACACAAATGCATCGGCTTGAACCCCTCATATACGAGACCCTTGTCGTACAGTGACTTAAATATCCACCATACGGATTCGGTATAGGAAGAATCCATCGTACGGTAGTCGCGATCCATATCCACCCAGCGTCCTGTTTTAGGGATGATCTGCCGCCAGTCATCCGCATAACGCATGATTGCTTCGCGCGCTTTCTTGTTGAAGTTCTGGATACCATACTCCTCAATCTCGCGCTTTGTTTTTAATCCGAGCTCTTTTTCAATCTCGTATTCAACAGGAAGGCCGTGGCAGTCCCATCCCCAGCGACGGGCAACGTGGTATCCACGCATCGTCTGAAAACGCGGTATTGCATCTTTCAGGACACCGGCGAGAATGTGCCCATAGTGGGGAAGCCCATTCGCGAACGGAGGGCCATCGTAAAAAGTATACTCACCCTTGGGGGATTTCTTGGCAAGAGATTTCTCAAAAATCTTATTATCCCGCCAAAAGCGAAGTATTTCCCTTTCAAGATCGGCTACGCTCTTTTTTTGAGAATTTTGCTCGTCAGACATAGTCAAATAGTACCAATTTTTAGACATTACACAAAAAGGCCTTGTTTTAGGCCTACCGTTGCAATATTTTTTCAAGATATGTCCGATCCTTTACATGACCTCTGGGGCTTTGATGCCCAAAAGGTGGAGGCCATTTTTAAGCGTGACCGCCACTGCCTCGGTGAGCAACACGCGGTATGGCGCGTCTTCTCCCGCATCTAAAATACGCTCCTTCGCGTAGAATGTATTAAACGCACCAGCAAGTTCTGTAAGGTACGTCGTTACATAGTGTGGCTCGTATTCCTTGGATGCACGCGCTACAACTTCAGGGAAGCGATAAAGCATTCTTTCTACATCGCCAACCGCTCTCTCCTCTGCGCGCGGCTCTATGCCGCGTTCCTCTGCCTTGCGTAAAATGGAGCGCGCCCGCGCATGTGTGTATTGAAGATAGGGGCCAGAATCTCCTTCAAAAGAAAGCGACTGTTCTGGATCAAACACAATGTCGCGTCCTGTATTTTGTTTGAGAATCGAGTATTTAATGGCGCCCACGGCTACTACCTCTGCAAGATTCTCAGCGGTATCTCCCGTACGCCCGCCTTCATTAATTTTCTGTTCCGCGAGTTTTTCTAGTCCCAAGAGAAGCGATTCGCCGGTAACAACATTCCCTTTACGCGAGGACATTTTTCCGGAGGCGAATTTCATCACGCCGTGGGCAATATGCGTCGTCTTGGAGGCAATCTCCGGGAAAATAAGCTCCATGACTTTGAGCACAACCCTAAAGTAATCAGTTTGCTCGTTTGCAGTCACTATGATTGAAGCGTCTAAATCGGGTTCCACTTCAAACTTTGTCTTGTTGAGGCCAAGCTCTTTTGCCTCGTAGGTGGGCAAACCACGCGACGTGAGGAAGACACGCGTGTGAAGATTGTACTTCTCTCCCTTGAAAACAACGGCACCATCACTTTCTTCAAAGACACCTTTTTTCAAAAACTCCTCGACTATTGGTTTGCCCAAGAGCCCCTCCTTCCCTTCAAAAAAGTAGTGGTCAAATGTCGTGCCGAGTGTTTTGTATAGTTCCTCAAAACGCTTAAGTGATTCTGCGCGGCCTTCATCATACAAAGCATTTATCGCGCTATCGCTTTTGGCGTACACCTTTTGGTTTATCGTATCTATCTCTTCTTTGTGCGCATCGTACTCGCCTGCGCCATACGCATACGCCTCTCCCCAACCCAATCCTGGCTTTTGCATTTTACCCCAAAGAGCTTTCGCAACATGGGGACCAACATCACCCTGCCAGTTTGCCCGCTTCACCTTCGCGCCACCGAACTCAATAAGCTGCGCGATGGACTCGCCGATTGCGTTCGACATGAGGTGCCCGATATGAAACTCCTTAAACGGATTCGGGTCAGTGTATTCCACCATGACCTTCTTCCCCTCATATGCCTTGTTTCTCCCCCAACTGTCTCCTTCTGAGACAGCTTCTCCCATGCTTTTTCCGAAAAAGGACGAAGAAAGATGGAGGTTGATGAACCCGGGGCCCGCAACTTCTATTTTTGCGATATCCTCATCTTTTTTCTCATTCAATTTTGCGGCAATTTTTTCTGCCAATGCTTTTGGGTTTACCTTTGCCATCTTCGCCGCTGCCATTGCGACATTGGTTGAGTAATCTCCGTGCGCAAGCTCTGCCGGATGCTCGAGGTGAATATCCTCGGCCTCTATGCCGAGTTCTGTTATCACCCCCTTGATCAAGTTTTTGAGTTTATTCTGAATCATGAATACGTCAGATAGTACCATCATACCATCAACTCCCGCGACAGACGAAAACATGGCACTTGACCTTATTCCAAAAAAACATACGCTGTGGGAAGACCTGCGAAGTGGAGCGAAGAATGATTGATATGCTTCCTTTTGACAAACGTACGCCTGATGCGCAATACCGCACTCTACTGTATCGAATTCTGCGGGATGGCAAATGGATGCCGTCAGGAATGGATGAGGAACGCCTTACGATCTTTGGCCACGTCATGGAATTTGATCTCTCGAACGGAGCACCCCTTGTCACAGAACGGGATATCGTTACACCCAACCCGAAGACCGGACGTTCGGGCTTCTCAATGGGTACTGGGGAAATCATTGCCTTCATGCACGGCGCGCGGACCCATGAGGAACTAAAGGCGTTCGGCTGCCCCTGGTGGGCACCGTGGGTAACTCCCGAGAAGTGCGCAAAGCGCGGCCTTCCCCCTGGTGATTTGGGGCCTGGGTCATACGGACCTGCATATCGCAGTTTCCCAATGAGCGACGGAACTTCTTTTGACCAGATTAAGGCAATGCTTCAGCAAATCAAAGAGCGGCCTGAATTGCGTACCCACCAGGCAATTCCGTGGGTCCCGCAATACTGCTACCGACTCACTGGCAGACAACAGAAGGTGGTGGTGGTGCCGTGTCATGGCGACATGATGATCCGCATCGATACCAAAACAGGTCGCGGTACGTATATTCACACGCAATGGAGTTGTGACGCGCCCGTGGGGCTTGCTTTCAATCTCTTCCAACACGGTATTATTCTTCCGCTCATGTTGTCGGCAGAAACTGGCTATAGCATCGACAAGGTTGTGTACATCATCAAAGACGCCCACATCTACCGCAGACAAATCAGGGATGTAGAGGGGTTCCTTGGGGCAACACAAGCCGAGCGGTTTCCAACGGTAACGGCCGACCCCGGCGTAAAGAACTTCTTTGATTTCCGTGGCGAGCATTTCAAGGTGGAAGATTACCACCCGCAACTTCCGCCGCACAAAATTGACACGCCAGTCTAAGGAGGAAAAATGAAGAGATTCTCGATCGTCGTTGCTGCAGCAGAAAATCGCTGTATCGGTAATAAAGGAAAAATCCCGTGGGACATTCCAGATGATCTCGCGCACTTCCGGAAGCTCACGATGGGCCACACTGTTGTCATGGGGCGAAAGACATACGAATCAATTGTTGCGAAGTTGGGAAAACCACTTCCCAAGAGAACAAATATTGTACTCGCGCGGGAAAAGACATTTACTGCTCCTGGATGTACGGTCGTGCACTCACTTGATGAACTCTTTGTCCTTATCAAGGATGTGGCGAAAGAGGTGTTTGTTATCGGCGGTGGAGAGATATACAAGCTCCTCCTGCCGTACGTAACGCGCGTATACTACACCCTAGTCCATGCGAAACCCGAGGGAGATGCGTTCTTCCCGGAGCTCGAATTATCCGAATGGAGTGTTGCGTATCGTGCTGAATTTTCGAACCGATATGAGAAAAACGAGCATAAGGCGACATTGATTCTCTACGAGCGGAAGTCGCCGACAAAGACAGCAGACACGGCGTCCGAGACATTCGTAGACATGACACAATTGCGCCAGGGACAAGAGGATGTCTATGCGCAAGTAAAAAAGGATGGCGTATGTCCTTTCTGCGGAGAAGACAACCTACGGAAATACCATCGTGAACCGATTATTCGCGAAGGTGAACACTGGTTTGTCACCAAAAACGACTATCCCTACTGGGGAACAAAACTGCATTTTCTCTTTATCCATAAGGAACATATAACGACGCTTGCCGAAATGAGACCGCAAGCGTTTGTCGAACTTATGGAGCACGTGAATTGGATTACGGCGACATTTGGAATACCGGGCGCCACACTTGTCTTTCGTTTCGGCGATACAAGCCACACATGCGCCACCGTAATGCACCTTCACGCGCACCTTATTGTCGGAGCGCCGAGAACAGAGGGCGCGCAAAAGATCAAAGTAGCAGCTGGATATTACGAAGCATAGAAAAACCCCGATTAACTCGGGGTTTTAATTAGACAGAAATATGAATGAGCTCGGTGCCACTCGCTTTCAATACAGCTTCACCATCAAGCACAGCGTATCCGTTACTAAAGTAGCAGCGCTTAATACCCGAACGAGCGATGAGCTTCGCACATGGCGGGCAAGGAAAATCGGTTGAATACAACCACGCTCCTTCAAGCGGAATACCGCGACGCGCTGCCTCTCCGATCAAAACAGCTTCTGCGTGATCGGCCGTGGAAAGGTCGAGGTTAATGCCTCGCTTAAAGATGCTTCGAGGATCGCCCACAATGTTTGGCATCTGCTCTTCAGGAACATGAGCATTGTGAGCAACAAGAACAACTTCTCCGTCTTTCACGATAATGCCGCCAATCTGCCGCCACCAATCGAAACTTCTTTCCCCTTCTTTGAAGGCGCGCCGCATAATCTCTTCATCAAATGTGGTGACGGGAAGCGCGCGATGCACTGCAACACTTTGCTTCTCGGCAACATTGTCTCGATGCCATCGGAGGAAAATCGGACGGAACTCTACCTGTCGATCAGGAAAATAGGTGTTCGCAATCGCTCGAGAAATGTCCTCATCTGGCATGACGATAAGAAGATCGCCTGCTTTCTTAAGCTCATTAACATCTTCAAGGACGTAGACATTCTCAAACAAACAGAGCGGTGTCACCGCAAGGCAGACCTCGTAGGTCTCAAGCGCGCGCAATTTGTCTTTCCTAACAAGATAATCGAAATCCGAAAGTTCCTTAAGAAGCTTTTCGCCGATAATATAGAGATCCTCGGCGCCCTCTGCCCTAAACAGCTTGATATAGCCGCTGTGAAGTACGGGAACGTAGGCGATGATTACCTTTCGCATTACTTTTTCTCCCTCTCGCCGATAACTCCTTGCCGCAACAACCCTACGACATCCGGAGCAAGGAGTTGCGCGAGTGCTGGAGCATTTTCAACCAGTTTTGTTCGGAGAAGAGCTTCGAGGGCAGGTTCCACGCGGCTAACCAAGTCTTCTTGACCCATGACATGAAGCAGGCGCACCTTAGCAGTCGTTGAGGTCGTCGACTGCGGGGGAACCAAAAATACCTCACCGCAGTGTGCCTTCGCGCTTTCAATATCACCCTCTTCATGCCCTGTCGATTCTGAAATGATGAGTACGTCTGGCCTTACGGTCTTTAACAGATGATGTTTCGGATGATCCGAGTTCTTGAGCACAATAATATCAACGTGGCGTACGTGAGAAAGAATACGAATCCGTTCTTCTTCTCCAACAATGGGACGACGCGGACCCTTGCGTCTACGGATTTTCTCATCGCTATCAACACCCACGACAAGGATATCCCCGCGCTGCTTGGCTAATGCCAGATATTCAGCGTGTCCCTCGTGGAAGAGGTCCCAGCTACCCGAAGCCAACACGATGCGAAATCCCATTCTTTTGAGGTCGGCAACGACTTTCGCGAGCTCTCCATAATCGGTAATGTAGCGATCTTCAAGACACGCATCTTTTGTCAAAATGTTCTTGAGCGACATAGCATTTCCTCTGTCAAAGTCTTATGGCATTGTATCGTGGAGAAGCGATGAGAGAAGTTGCTTTTACTCAAGGGGCGTTTTGTAATAAAAACCCACGGCTATGCCGTGGGTTACTGCTTTATACTTCCTCTACCAGTGCTTCGATGCGATCGATATGCTTCTTCAAGTAGGGTAGGGCGTGAGTGCCACCGGTACCATACTTAGTTGTATTGAAAGGAAGCGTCTGTTCTTGCTTCGCAATGTACTCCTCGACAAATCGATAGTGAACGTTGAGAAACTCGAGAAGTGCAGCGAGGCATTGTCTATAAACCCTAAGAAGCGAGTGATTCGAGATCCGGTGAGCATCGACATACTCACGGATAGAAAGACCATTCCGACTCAATGCTTCTACCTTTTCAATGAATGCCCGATGCCCCCTTGGCATGTGCGCGCGCATGCCAAGCAAATATTTGAGAAATATGTCATCTTCATGGCGAACATCAAGCAGAGCGTACTGAAGGGGGATGCCCGAGCTTTGCGCTCCAGTCTCCCCACCAAACTGCTGTGGCTTCCCTCCAAATTTTTCTACACCCTCATACATGACACCATTGGGAAGCGCGGGGTTATTGTGCCACCCGGCAATATGCAGACGAACGCGGTCGTAATACACCTTGGGTGAACACCACCGCCACATCTTGCCCATAGTTTCGACGGCGGCTTTTTGCCCGTCCCGCACAACAAGAAGCGCGTCTTCGAGTTCTCTCGGATTATCATCGGAGACAGCCTTGAGTGCTCTCTGTGTAGCATCGGGAAGATGCGCCCACGCCGCCTCAACGACGACATGGATTTTCACAAATCCCTCTTCATCAAGCCCGCCAAAAAAATTGTTGATGAGCATTACGTTTTCGAGAGAGATCGGTTGCGTTGGATCAGCAAGCCGCCAGTTATGAAGCGCGTACCATGCGTACGAGAGCGTTGGCGTTGTTCCCAACTGATCTGCGAGGAGGCACCATGGCACGGCGAGCCATTCTGGAATGTGTGCTTCTGCCTTTCCGCTCCACATATCAGTGATGCTACCGTGCACAAAAGCGTTCCCAACAAACGAGACCGTACGCATGAGACAATGTTGCGCTGAACTCGAAAGCGCAATAATCCTCTCACCATCCCGCGGTGACCACATGCTTCCCATATGGTCAGTGATATATCTGCGCGCCTTGTCCGTTATTAACAATTTGGGGAGAACGTTGGCAACATCTTGGACTTCTCGCACCCATGGCCAATGTGCCCCGCGGATATCTTCCTGAAAAAATTCTAGCGGATCTGCTTCTCCAAGAAAGCCACGTTTCGGATAGAGATCGAAGTCAGCAAGTTTGAGCGAGCGAGCCTCTGATCGCGCATCCATGAGGATCTCTGGCGTCATTTCTACGGCAAAGGTACTATATTCTTACACTAAAAACAACGCGCTGATATTAAAACACACCCTCCGCCTTAGGCGGAGGGTGTGTTTTAAAAGTTATAGCGTGACGTCAATTCCCATCGAACGAGCCGTACCTGCAATTATCTTCTCAGCTTGTTCAAGGTCGTTTGCATTCAAGTCCGGCATTTTCTCTTCAGCGATAGCGCGTACCTGTGCCTTAGTTACCTTACCGGCTTTCGCAAGAATGTTTTTACCTGAACCTTTTTCTACGCCAGCGGCCTTTTTCAAAAGGTCGGAAGCGGGTGAAGTCTTCAAGATAAAATCAAAGCTCCGGTCTTCATATACTGAAATCTCAACAGGAATGATGCTTCCCCTCTTGTTCTGCGTTGCTTGATTGAAGCGAGTAACGAACTCGCCGATGTTGACACCGGCGGGTCCTAGAGCAGTACCAACAGGCGGAGCAGGAGTTGCCGCGCCAGCGGGAAGTTGCAATTTTAGTTTACGTGTAAGTTTTGCCATATATTATTCACTATATTTTCTTTACTTGAAGGAAGTCGAGCTCGACGGGGGTCTCGCGACCAAAAATGGGCACAAGCACCTTCACCTTCCCGCGCTCTTCATCTACCTCACTTACCTTTCCTTCTTGTTCTTTAAACGGCCCATCAATAATAACTACTGGCTCGCCCACTCCAAGATCAATGGCGTGCTTTGTTACATCAGTTTGCATTTGCTTAAAGAAGAAGTCAACTTCGTCCTTACGAAGCGGCACCGGGTAAACACCCGTGCCCACAAATCCGGTAACGCGCGGGGTATTACGGACAACGTACCACGAATCGTCAGTGACGACCATGTCTACCAAAACATAGCCAGGATAAATCTTCTCTTCTTCTTCGATACGCTTACCGCCCTTAATCTTGATTTTCTTTTCCTTTGGAACAACCACGTTAAAAATCTTGTCCTCCATACCGAGGGATTCAATACGCTGTTTTAAGTTCCTGGCAACCGCGTCTTCATACCCAGAATACGTGTGAATCGCGTACCAGCTCCTCTCTTGTGTTGGCTGCTGTCTACTCATAAGTATGTAACTACTAAAATTTAGCCATTAGAGAACAAGGGTTTCCAAAAGCCACGTCAGTGCGACGTCAAAAAGACCGAGAAAGGCTGCGGTTAGGAGAGAAATCACGATAATGAGGATCGTGAAATAGGTGACCTGTTTCTTGGTTGGCCAGGACACGTGTCGCATCTCCATTTTTGTTTCTTTGAGATAATTGATGATTTTTGCCATAAAAACTTCTCTATAGTATACCATTAACCCTTTAAAAAACTGCCCCTGGGGGCAAGCTTTTCTTAGTTTCAATACTACACCTATCTAATAAATAAGTCAACCCCATGTTGTATTTCCCCAAAAATCCTGCTACTTTCCCCTTAGATACGGTACACGCGTGATACAAATGTCGAATATTGCTCGCTACATCGACCACACACTCCTTAAGTCGAGCGCCAAAGAACAGCACATTAGTGCTCTGTGCATGGAGAGTCGCGGGCTTGGCTTTGGCCTTGGCTTTGCCGCCGTCTGTGTGTACCCCTACTGGGTGCCACTCTGTGCACGCCTCTTGAGTGGCGACAGCACAAAAGTATGCGCGGTAGTCGGCTTCCCCTTTGGGATGGGCGGAAAAGAAGCGAAAGCGCTTGAGGCGGCTCTCGCCGTTCGAGCCGGAGCGCAGGAAATTGACATGGTCATAAACATCGGTGCCTTGAAAAACGGTGACATGGCCATTGTTGAAGAAGAAATACGGGAAGTAAGAAAGAGCATTGACAAGAGTTACCGAGAAACCTCCCGCAGTAAAGATGCCCCGAAGAAAGTGATTCTCAAGGTAATTATTGAAACATGCCTTCTCACCAGAGAGGAGAAAATACTTGCGTGTGAGATTGTTCAAAGGGCCGGGGCTGACTTTGTGAAAACATCGACTGGGTTTTCTACAGGAGGCGCGACCGTTCCAGATGTCCGTCTCATACGAGGGGTTGTTGGAAAAGATTTCGGCGTCAAAGCATCCGGTGGTATTAAAACGTACGGTGATGCTCTTGCAATGATAGAGGCGGGAGCAAATCGCATCGGTTCTACTGCGAGCATGAAGATTATTTGGCGCGAAGATCGTCGAGCCTCGAAGGTTGGCTAACAACATTTACGTCATACCACTCAATCAGAGTGGTTTTTAATTGCCTCAAACGCGGACTTGCTGGAAGGGACACAATACGAGATACTTAACGCATGGAAAATTGTATTTTCTGTAAAATTGCAAACAAAGAGATTCCCGCGGAAATTGTTTATGAGGACGCGGATTTCATAACATTCGTAGATATTAACCCGCAATCACCCGGGCATGTGCAAGTGATCCCCAAAAAACATGCGCGGTGGGTGTGGGAGGTTCCCAACTTCTCCGACTATTTCGCGCTCGTACGAAAGATTGCGCGAGCGCTCCAAGGGACGTTCGGGACTGATGCGGTGTGGATGAAGGTGATGGGCGAAGAGGTGCCGCACGCGCACGTCTGGCTTTTCCCGGCTCCATACGAAGCCAAGGGGGAGAAAAAAGATTTCGCGGGAAACGCAGAAAAAATACGAAGAAATCTTTCTGCGTAGACACGGCACATGAATCTCCACGCCTTTACAGGCGTGGTATCTTCATTTCTAGAACCCACGGTTCTAGAAGCGCGATGCGTGCACTCCACGCATCGCTTAACTCCTCCACAGGAAACCAATACCTGGTTTCCCGGCCCCTTCCTGTATTCCCGCATTCATCCGCGCTCTTACGCTCGCGGTATTCTGCGGGAATAATAAAAACTCGCGGACCCGCGAGTTTTTTATCTATCCTAAAGTGCATACTCTTTAGGCCAATACTTGGTCGAGTATCTTGCGTGAAGAAGCGCAGCTCTTGCAAAATCATCTTTGACAACCTCGAAGGGCACTTCTCTTTCGGCGATGCCATCGTCTAGCATGTACACACGCGCATGCGTGTTATAACGCACCTTGCGTTCGCTCCGATTATCAGTGAAGCTGGTCACGCATGCGCACATATAATCATATGCTATGTAAAAGCTCGGACCGAAACCGTGTCTTGTGATTGTCTCTTTTCCATGGACCCTGTCAAAGTGATAGTTTACTTCGGTCCACAAGACGTACGGTGTGACAGCTTTCGTAATACGGAAGCCATTTTCTGTTATGAGTACTTCCGGGAACGCAACCCTCCACAGAGACAGGAAGAAGAGGGAAACAAACAATGCCATGAAGATTGAGAAACGATTGGGGAAACGTTCACCCTGCATGTCTATACCCTTATGCGTATTCTAAAAGCAGAGTAGTACGCAATCATTCGACTGTCAAAAGTGGTCTACAGACGTTGTTCTTTCAGCGCCTCTATCCCCGGCAATGTCCGATGGGCAAGAAAGTCCAACATGGCACCCCCTGCAGTGGAGAGAAAACCAAATTTGTTTTCCAGCCCCATCCTCGATATGACAGCGACCGTGTCGCCGCCACCAACGACTGAATAGGCGTCGCTGTCTGCAAGCGTCTGTATGAGCGTTTCGGTAGTGTGCGCAAACCCCTCCTCCTCATACGCGCCGAGTGGCCCGTTCCAGAGTACGAACACCGCTTTGCGTATACCCTTTTTCAAAGAGTTTACTGTTTCGGGTCCTGCGTCCAATATCTTGTCTCCCGGAAGCACCTCATTAGGCTTCTTGGTAAAGACGCCGTCCTCGTTATTGACGAGAACATCTGTTGGCAATGCGAGTTTTTCACTTTTGAGAAGTAGGGAAACTTCTTTATCCATTTCCTCGCACACGGAACGGCCGATCTCATGACCCATTTTCTTGAAAAAAGTATTTGCGAGGGCACCGCCGATAAAAACAGTGTCTGCAAGCGGGAGGAATTTAACCGCGAGGGGAAGTTTTGTTGCGGTCTTGGCACCCCCAAGGATAAAAAGGAAGGGGTGCTCTGGTGTAAAGGCGCGCGAAAGCGCCTCTACTTCCGCCCCAAAGAGCATCCCGGCATACGAAGGCAACAATGTCGGGAGAATGACAACGGAAGCGTGCTTTCTGTGTGATGCGGAAAATGCATCATTCACATACACATCGCCGAGCGCGGCGAGGTGTTTAGCAAACGTAGCATCGTTCCCCTTCTCACCTGGCCACTTCCGGAGGTTTTCGCAAAAAATGACATGCTTCTTCCCTCTTCCGTCGATGTCGTGTGCTTTTGTAAACTCTGCTTTGTTATAGATGTCATCTACAAAATACGTGGGGAACTCTTTATTCAAGCGCCGTGCGACAGGGTGTAGTGTTTGTGAAGAGTCGGAGTGATGGGAAAGAATAATGACCTCTGCCCCACGCTCAATCAAAAACTCTATTGTTGGGAGAGCTTTTTTTAAACGAAAGTCATCTCGAACTTCACCATCTATAATGGGTAAATTAAAATCAGCGCGCAGAAGAACGCGCTTGCCCTTAAGGTCTTTTGCGTCTTTGAGTGAGGGCACCATACTTACTTGTTAACTTTTACTTTATCAGAAACTCGCAAAATAACAGAGAACCTCTTTGCATCCAAACTTGCCCTACCAACCAAAAGCCCCGCGGCATTCCCATCCTTTAAAAATCCTTCCGCGTTGTCTTCATTGACGGAGCCACCATAGAGAATGGGAATCCCCATGATCATGTTTCTGTGTTTTCTCCCCAAAATACCCACGAGTGTTTTCCGAATAAAAACAGCCATCTCAAAAAATTCATTTGGCGTATCGGGCCGTTTCGCCGAGGCGCCGACGGCCCAGATAGGCTCGTACGCAATGACTATCCTGGAAAGTTTTTCTGCGGAAATACCCGCTATTGATTTCTCCATCTCTTCTTTTATAAAGGAGAGGTATGCTCCGTCTGCATCGCGCTCGCTTTCGCCAATACAGAGAACGGGGACAAAACTCCGCGCGAGGCACGCTTTTACTTTCTTGTTCACAACGGCATCGGTTTCACCGAGAGCGCGGCGTTCAGAATGACCCACAATGACATATTCCACATCCACTCGCTCAAGTTGCTGGAGGGAAATTTCACCCGTATAGCCCCCCTCATCTTTCCAAAAACTATCCTGCGCCCCAAGAGCGCATTGTACGGTCTTCCTCCTCTTTGAAAGCGCTTCCAAAAAGAGAAACGGTGGGCATACTACCGTTTGGGTCCGCCTCAACGCCTTCGTCGTCTTCTGAATACCGAGGAAGAGTTTCGTTGCTTCGGCGACAGAGACAGGGTTCATTTTCCAGTTGGCTACGATGAGTTTCCGCATATGCATGCCGCTAGAGATTGGCTGTTAGTGACTACTTTATTTCTTTCCAATCAATAATATCATAAGAACCGCCTGGACCACTTTCAAAGACTGAATTTTGAACGCCCGCTTCATATTCCACCTGTGCCGAGTTCTTAAGGTGCAGGCGATAAGCAGAAACTTCCCGCAATTTTGAGTTGTTCTGTATCAAGATTTCTCCATGCCCGGCATAGAGAAGTAGCGCCCCCACGCCTGAAGCAGTGTTCTGAAACTCAATCGCGGTTTCGCCTCCTCCTTGCTCTGCGCTTTTGTTTTGTGAGAGGAGGAGAATGTACGACCCCAACGCCCCGCCCGCGAACGTAGCGGAGTTTTTGATGTTGATCTTGCTTTCCGTGATTTGGTTTGCGGGATTGTCTGCAACGATTGGTACATCATTGCTGCCAAGCGATGCATTGGTGACAAGATTTGATGAGTTTTGTATCTCAATATTGCCCATTACCCAGATGGGACCGTTTAACGTCACTGTTGGGGAACCTTTAATATTCAAATCGCACGGGATTTTTATCGGACCAAGGGTCGCGTCTTCATCAATCTCATGTTTATCGCCATCATTGCAAGTAAGTGTGCCCCCGGCCGCGGCGGCTGCCTCCCACTCCGCCACAAGTTCGTCAGAAATTGGAAGGGGAACAGCAGACAGATCAGAGCTTCCTGGATATTTCGTGCCGATGACTGTTGTATTCTGGAGCGTTTGGTAATACGCATCTTTTTCGATATAGGAATCACGGATTGTGTTTGCGTATGCTGTTGAGGTCGCGTGAATATCGTCAATCAAACCGCTTGCCCCCGTAGAAACAACATCTCCCTTAATCAGATTCCCGCTACCCGTCACCGGACCGTTAGAGAAAGCGTTCCCAATTATGGAAGAAGTGTTTTCCATGATGAGACCTCCTGCGCCGATGTGAACGCCATAGAAGAACGCCACCCCTTCCGCGACCGAAATGGTCGTCTCCGTCTTTCGCAAGCTTTCGCCGACATACGCGCTCGTGGTGGTCTTTTTACTGCTATCTTCATCAACAATTGTGCTTGTTGCATAAAAATCACCAACACTTAGTACCTCTTCGCTGTTCACATCCATACCCGCGCTTAGGCGGTAGACAATGTCTTCTTGCGCAGACTCAGAGACATAATAGCCTTGTTTTGTTATCGCGTTGTCGCGGACCATTTCAGTTTCTTTCAGGGCAATAGTCGAGGCTCCAAAAGCGACAGAGAACGTAACTCCCACGAAGAGAAAAACACCTATCAGTGCCGCCTGCCCTGAGTTCTGTCGAAGGGCTTGCCCCCCAGACCTTCTTTTTGAAATCTGAAATCTTAAATCTGAAATCATAAATCGCACTAATAACTTCTTCGAAGCACGGCACCACCTTCAAATGCGCGTTCTGCTCTGCGCACACCTGAACCTACTTCTGCTGTCACTTCGAAATGAACCGCCGACGTTGTTGCCTGTGTACTGTTGTAAAATACGAGGCGCGAAATCGTGATGCCCGACGTGAGTGGAATATCGGTTGATGGACCCTCTCGTATGACAAGTGACCCATTTTGAAGGAAAAACGTACGAGTGACCGGGGTATCATCATCTGATGCTATGGTGGTGTTCACTTTTAATGTACCTGGGTCGACCCCAAACGAGCTCGCTGCGACATCAATACTCTGGGCAAAACGTATCTCTTGCAACATACGCTCTATACCAAGGCGGGTTTCTGTGAGCACTTCTTTTTTTGCTTTAGTCTTTCCGTGCAAATCGGAAAGCACTACCACCGTATTTACGACAATTGCAAACACCATTGCAAAAATGGCAACGTAGATGACCGCTTCAATCAATGAAACTCCTCTATTGCTTTGGTGTGTGGTTATCCCTTGCATGAAACAACGTTCTCTCTTCGCATTAATTATCAAGCAAATCTGTGATGTATCCCCGAAACTCAACTTCTTCGTTATCACCCCACTCGACACGGGAGACAACTTCTCTGGTGCCCTGATCTGTGTAATGTGGGGTTGCAGAGTCACAATCCACAATGTCGTCATCAGCATCCTTCCTGCAGACTGCTGTAAAAACAACGGTGCGAGTGAAAAGGCCAAGCTTTAAACCTGGGTCAGACGGTGAAAGCGACCATACTGACGTCGAGGTGGCAAAGATGGGATAATAGGATGTCCCATTTATAAGCGGAGCAATGGCGGCGGACCAACCCGCATCGCGCAATGTGCGTATTGCTTCGAAACCCTCTTCCGCAAGAAATTCTGCCTGTGTTCTTTGTAGTGCTCGTTCCACCGCCTTGTAAGAAAGTTGGGTTGCTGTAACAAGCGCGATAAGCGAAGCGGAAATAATGGCTGACGAGATGACAATTTCAAGAAGACCGAAACCTGATGACAGGTTACAGGTTATAGGTTTTGGGTGTATGGTTTTAGGTGATAGGTTCATTTTCAAAATCTAAAATTAATCACCACTCACAGCACCGGATTGTTGTATCTCAACGACACGAGTCTTCGAGACATCACTTTTGAGTCGCAAAGTGACTGTACCCGTTTTATTAGCTTCTCCGGTCAGTACCTTGAAAAGTACATCTGAACCACCTCCAGAAAATGTGATATTCGAAATTTCGACTGTCTGCGGTAAGATTGTGCTTTCGTTCTCAAGAGCGCCCTCGATGAATGTTGCCCCGTGAAAGAGCGTTACTGTGCCTGTCGCAAAATGAACCCCGTATTGGGAGCGATCTTCCGAGAAGCGGGTACGTGATCGCGCGTCTTCCAGTATCACGATCGTCATATCCGCCGCATTGCCGAGATCAATCGTTTTCTTAAAAAGTGAGAGGGTTGTGACGCCAAAAGTACCCAGCAGGGCGAAGATGCTCAAAGCAATAAGTATTTCGAGTAACGTAATGCCTCTCATAATCTTTCATCTTTAAATGCCGCCCAAAACAGAGTACAGGGGTGTTATCATCGAAAAAGCAAAGAAGCCGACGACAACACCGATAACCACCATCAAAACCGGTTCAATAATCGTAGAGAGATTTTTCGTTGCCTGCTCTACTTCATCTTCATAAAATGTAGCAACCTTAAGGAGCATGGGGGAGAGCTCACCTGTTTCCTCTCCGACTGCCGTCATCTCCGCGACGAGAATGGGGTACACATTCTCGTGTTCAATGAAGACCTTTGACAGCGTGTCCCCTTTTTGGATGCGCTCCTTCGCCTCAGTCATGACTGCTTTGTACTGTCGATTTTGAAGTACTTCCTCTGTAATGCTAATTGCCTCGACCATATTAACGCCGGAGGCAAGGAGCGATGAGAGTGTACGAGCTGTCCGAGCCGCGTTTATGTTTCGAATGATTTCTCCGATAACTGGGATACGCATAGCAAGCTCTGCTACCTTTGCGCGCCCCACCGCTGACCGAAAAACAAGAAACAGAGCGCACGCTATAGCGAGGAAGAGTCCGGCAAAAAGAAAGGGCATCTCTGAAAACAGGTCGCTCAATACGATGATAACTTGGGTGCTTGCCGGTAAATCAACATTCAAGTCTTTGAATGTTGCGGCAAGTGAAGGAACTACGTATGTAAGCATTAAAACACCCACAACGACCATGGCAATGACAATGATCGCCGGGTAGATCAAGGCGCCGCGCACACGCCGTTGGAGGATATACATACGCTCTAGGTGCTCGGAAACAATGAGAAGTGATGGCGACAACTTCCCACTTTCTTCTCCTGCTTTGACCATGGCAACAAAAAGCGGAGAAAAGACACCTGGGAACGATTGAAGCGCGTTGTGAAACGACATTCCTTTTGCAATATCCCCCTCCAAAGAACCTGTTATAGTTTTGAGCGCGGTATTGCGTGTTTGTCGCTTCAAAATACCGAGTGCGCGAGAGAGTGGTAGCCCAGCCTCAATCATTGAGGAGAGGTTGCGCGCAAAAAGAATCTTGTCACGAAGCCGAATGCTCCCCAGGAAACCCTCAATGCGCGCGAGAATGCCTTCTTCGTCATCGTGAACGGGCTCGACGGTAATTACCGTCTTGTCACCTTCGTGGAGTGAGCGCGCAAGCGCAAAACGATCGGCGGCTTCAGCCTCGCCTTCGACAATTTCGCCCTCCTTTGTTTGTGCTTTGTATGTGAACCGCATAGCACTATTCCGAAATAACTCTGAGGACTTCTTCTATGGTCGTGATCCCGCCGGCGGCCTTAAAAAGACCGTCTTCGATCATGGTGAGCATTCCTTCTTTGCGTGCTTGAGATTCTATCTCATCCGTAGTTGCTCCACGCATAACAAGGTCTTTAATAGAAGGGGTAACCTTGAGGACCTCGTGTATTCCTTTACGTCCATGATAGCCATCTTTGCACTCGGCAGTCTCTTTCGGACGATAAAAGGGGATTGATTCCCACACTGCCTCCCCCGGAACAACATGTTCCTCTTTGAGCACCGCAAGTACTTTGTCTAAGTCAGCTTTTTCAGCAAGGTTTTTGATTTCTTCCTTTGTCAGGAAATACTTCTCTTTATCGGGACACAATTGCCGCACGAGGCGCTGTGCAATAATGACATCGAGAGTTGAGGTTAAGAGAAAGGACTCCACTTGCATATCGAGGAGGCGCGGAATGGCGCCAGCAGCAGAGTTGGTGTGGAGTGTTGAAAGGACAAGGTGCCCCGTTAATGCGGCGTTAATCGCAAGCCCTGCTGTTTCTCGGTCTCGAATCTCTCCCACCATGATAATGTCCGGGTCTTGTCGCACGAGCGAACGAAGGCCGTTTGCGAACGCGAATCCGATTTCCGGCTTTACTTGTGTTTGATTGATACGCGGCAGTTGATATTCGATTGGGTCTTCGATGGTCGAAATGTTAACCTCGGGGGTGTTTAAGATTTCAAGTGCAGTATAGAGTGTGGTCGTTTTTCCCGATCCTGTCGGCCCAGTGGCCAAAATCATGCCGGTCGTTTTGTGAAGTGCTTTATGAATACGCTCGAGTCCCTCGCCGTGAAAGCCGAGCTCTTCTAACGTAAAACCCTTGATGTCTTCTTTGAGGAGACGCATTACGGCTTTCTCACCATAATATGTTGGGAGTATAGAAACACGGAACGATACTTTTTGATCTTCTTTATCAATTCGAAACCTCCCGTCTTGCGGCAAGCGTTTTTCATCAAGCTTCAAATCAGCGAGCACTTTGATGCGGGCGATGATACCGGAAGCGGCATTCCTTGGTAGCTCCATTGCATCACGGAGAATTCCGTCGATGCGGTAACGGATTAAGACCTGCTTCTCTTGCGGTTCGATATGAACGTCGGAAGCATCTTGGAGGATGGCGTGGTGGATCAATGTATCAACAATACGGACAATGGGAATATCTTCAGCGAGTTTTTTGAGTTCGCCAGCGTTAGTAGCGTCAGGGGTTATTTCTAAACCCCCGAGCGTGTCCGCTTCCTTTCTAATGATGTCCCCAAATTCTGCCTTCAAACTCTTTTGATATTGCAAAAGGGCGAATTTAATCGATTCCTTGTCGGTAAGTCGCGGGAGTATCTTCAATCCAACCTTTTTCTTAACAAAATCAATGGCCGCAAGATCATCTGTATCGAGCATTGCAACTTCAAGCGCGCTCTCGGTTTTTTTGAGCGCGACAACATTGTGGCTTCGCGCAATGGGCTCGGGGATGAGCGAAAGTGTCTCAAAAGGTATCTTTTCACCCTTGAGAGATATGTAGGGAATGCCAATGACATATGCCTGCGCGCGACGAACCTCGTCTTCCGATAACACACCGTCAAACACGAGCGTCTCCGCAAGAGACACGCCCTTCTCCTCTGCTTCTTTTGCAACACGCTCTATATCATTGCGACTTACCAGATCTGAATCAACAAGAAACTCTTTGAGTTTGTCTTGGCTCACAAGCATGCTTTAAGTATAGCAAAAAAGCGCCCATCCCCTGCTAAAACTGTGGAGAAGGCGCTTTTTGCTTTTTGGTTTTTGAGTGCGTTGGTAACGGTAAACTATATCTCCTCAAACTCCGGGCTAAGGCGGCACGTCGTTTGAGCACTTTTATAAACTTCGGGATCATTATTTATACACCGTATCGTATATGTTTCTTGGCGATTAAGCCCCTGGGTCATAGTTGAACCAGAAGGTCCTCCGGTATGATTCACGCCAACACCCGTTATGGTGCAGGAGGATGCATCTTGTGCACTCCACGTGAGCGTGCACCTCGCGCCACGTTCTACAAAGTCGGGGGATGCGTCAAAAGAAATGGTTGGTCTCGGACAATTGCTGTTCGGCGGGGTCGGTGCGTTGCAAGAGCCGTCACAGCTCGTTATCCCGTGATTTACCTGACCACAGGCATTCGGATCCGATGTACACCCATCGGGAGGGAATTCACAGGATGAACCGCCAAAACAGAAGGAGCCGATACAGATTCCTTGACTGTCTGTGCCGGTGCCTCCTGTACTGCCGCTAGTACCGCCCGCACCACTAGTCCCCCCTGTACCGCCGGTCACAGTCTCGGTCACAACCACCGTGCCCGTTTCAGTATTGGTCACGGTTTCTGTCGTGGTCACCGTACCCGTTTCAGGATCAGTCACAGTCTCGGTCACAGTCACAGTGCCCGTTTCAGTATTGGTCACGGTTTCTGTCGTGGTCACCGTACCCGTTTCAGGATCAGTCACAGTCTCGGTCACAGTCACAGTGTCTGTCTCGGTAGTGGTATCACAATCAGGGCAAGGGAGACAAATTCCGAGAAAACAGGTGGGTTCGGGACCTCCGGGTGCGTCTCCCCCTTGGGAGGGAGTAACGGGTGTAATATAGACAAGTTCACCGTCACGATTTATACCCTGGTATACTACCGCGCGCTCGCCACTTTCAGTGACAAATGATCGCGAAACAAGGGAACACTCGGCAAGAGGACATCCTTCCGTGCCCCGCCCCACCGGTGGCGCGTTCCACGCCACCTCAAGAGGGCTCGTGGGGGCGTCTCCGATTCCTCCAAATTCACCACCGACTCTCCCTTCTCCTTCTCCAGAACTACGCCCGCCACCAAAAGCGTCTGCGATTCCTTGTCCAATATTTGTTATCGTATTTCCGATAGCATCTGCAATGTCGTTGAGAAAGCCGAAGAAACCACCGCCTCCGCGGGTGTCGTCTGTGCCACCGGTAATATCCACACCAACACCTCCAGTATCCCCGCCTCCCGTGTCACCAAAACAATCGGGGCAATCATCCGTACCTCCAGTGGTATTAGCGCCCCCACCATCACCTCCCGTATTTCCATCCGTGGTACCGCCACCTCCGGTGTCGCCGAAGCAGTCGGGGCAATCGTCATCAACTACATCACCACCTATATCTCCAGCGCCGCCACCTCCGCCGCCAGTATCACCAAAACAATCGGGGCAGTCTTCGTCTATTTGTGCGAGTATGACAGAAGCGCTGGGGCTTGCCAGAGAGGGTGTGAGCAAATCTTTCTCTACTTGTGGAGGTGTAAAGAAAAAAAGAGCAAGTACAGAAAGCCAAACAACGCCGTGTCCTATATAATGCATGCCCTTATCATATAAGAAACGGCGTGAAAGGAGAATGAGGTATGTGGATAATCAAATACCCTTCTTCGCTCCTCCGCCAGAAGGCGGAGGAGCTACGGAAGTGTTATGCATCCATCGACCGCATAAAAAAGCTCGCCGGCCCCGAGTCTGGGAGCGGCGAGCGGTCATTGCTTTGCGTTGGAGATTGTTAGTCGATGAAGCGGAGCCCAGCAAGGGTCGCCTCAACAAACGTATGGAAGTCGAGCGGGATACCTTCGTTTGTCGCTCGGTACTCGAAAGTGAAAGCGACAATCGAACGCTCGTTAACAAAGACGTAATACCCACCGTAGAAGCGACGAACATAGTCGCCGTTCCCCGTCGCCCACATTGCATCGAAGGCGGCGTAGTAAGCGGTATGCCCCAAGTCTAATAGTTCCTCGGCGAACGGCGCCTTTACCATTGCAGCGGGGGTATTGAGGCCCTGTAGTATCTCGTTGATGAAACCGAGCTGGAAATTCTTGACGGTTTGGGGAGTGACTGGACGGGTGGCAATGAGCGGCCTTACCGTAATCCAAACGTCCCCCTTCTTTCCGTTTCCGAGCTGGTAGACACCATGGAATTCTGGGGCACAAATCTCCCCGATATTGTACCAATCGGTCTGCTTGGCAACACGTCTTGTGCCTTGCATGCAGGACTCGCCCCATTCACCAGGGAGGTTGTCGAACTCCAAGAGCGGCACAACGACACCCGCTTGGATGGACTCCTCTTCGCCCACCTGGTGAAGTTTGCGGTCGAGCGCTTCGGTGTTGTAAGCCACAGGCACCAGTCTACCCGGCGGGGTGCTTACGGGCGCCGAAGTGCCGCACGCGGCGAGACCAATGATGATGGGAAGTCCGATGATCAACATCGGAATGAACGAATTGATTCTCATCGAATCCTCCTCAACTCTCTGCGGCACGATACCGCAGTTCTAAATCAATTATATCATGTTTTACCTGAAAAATCAAGCAAAATCAGGAGTAGACGAAAAACACACTGTTTCCAGTGTGTTTTTGCTTTGTTGTTCTCAAGAATCTTCCCGGGTGATTAGTTCCTCATGCATATTGCAATGCGAGACCATTGAGTATAGCTACTAATTCCCATGTCATTCGAGACCTTAGTATATCCCGAGGGGCAAGAGGGGGTGCATCTATTTTGAGTGTCTGTACATTTCGCAATGCGAAAGTCTAAATCACTAGGCGAAACTCTCGTAAGCCCTACTTGATCGCCATCATCGAGACCGCTTGGGCGACCGCTGACTTCACCCCAGCTTATTCCATCTTTTATACTACCGGGTACAGTAGGATCCGATTCAGAAGAAATGCCCGTATTGTCTGTGTTGTCGGCAAAACCAGAAGGAATGCCGGAAAGCTCACTCCAGGAGACACCGTCTTTGACGGATGAGGTGACAGTCGGGTCGGATTCTGAAGTGATGCCGTTATCTGTATTGTCTGAAAATCCAGAGGGGATGCCGGAAAGCTCACTCCAAGAAACACCGTCTTTGACTGATGAGGTGACAGTCGGGTCGGATTCTGAACCGACACCGCTTGAGGGCCATGAGGTGCGACAGTCAGAGCCGATGCAAAGCCCCGTGCCTTTGACGTAGCCAGCGGCCTCAATCTTTTGTGTTGAGCCCGAGGGAATAACGCCCACGCCCACCTTTCCTGTGATGTACGAGTCGCCAAAAACAGTGAGGGCATTGACTGAGAGCCCTGCTTGCTTTACTTGATTGAGCGTTCCTTCATTAATCGGCGGAGGAGTGTTGTTGTTCGGCGGAGTTGCTGTTGGCTCTGACCAAGCGGCTTGAATGTAAGAGATGCCGACAGTAAAAACGACTGCGAGGATTATAGCTTTTAGTGTGGTTTGTAGGTCGTGGGACATATGGTTAGTAATTAGTTAGTAGTAATTAGTATAGTAAGTAGTTATTGGGTGAGTCGCGAGTAGTCGGCAATGAACAACGTCGTTCGTGTTCTACTCACTACCGGCTACTCACTACTCATTAGATATTAAATTTCTTCGAATCCCGGCGTGAACACATTGACCTCCAAGGGGATAGCGATCGTTCGGACGAGTCCTCCGGCACTTTCACCCCGCACGGTCACGGTGTATATCCCTTCCGAGATAGGGTTGGGAATGGTAATGGTTAGTGACGAACCAGCATTATATTCATTCGAAGAAAGTGTCGAGTCTCCAAAGGTATAGGTAACATTCTGACCCTGAAGAGAGCTCGGCGACGCCGAGAGAGCAACATCGGCGCTGAAACCGTAGAGAGGTGTCACTCTAATCCTTGTGGGGTTAGATGTATCGCCCCCCGAGCCGACGAAGTTAATGATTGGATCGTTAGTGCGTGTCAAAGAAAAATCGGGTGGCAGTACGTTGATAACCTCACTATCAGAAGCGGTGCCTGCAAGGCCGGAGCATTGAATCGTGTAGGTCGTTGTTTGGTTTACGGGGCCAACCACCTCGGATCCAGAAGTAGACTTCGAACCAAGCCAATCTGCGCTACCCGCTGTCCCTGTGCAAGTATTTGCATCTGTGGAACTCCACGTTAACGTGGACGTATCGCCTGTTGGAACAGAAAGCGGGTCGCCGCTTAACGTAACAGTTGGGGGATTAGAAGCAAGCGTTACCCCCCCGAAAGAAGTGCTCCATTTCATCCATCCAATGACATCATCGCCCCACGAGTATCCGCTGAAGTTGCTCCCGCTTAACGTTGGACCATAGCCGGAACCAGCCAAGTGGATCCACCCGTCCCAATCGTCATTAGATACGGTGCCGGCAAGCGCCTTTGCCCAACCCGAGACCGCGCCGCTTGTTAGCGTCGCCTGACACGGAGACTGCGGACAACCAGTCGTGTCGCTTCCACGGAAACTAATCCATCCAATAGAAGGACTCCATGCATAGCCCGAGAACTGACCATTTCCTGAATCAACAGTTACGCCATAGTTTACGCTTGCGCATGTGCCAGTAGCCGCGCAATTGAAGCTGATCCATCCAACATTTGAACTCCATGCCCACCCATTCAAGGGAACACTACCCGACTGCGCACGGATGACATCGATATCTCCAATTAGGAAAAAGCCACCAACAACTGCGAAGGCGAGGGTAAAAAAGAAAATGGTTTTAAAAACTTCAGTGCGCACGGTTCACTAAAATTACATACTTATTCTACAGTCTTTATTTCTCTGTTCCTCGTCAGACTATCCAGGATCGCCTGTTTTTCGTCGCGAGAGAGACGATAGTTCTCACTTTGCTGCGAGACAGCGTCCAGGATTCTAAGTTTTTCCTCCTGTGTTATAACAGTACCCTGTTCAAGAGAGCCCGGAACGTTGTCACGCACGAGTGCGTACCAAGCAACGACGATGAGCACAACAAGAAGGATGAGCCACGCAATCATATTTCTACGTCCGTCTTCGTTTAGTGCAAAAGGGTGTCGCATTAGAGTGTGCGTACTATAGTGATAAGATACTTTTATTATACTATATGGGGGTTTTAGTGGGGATGGGTGTGTGTATAACTATAGTTGACATAAGATCGAGTATTTGGTATTCTTCAACCATACACGAAGTCCCGGCTCCCCGGGACTTCATTTAGTAATCATTGTTGCATTTTTATGGCCATACTTGATCTAAAGGCACTTAACGTAGCCCTCGACCAGCTTCAGGGAGAACGTGGCATCCCCCGGGAGAAAATCATTGCTGCGATTGAAGACGCTCTTGCTGCCGCATATAAAAAAGACTACGGGAAACGCGGGCAGGTTATCCGTGCGCGCTTTGACTCCGACACAGGTTCGGTAGAGTTTTCACAGGTTAAAACCGTTGTCGATGAAGAACAAGTTCGAATGCCCGAAGAAGGAGAAGAGGAAGTCGATGCATCTCCGGTAGGAGAATTTAAAAAAGGACGAGGTCTTGAGGCAGAACGCACGAAAGATGCGGATGAAGTGGTAGAGGGGGAGGAAACAAAAATTCGCTACAATCCTGAACAACATCTTTTTCTTGAGGAGGCGCGAAGAATGAAAAAGGATGCGGGAATCGGTGAAGAAATTATCTTCCCACTCGAAAGCCGCGACGATTATGGCCGCATTGCTGCACAGACCGCAAAACAAGTTATTATTCAACGCATCAGAGAAGCAGAGCGTACCTCTGCATTTGAAGAATTCGGTAAGAGGCGCGGCGAGGTTGTTAATGGCACAGTACAACGTATTGAACGCGGAACTATCTTTATCGACCTTGGAAGAACTACGGGGGTTTTGCCACGGGACGAGCAAATTCCCGGAGAATATTTCCGACAAGGAGATCGCATTCGCGCGTATCTCTACGATATTGAGGAAGGAGCACGCGACATCACGCTACGCCTTTCACGATCGCACCCGCGATTCTTGCACAAACTGATGGAGATAGAAGTTCCGGAAATAGCGAACGGAACTGTTGAGGTCAAAGGTATTGTTCGCGAGCCTGGCTCCCGCTCAAAAGTAGCAGTCGCCTCCAATGATGACCACATCGACCCTGTCGGGTCATGTGTCGGACAACGAGGTGTTCGAATCACAGCCGTCATGAACGAGCTTGGGGGAGAAAAGATAGATATCATTGAATGGTCGCCCCAGGAAGAACAATTTATCGCTCGAGCACTTTCCCCGGCAGATGTTCTCAATGTGACACTGAAGAGTGAAGAACGCCGAGCAGAAATCATGGTGTCTCCGGACCAATATTCTCTTGCAATCGGCAAGGGGGGGCAAAATGCACGGCTAGCGGCACGACTGACTGGTTGGAGAATCGACATTAAGGAGTCGACTGGCAAGCAAGAAACCACCTCTGCCCCCGCAGAAGATGCAAAGGCCGCAACAGAGGAGGCCCCACAAGAGGCTGTAAAAGAAGAGAAAACTGAGGAGAAAGGTGAATAACACCGTGAAATAGGGTATACTACACAACATCTAATATCTAACGTATGAGCAACTTGTGGCATTCAATAGAAGCGGGTACACCCGAAAGTCTAAATGTTATCATTGAGATTCCAAAACTTTCGCGCGTAAAGTACGAACTCGATAAGGAAACGGGTCTAATAAAGTTTGATCGTGTTCTCTACTCGCCGATGCACTATCCTGCAAATTATGGTTTTGTACCAAGAACACTGTGGGATGATGGAGATCCTCTTGATGTCTTAGTGATGACGCATGAGGAGCTTATTCCCGGGGCGCTCGTTGAAGTGCGCCCGATAGGCGTACTCCCAATGGTGGACGGTGGCGAAGACGACGCTAAAGTGTTGAGCGTTCCAGCGAAAGACCCGCGGTTCAAAGAGACCGCTGATCTTAAAGATCTTGAACAGCACCTACTTGCCGAAATCAGGCATTTCTTCATGACGTACAAGAACCTCCAAGGAAAGGAGGTCAAGGTCGGTGAATGGCAAGACAGGGGCGCAGCTAAGAAGGTGGTTGAAAAAGCAATCGCTCTCTATAAAGACAAGTATCTCAAGTAGAAGCTTTGCGGCAGAGAACTTGCAATTCAATACCCACACCTTTTCTCGGTGTGGGTATTGAATTGTTGGGTGTCCCGCGATACACTGAGACTATCATTATTATGTCGAGTGAGGACGATAAAATGATCTCGCCTAAGGCGGATCATTTTCTACGACCCGCTTCGCCGTAGCTTCCCACCTAGACTTGGGCGAGGCTGGCAGCGAGGCAAGGCGAAGACATAATATAAGACGAAGTGCTTTTATTGGCTTTATGAATATATTTACTATCATGCGACCGACACAAAGTATCGTTGTAACCATAGCTCTTCTTGTCCTTCTCTCTCCACTCGCAAGTGAAGCGCAGGAACGTGCTGCGGAACGTCGTGCGGTAACTACACCCGCACAAAACGCCGACCAAGGCGTTCGTGTTGAGGAAAAGAAACAAGTACGACCGTTTACTATTTTCAACCGAGCTGAAAAACAGAAAGTGGAGGCGGCCGTCGAGCCGTCTATCCGGCCCATCTTAATGCAAGATGCTAGTGCGTCAGATGATGCTGCAAAAACAACTACGGTGGTGGACGAGGCAAACGTAAAAACAGAGCCAGTCCCCATCCGAGCGACGAACGTCAAGCGCGTAACCCCAGTAGAGACACGCACACCCGATATAAAAGCCGCTGCCCCGCTCCTTCGAGCTCAAAAAGTTGAAGATGATGACGAGGAAGAAAATGATGAGAAAGTAAACCGGGCGGAAATACTTCGCAAAGAGCAGGCGGAGCGAGAAAGGCTTCAAAATGAACGTCGCGCTGAACAAGAGAAAAAGCGCCTTGAGCAAGAGCAGCGCCGAGTAGAACAAGAAAAAGACCGCGCCGAGAAGCGGGAGCACCTCAAGGAAGAGCGGAGGGCGGCTGTAAAAGCGTATTTCGAAAAGATGTTCCGTCGTTTCGACGCTGCGCTTGAGCGCCTCTCTGCCCTCGCGGACCGCGCCGAATCACGCGCGAAGAAACTTGAGGAACGCGGAATTGACGTAAGTGAGGCTCGAGCAAAGCTTGCCGAAGCACGAAGTAAAATCGCAGAAGCGAAGACGACACTTCAAACACTTCGTGGGCGTATTCCTGGACTTCTGGAAGAGAGCGGCTCTTCCGCGCGAGAACTTCTCGGTGAAATAAAGAAGGACATTCAAAATGAAGCGGTGGAGGCAGTAAAAATTGCCCACAAGGCATTGGTCGATGCCATCGTCGCCCTCAAAGCAAACGTTAAGGTTGAAACCGAAACAGAAGAGGAACAAGAATAATAACTACTCACTATCCACCACCCGTCTCGCCACAATCTCGCCGAGGCGGACTAACTACTCACTAGAATATGCCAGAAGAAATGTACACTCCACAAAACAGCGCCCCCGCATCTATCCCAAACTCGGGCGGAAGACGAGGGTCAGTCGGACCAACAATAGGCATTGTCGTTGTTGTCCTTGTCCTTGTTCTCGGGGCTCTCTACTTTTGGGGCAAGAAACTTGTAGAAGAAGAATCTCTAACTCCTCCTCCAACAGAGGAAGCCATCCTCGGAGCAACTGATCCAGCCTTAGAATCGCTTCAAAGTCAGGGCGCCTCTGATGAAGTAACGGCTATTGAAGAGGACTTGGGAAAAACAGATCTTGGCACACTGGACACAGAACTTCAGCAAATCGAATCCGAAGTCGGAAACTTATAGTAGGTATACAATGCAGATTAACAAGAAAACACCCCCGACGGTATGCCGGGGGTGTTTTCTTGTTGATTACTCCTTTAGTTTACTGCTTTACTGCGTCCTTCAAAGCTTTTGCTGGCTTAAACTTCGGAACTCGTGTTGCTGGAACGTGTACTTGCGCCCCGGTCTTCGGGTTGCGGGCCATACGAGCAGCACGCTGCTTAGTAACGAAAATACCAAGACCAGCTATAGAAACCTCTTCTCCCGCCTTAAGCGCGTGGACGATTGTGTCGATTACCGCATCAACTGCTCGTTCCGCATCCGCCTTTGAAGTACCGAGTACTTCGTGCACTTTTTCGACGAGTGTGTTTTTGTTCTTGTGCGCCATAAACTTCTTTACGACGTTATTTAATAATGACAACGTAATTCTTAAATACTGTGACCTAAGAGCAATTGTAGCTTAGAGGGCCAATAACAACAAGCGTTTTCCCATCCACACCCATATTTTGACATAATCACAAGTGTATTGTGAACTAACGAGCGAATTCGATAACTCTTGTCTCACGAATCACGGTTACCTTGATTTCGCCTGGGTATTTAAGCTCTTGTTCGATTTTCTTTGCAATTTCCCGGGCCATAGTGCGTGCCTCAAGATCAGAAACCTTGTCGGGATAGACAAAAATACGTATTTCCCTCCCCGCCTGTATGGCAAACGAACGATCAATACCGGGAAACGTATTCGCGATTGCCTCAAGGTCTTGAAGACGCTTTAAGTAATTCTCAACAGTATCGCGGCGCGCGCCTGGCCTGCCACCCGAAATAGCATCAGCGACCTGGACGATGACTGATTCGAGTGTTTCATATGGATATTCCTCATGGTGTGACTGCATCGCCTTGATTATCCGCTCGTCAGCGCCAAACTTCTGGAGGATTCTCCTTCCAATCGCAACGTGGGTTCCTTCGACTTCGTGGTCAACTGCCTTGCCGATGTCGTGGAAAAGCGCGCCCGCTCTCGCGACAGAGACATCGGCGCCGAGTTCGTGAGCGAGCATTCCGGCAATGTGCGCCATTTCAGTTGAGTGTTGAAGGACATTTTGGCCATAACTCGTTCTGAA
The DNA here is from genome assembly GCA_016204005.1 of Parcubacteria group bacterium. Taxonomy (GTDB): domain Bacteria; phylum Patescibacteriota; class Minisyncoccia; order Phycocordibacterales; family UBA2135; genus JACQLQ01. The sequence continues at coordinate 4,952 of JACQLS010000030.1, read as the reverse complement.
GTAGAGGCGTCCTAAGATGGCAATGAGGCGCGGGTCCATATTATGAACACCACATTCATATGCCGCCTGCTCCCCCTTTTCCTTCACGATGCGGTTGATTTCCTCGCGTGCCTTTTGAACGATCTCTTCAATGCGCGCTGGTTGGATTCTGCCGTCGAGGATGAGATTCTCAAGGGCAATGCGCGCCACTTGACGACGAATGGGATCAAATGAAGATATGATGACTGTCCCGGGTGTGTCGTCAACGATGAGCTCAACACCTGCGGCACGCTCAAAAGCACGGATGTTTCGTCCTTCTTTACCAATAATCTTCCCCTTCACCTCATCGTTGGGAATCGTTATGTTCGTCGTAAACACTTCACTGGGAACGGCGTTTCCGAGGCGGTGAATAACGGTTGCCAAAAGTTCCTTAGCCCGCTTTTCAAATTGCTCCATGCCGCCTATCTCGAGTTTCTGCATGCGGATAAGCAAGTCTTCCTCGTGATTCTTCTCTAACACGGTGAGGAGTTCCTTTTTTGCATCTTCTACTGAAAGGTTGGCGACTCGCCCGAGTTCCTTTTTCTTTGCCTCCTCAAGGGCAAGGGCTTGCTCGCGGATGGCCTTCACCTCTTCAATCTTTCGCTTGATCGCTTCCGCTTCCTTATCAATGTCTCCTTGGCGTTTATCGAGAAATTCTTCTTTTTTCACGAGGCGCTCTTCGGTCTTTTTGAAGTCACCTTCTTTAGAGCGCTCTACTTTCTTCTGTTCTTCTAGTATCTGCAGGGCCTTTTTCTCCGCTTCGGCTATAACAGTTTTTGCATTCTCTTTCGCGTCAAGCTCCATTTGCTTTACTCGGAGCTCAATCGATCCCTTTTGGCTGAGCGATACGAGCCAGCGCAGGAAATAGCCAGCGAGAATGCCCGCGATTCCGGCGCTGCCTGCAATAAGTACAAATAATTTCAAACCCATACGAGTGTAGTATGGGTACTTTCAGAACCATTCGTTCTCTAACTCTAAGTAGAGGAGATGCTTCTCTCGTGTAGACTTACAAAAACAGAAATGCGCGCACGGGGGTGCGTTTGTCCTTTGGAGCTATCGATTCTTGCTCCAAAGAGGAAAAGCTCTTTGAAAAAACTAAAAAGAAATTTCCCATGGGGAACCGTCGGGCAAGAGTGTAATGCTGTTCCAGTTCAAGAGAAAACCGATCTCTGAAAGCACGCATACGAGGCGGAAAGCTATCCCTTGGGTGTCGCCACTTCGGCTAATCCGCCTTAATTTGTTGGTAAAAAGCTTAAGATATTCATTTACTTACAATAACCTTCAATCCGTACAATTCGAGAATAGCACGGGGAAATCCTTATGTCCAATCATGGGGGTACATATCAAAACAACCCTCCGCCAAGGCAGAGGGTTGTTTTGATATGTTTACTTTCCGTGATTCTTTGGCTTCAAGATTTCGTCAACGACGCCGTACTTCTTTGCTTCGTCAGCGGTCATGAAGTAGTCACGGTCGACATCTTTTTCAATCTTTTCAAGCGGTTGTCCGGTACTATCAGCCAAAATTTTGTTAAGGTTTTCCTTTACGCGAAGAATGTGCTTCGCGGTGATGACAATGTCTGACGCTTGCCCCTCTGCGCCACCGAGCGGTTGGTGAATCATTACTTCGGCGTTAGGGAGAATGTAGCGCTTGCCCTTGGCGCCCGACGCAAGGATCACGGACGCGCCCGAAGCTGCAATGCCGATGCAGATCGTTCCTACATCCGGTTTAATGTGCTTCATCGTGTCATGAATGGCGAGCGTTGCCGTGACAGAGCCTCCCGGAGAGTTGATGTACAAGCTAATGTCCTTCTTGGGATCTTCCGACTCAAGAAATAAAAGCTGCGCAATGACCAAGTTCGCAACATGGTCATCAATGGGACCGCCAAGGAAGACAATGCGCTCCCGAAGTAGGCGGGAATAAATATCGTAAGCGCGTTCTCCAAACTGGCTCTTTTCAATAACTGTAGGAATGATCATAGACATGAGTTAAGTATATCGTATTTAGTATGTGGTATATAGTATCTCTAAAACTCCTAATGACGTTGTGATTTGACTTTATCACAAATGAATGTTATTGTCAAATAAGCCTCCCCCATGCGAGAAAGAGCTATGTGGGAAACGTTCGTTGACGGGCTAACATTGCTGGTGGGTGTTTTCTCCGGCATTCTTTCGATAATACTACTTGCGCTTGCCATAGCCTTCACTCGAAGATATCCGCATGTACGCGAAGAGGTACGGCGGAGTGGCATGACCGAAGAGACCTGGAACTACATAGTGGGTGGACCCTCAAGGTACGACGAGCACGGCATGGTGCCCAACAGCATCACCTTCTCTGTTACCATTGAGAGGATTGCCGCAATCCTTGCCGTCATTCTTCCTCTTGTCTGGCTTGCGGCAAACTTTGAGTAGGGCGTCGCTACGCACTGATTACCCAATTTGGGTGTCAGTGCTTTTTTGTTCTTGAGAAGAAGATCGGGTTGTGAGTTCATCCTTATCTACCCCTTTTACCTCGTCCCCCAAAAGCATGCCGAATAGTTTTTCATTAGTGAGTATGTTCTCGACGTAGGAGCGAATGTTCTCTTCTGGAGCCCCACGATAGTATTCTCGAAGGCGTACCGCTTCTTTTTCAATCTCGCTCTCTGGTACTGTAATCTTTTCCGCCTCGGCAATTTTGGCGAGAATAAGTTGGGTCTTTACCTTTCTCTCTGCCTCAGCACGCATTTCTGTCTTCACATCTTCCTCTTTTTTTCCAGACTTCTTGAAATACTCGTCCGGCTGCATTCCTGCGAGCGCAATGTGGTCTTTGAATTGCGCGAGCATGCGGTCTTGCTCATGCGCGATTAATAGCTCCGGCAAAGTCGTACTTGATTCGTCTAAGAGTTTTTCGACAAGTTTCGCTCGACGCTTCTCGCGTTCACGTGTGCGCTTCTCTTCTTTCAGATTTTCACGAATTTTGTTTTTGAAATCCTCGACACTTTCAAATTTCCCAAGTTTCTTCACCCATTCATCTGTCAGCTCGGGTAATTGTTTTTTTTGTTTCTCTTCAGACTGTATTGGGGTGCCATCCGGGCCCAAGAGAGCTCCCTCATCCGCGGCACCGTCTTCGTGTTCGTGACCTTGAGATGCATGGCGAGCAAAATTCTCTCTGATCTGCTGAATTGCCTTTTCTACCTCATCGTCAGTTACGACGATTTCTTCTCCTGGCTCCTTTTGAATTTCTTCTCCTATTTTTTTGTAATCAGGTAACGTGACCTCAGGCACCACAGCGGTTTTCGCCTTAAAACCGAGCGGATTACCTGCCGCGAGTTTCGTAATGGTAATAGAAGGCTGGCCAATCGCCTGAATCTTTTTTTCGATGACGACCTTAGGATACCACTGATTCACCGTATGTTCAGCCATCTCTTCAAGGAGAGTGCCTTCGCCTATGTGCCGCACAAGAACATCACTTGGGACATGACCCTTTCTGAACCCTGGAATTTCAACATGTGCACCGAGCGTCTTTAATGCCTTGGCGCGGTTTTTTTCGAACTCTTCTGCTGGCACCTCAACAATGATCTCCACTTCAGAGTTCTCGAGTTGTTTGATTTCAACTTTGTCCATCCCGATAGTGACAGGTCGTGGTCGGATCGACGACGAACTGCATAGTTAACATTAATCTAATAAGAGACTCCGCATTCAATTCCGGCCCCGAGAGAGCGCGACCGCCGTCACTATCGGGATCCATAAGGAAATAGTTTTGTTCGTTAAAAACAATTTTTTGAGTGTAGCGCGTTTTCCTTGACGAGGCAAGGAAGGCGTGATGACGCTGTATACCCAACGTTATACCTACCTTATTTAAACAAAGTGGACTTTCTTATACTGCCAACTGGCAAATATCCTCACCATCACTCGTATTCCCACATAAACAAGAATCAGATAAAGTGCGGGAAACGCGTAAAAATACGCAACCGCAAGGAGACCGAGGGTTACTAGTATTTCGAACACATTGTATCGTAACCATACATCAACATATGTCTTGTCGCTGCCCGATGGACGATATTCTTGCTTTGAGCTAAGAAGCCACACAAAGTCGAGAGCCCGGAACAGGAGGAAGGCGCCGAAAAAGTGGACTGGGGTCATCTGTGTTGTGTAGATATAGAGGAAGAATGCAAACATGAGCCCGATATTGAGGAGGATATCGAGCTCTCGCTTGGGAGGAAACTTTTTAAGCTGCGGGCTGTAATCAATCCAGTGATCAATAATGTCAAAATAGACAAATACAAATGCGATGTACTGCCACGGCTCCATAAGGTTTGGCCACCACTGAAAGCCCAAGCCGAGGACAAGCCCCACCATCACGTCAAGAAATTTTAAACTGAAGTCCTTCATTATTTTAATGATAACACCTAAACGTCGTCTGGAACGACAAAACGTTCATTTGTATTTACCTTAACAAAGCGAACCCCAAGATTTTTTGCAAATCCTTCGTCAGTAGCTCTATCTCCAAACATAAGTGAGTGAGCAAAATCTATGTTACCTTCATGTTCCTTTAAAAATGTCTCCAGGCCCCCAATATTTGGTTTACGACAATTGCACCCATCGTCTGGCGCATGGGGACATACCATCTTAAACTCGAACTTCATGCCGTGGTGTGCGAACTCCTCATCAATCTTTTGCATAAACATATCGAACATTTCTCTTGGGTGCTTTGATGTCCCGAGAAACGGCTGATTGGTGACCATAACGAGTTTGTACCCCTTATCAACAAGACTTCGTATGCCACTAATGGCGCCGTCAACAAACGCAAACTCTTCCAATGAACGAGGGGGGAATGCGTTACGGGGGTCAGCTCCTTTGGGTGCTTCCGGTTCCCAGAGAAATGTCCCGTCTCTGTCTAAAAATGCGTACTTTTGCACAATGCGGGATGGGAGAATCGAACTCCCGACCTCAGTTTG
>JACQLS010000036.1 GCA_016204005.1 Parcubacteria group bacterium | reverse complement strand
TTGAGCTTTTGGTCGTTATTTCTATTATTGGGATGCTTTCGGCGGTTGTGTTGGCATCATTGAACACTGCTCGTCAGAAATCACGCGACGCGAAGCGTGTTGCCGACATCAAACAGCTTCAGTTGGCCCTTGAGCTCGCTTTTGACGACCTCGGATCGTATCCGGCGACCATTGATGCTGCCACCTTGGTAACTCCGGGTTATCTCCCAGCGCTTCCGCTTGACCCGACAGATGGTGGTCCAGGATCATATCCTTACACTCAACTTTCGAGTGGTGCGGACTATCACCTCGGGGCGAGCTTAGAGGACGAAAACCACGTAGGACTTGATGCAGACTCCGATGCGGACAGCACCAACGTTGATGGTTCAGACCTTGATGGATGTGGAGACCAAGTTGGCAGGTTCTGCTACGATGTAACGCCCTAACCTCGGTCACTTTGGTATTGTACATAACACACGCTCCGATTTTACTCGGAGCGTGTGTTAGTATAAAGGTATGGATAGCGTTTTGTGGTTTTTCTTTGCACTCGGCCTTTTTGTGGGGAGTTTTCTTAATGTTGTTGTTTTGCGCTTAAACACGGGGATGGATGTTGTCCGCTCTCGATCCCGCTGTTTTTCTTGTGGTACGGTGCTTTCGTGGTATGAGCTTATACCACTCCTCAGTTTTGTTTTGCAGCGCGGCCGCTGTCGGAAGTGCAAAAGCACCATATCGTGGCAATATCCCATCGTGGAGCTTGCAACCGGCCTTTTGTTTGCCGCCATAGCGTATAAGGCCCTTGCCATCTTCGGTATCTATTACGCACCCTATATTGCATACTACACGCTCGTTTTTTCTGTGCTTCTAGCAATCACCGTTTATGATATCCATCACAAGATCATTCCGAACATACTTGTGTATATTTTTGATGCCCTAGCGTTTCTCGCAATCTTTAATTTCATGATGATCTCGTCGCAAGAGGCAGATTTTTCTCTCGTGCGCCTCGCTACAGGCCTTGCTTTTTTCGCTTTTTTTGCGGGCATCTGGTTTTTGTCGAAGGGCCGTTGGATGGGCTTTGGCGATGCCAAACTCGCTCTCGGTTTAGGGTGGCTTCTCGGGCCATCGCTCGGTACTGCGGGCCTCGTCTTGTCATTCTGGATTGGTGCCGCATTTGGGCTCGCGATGCTCGGAATAAACCGTTTGTTTAGAGGGCGTTCTCGAGCTACAATATCATTACAAAGCGAAATTCCGTTTGCTCCCTTTTTGGTCTTCGGCGCTCTCCTTGCCTTCCTGTTTGGTATCGATTTCCTTGATCTCGAAAATCTTTTTGTACTCTATGTTTTTTAAACTACCAACTACAGATTACAGACTAAACGTGGGTTCACCCTCATTGAGCTTGTTGTGACGATTTCCATCTTCGTCATTATTTCCGCCATTGTCCTTTTCAATTACCCGTCCTTTTCGAGTCGCATCGCTCTTGATAACCTTGCGCATGAAATAGCTCTTTCCGTGCGGGAGGCGCAGGTTTTTGGTACAAGTGTTCGCGAGTTTGGCGCCGGGAGTGGCACATTTCCCGGACACGGCATCTACTTCTCTACAGCCGACAATACCCGCTTTTCTCTCTTTGCTGATATTGATGCGAATGGCTTTTATGATAATCCGGCAGATGAAGAACCGGTAGAAGAAGTAGACACATTCGCCATGCAACAAGGACACACCCTATCCCAGTTGTGCGCATTTGCCTCACCGACGGGAGCGTGTATTCCCGTTCCCGCGCTTCACATTACCTATGTTCGCCCCAACCCCGAAGCTCAGATTAGAGACAACGGAGGATCTCTCTACGCGTATGCTTCGATTGCCGTGTCGTCCCCGCGCGGAGATACGCGCGTAGTTGAGGTCTGGTCAAATGGGCAGATAACCGTTCGTAGATAGTTTCAGATTTATGATTTCGGATTTTACATACCAATCACCAAAAAGGGGAAAGCATGCCGGGTTTACGGTGCTCGAAATGATCGTTGCGCTCGGGCTTTTTACCGTCGTGGTTACGGTTGCCGTCGGGGCGCTTACCGCGCTCGGCACTGCTTCAGGGAAAGCGCAGTCGGCCCGCATCGTCATGGACAACCTGAACTTCAGTGTCGAAAACATTGCACGAAGTATGCGCGTTGGGACAGCGTACCATTGCGGCTCGGGGGGGACGGCACTCTCGGATCCGCAAGATTGTCCGACATCAGGAGAGAGGTTTATTGCATTTCTTGACTCGCAGAGCAGGACGGTCGCTTTTCGTCTTAACGAAAGCGAGGGTCGCATAGAGAAATCGACTAATTGCAGTGGTGCATTGTGCAGTGATTGGCTCGGGATCACCGATCCGGCCCTCACCATCACGGAATTTCGTTTTTTTGTAACGGGAGCAGAGGCGGGGGATGGCATTCAACCCAAAGCCCTTTTGGTAATCGCGGGCATAGCAGGAAAAAAAGACATAGAAGAGACAACTTTTAATTTACAGACCCTCATTACCCAACGCCTTCTTGATTCATAATATTCAGCTGTTAGCTTTCAGCTTTTAGCTGTTAGCAACGCACTCGTTTATCATGGCCTCCGGCAACACAAAACTTCTACAAGCTACAAGCTATAAGCTAAAAGCTCAAAAAGGCTTTTCCTTAATTGAGGCTCTCGTTGCGATCTCGGTGCTCGTCCTTTCTCTAACAGGTACGATGACCGTAGCGTCACGCGGATTATTCTCATCTGATGTGGCCCGAGACCAAATCGTTGCTTTTTATCTTGCGCAAGAAGCCGTTGAGTTTGTTCGTAACGTGCGCGATAACAATGCTCTTGGAGATGTCGATTGGCTTACTCGTCTTGACCCAACATGCACCTCAACCGATTGTCGTATTGATGTGAATGCAACTCCCCCCAATGACATCGTCAGTTGTGGAGCGGCATGTCCGGTCTTGCGACTTTCGTCGAATGACATTTTCAACTACGGAAGCGGCACGGATACGGTTTTTCGTAGAACAGTCCGCATCAATGAAACCGTCGCTGACCGCGAAGCGACCATCGATGTCACCATTGCATGGGATCGCCGTGGTCACGAACGCAACTTCACCATTCGTGAACACATCTTTCATTGGAAATAACAGGCATGAGACGTTCAACAAACAATCTTAGGCGGCAAGCAGGCGGTGGGTATACGCTTTTATTGGCAGTGCTACTGTCGAGTATCTTGCTCGCTGTTGCTTTAGGACTTCTCTCTATTATCGAGAAGGGAATCACGCTCTCTGCGGCGGGGCGGGACTCGCAATTTGCTTTTTATGCCGCGGACGGCGGTGGTGAATGCGCCCTATTGTGGGATATCAGATTTCCGGGTTTTGGAGAAAGCGTTTTCGCGACCTCCACCCTCTCGAGCCCGCCATCTTCGGGTGTGCTTTGCAACGGACAAGATATTGCAAGCTCATGGACTATTTATGATCAAACGGTGACGTCGGCAAAGACGAGCTTTAGGCTCACGCTCACAAATGACGCTTGCGCCACGGTACTTGTCGAGAAAGAAGCAAGCGGGAGCGTGACGCAGATTACAACGAGTGGGTTCAACACGTGCGACGAGACCTATCCGCGCAGAGTGGAGCGAACGATACGCATTACTTATTAGGACCGTATGACAAGGCAGATCAAAAAAGAAATCAAAGAGCGCGTAGAGAAACTTCGAGACACTATCCGGAAACATCGGCATGCGTATCATGTGCTCGACAAAGAGACCATGTCTCCGGAGGCGCTCGATTCACTCAAGCACGAGCTTCAAAAACTTGAAGAGGAATATCCCGAACTCGTGACGCCCGATTCGCCCACTCAACGCGTGGGAGGCAAGCCGCTCCTAGGATTTAAAAAAGTTACCCACAAAGTGCGACAGTGGTCATTCCACGACGCCTTTTCTCCCGAGGAGATCAGGGACTTTGACGAGCGGATTAAGCGTCTTTTAAAAGAGGAATATGGGCGTCCGATTTCTCCACAATACACCGTTGAGCTTAAAATTGATGGCCTCAAAATTATTTTGACGTATGTGAAGGGAATGTTAGAGACAGCGGCCACTCGTGGGGATGGGAAGGTTGGCGAAGATGTTACGGGGAATGTCCGCACCATTGAATCCGTTCCGCTCCGATTGCGTGAAGATCTGAACATTGTTGCGGAAGGAGAGGTATGGCTCTCGTCAAAAGAATTGAAACGAATAAACGAAAAAAGGGAGAAAGCGGGGGAGGAGATGTTTGCAAACCCACGGAATGCCGCAGCAGGCGCCATTCGCCAGCTTGATCCAAAAATTGCCGCAGAACGAAATCTCGATAACTTCATCTATGACCTTTCGTACACAGAGGGGCATTTCCCTGAAACGCAGGAAGAAGAGTTGGGGCGTCTCGCCGAACTCGGGTTTAAAGTAAACAAGCATTTTGAAACGTGTGACGACATTGAGGGTGTCATTGCATTCTGGAAGAAGTGGCAAAAGCGCGCTCCAAAAGAAGAGTATTGGCTCGACGGCGTCGTTGTTAAGGTGAACAAAAAAGAGTACCAAGATCGCCTTGGTTACACGGGCAAAGGTCCGCGCTGGGCGATTGCTTTCAAATTTCCCGCGGAGCAAGTGACCACGGTCCTTAAGGATATTGTGCTTCAAGTTGGCCGCACGGGGGTTTTGACTCCCGTTGCGGAGCTCGAACCCGTGCAAGTTGCTGGCACTACGGTCTCTCGCGCAACACTCCACAACGAAGATGAAATCAAGCGGCTCGACGTGCGCGTCGGCGACACTGTTGTTCTCCAAAAAGCGGGGGATGTCATTCCCGATATTGTCGAAGTGGTGAAGGATTTGCGGCCTCGTGACTCAAAACCGTATGAGTTTCCAAAGCGGGTTCCTGAATGTGGCGGTGATGGCAAGATTGAGCGCGTGCCAGGAGAGGCAGCGTGGCGCTGTGTCAATAAAAACTCATTTGCACAGAAACAGCGTAAGTTTTACTATTTCGTTTCAAAAAGGGCATTTGATATAGAAGGCCTTGGTCCCAAAATTATTGACCTTCTATTGGACCAGAAACTTGTCTCCGATTACGACGATATTTTTACCCTTGAAAAGGGAGACCTCGAGGTGCTCCCGGGGTTTGCGGAGAAGAAAGCGGAGAAGCTCCATCACGCAATCCAAAAGAGCAAAGAAATCGAGCTTCCTAAATTTTTAGTGGCGCTTTCTATACCTCACGTGGGCGAGGAGACAGCCGAAGACATCGCAGCCGGATTCGGCACGCTTGCGAGCATCAGGAAAGCGTCACTTGAGGATTGTATGAAAATAGAGGGCGTCGGGGATATTGTTGCAGAGTCAATCGTCACATGGTTCGGCGCGAAAGAAAACAGCGGAACCATAGAACGGCTCTTGAAGCACGTGACAGTGAAGCCCTACCACATCCGCCTGCGCCGAGACACTCCTTTTTCAGGGAAGAATGTTGTTTTAACCGGCATGCTTGAGTCACTGTCGCGCGATGAAGCAAAAGAGAAAATCAAATCACTAGGCGGGCACGTCTCGGGTTCTGTGTCCAAAGAAACGGACTTTGTCGTCGCGGGTGCAGACCCGGGCTCAAAGTACGACAAGGCGCAAAAACTAGGGATTACAATAATCTCCGAAAAAGCATTTCTCGAAATGCTTTGAAATTCTTAACAATCAACGCAACACTTGCGGAGCAGTGCTATATCTTGTATAAAGTTTTGAGAATGAACCCGCTAGGGCGTAGGCAATGGACTGGCGAACAATCATTCCCGTTGAGGAACATTCTGCGGTTTTTGTGGACGGGGCGTATGAGTTCTCGAATTTCGAAAGAAAGAAAACCGCGCTCCTTAATCCTTCCACTGGCACATTGACGTGCATCATGCCGATCGGGAATGCCGCTGACATCGAGCATGCTGTTTCAGCAGCCGATCGTGCCTTTCACGAAGGCACGTGGGCGAAAGCATCGCGTTTCGAGAGGATAAATGCGCTCATGAAGTTTGCCAGGCTGATACGCGAGGACAAAGAACTTCTGGGAACTCTCGAGGCGCTTCAGACAGGTAAACTGCTCTCTGAGTGCGTTGGACACGACGCAGATCGCGCTGCCGCCAATATTGAATCTGTTGCAAAAAGCGTCGGTGGAGGAAATCCACATAAAGATGTTTTTGACCTAGAAACGTCGTTTCTTGATCGGAAGGGCAGTGCGGTAAGCACCGTCTACCATGCACCCGTCGGGGTCGTCGGCATCATCATCCCGTGGAACAGTCCTCTCATGCTTGCATCGTGGCATATTGCCCCGGCGCTTGCGGTGGGCAACACTGTAGTTCTGAAGCCGCCCGTGTGGGCGCCGCTTTCAGTGCTTCGCTTGGGAGAGCTTGCAAACAAGGCGGGCATTCCACCGGGAGTATTGAACATTGTTGTCGGAGACAAAGAGGCAGGGGAGGCGCTTGTCGCCGATCCACGCGTCAAGCGTGTGTCCTTTACCGGTAGCGTTGCCGTCGGGAAAGCTATCAATATCGCGAATGCCAAAGTTCGTCTTGCTCCGCCAATGCTTGAGCTTGGTGGTAAGGCGGCGAACATCGTCTTTTCCGACGCGTCGCTCGATGCAGTGAAGGGAGTTGCGCGGAGTATCTGGAGAAGCCAGGGGCAATCGTGTGTCGCTGGCTCCCGTCTCTTGCTACAAGGCGGTATCTACAAAGATTTTATGCAGCGCTTGCTTGCCTACACGGTGAGTCTCCGGATAGGCAACCACATGGAGGATAGAATCGACGTGGGGCCCCTTATTACGAGAGCCCACCGGGATCGAGTTATGGGCTTCATCGAACGGGCAAAGAATGAAGGTGCTCGTACCTCTTGGGGCGGAGCTGTTTACGAGGAGAACGGGTGTGGCAAAGGCAACTTCGTTATCCCGACGATCTTTGAGGGCGTGACGCCGGAGATGGAAATTTTTCGTGAGGAAGTTTTCGGCCCCGTCTTGGCTGTTACCCCATTTGAAGATGCCGAGGAGGCAATCTCGCTTGCCAACGCTACCACCTATGGTCTTTCAACAAATGTCTGGTCAGGAGACACAACGTTCGCCTGTGATGTTTCCCAAAGGGTCAATGCCGGAATGGTGTGGGTTAACTCCCACTTTGTTCGCGATCTTCGCGCTCCGTTCGGGGGCATGAAGGATAGTGGTACTGGTCGCGCGGGCGGTCGATGGAGCCTGGAATACTTTACCGAACCCAAGATGGTGTGCGAGTTCACACCGAAGTAAACAAAAACGCCACCAAGCTAAGCTTGGTGGCTTTTAATTTTACTCTACGATGCAATAAGTTCGCGCAGTTTCGAAAGATTGCTACGCATTGGGGGTTCGACTCCCGGATCAGGGTACATGTAAGGAGCCCGTGGCTTTCCCATGGGGATGCCAGTAACGATTGAGGCCGCGAGTTTGGTCGAACCGATGTGTCGCTGATTGTCCTCTCCGCCGCGCGGGAAGGTGATGTTAGTCATGTTTTGAATCTGCTCAATTTTGGGGTGAACGGCTGACCTACCCATTTTGTCGAAGATTCTCCACATGGCCACAGCGGCTTCCAAGGCGAAGACATTGACGAAGCCGCCCCCAGAGCCGAGCACAAGACCGGTTGAGAATGCTCGGAAGGTGGTGAAGATGGGTACAACGCCACCCACTTCCATAAAGAGTGGCTCCAGGTGTGCTTGTCGGTCGGTCTTCACTTCTTTCATTCCCACGACACCGGGAATGCGCACAAGTCTACCAGCGAATTCCGGCGATATGTTGACCTTGGAGAGCTTCGGATTGTGATACACCACTATTGGCAAGCCCATTGCCGCGACCTCGCTGAAGTGCCGAAACACCTCGTCTTTGTCAGGGACCCAGTAATAGGGAGGCACCACTTGTGCGGCATCATATCCGAAATCCATTGCGGCTTCCGTATGACGCCGTATTTTTCGAAGACACGTGTCAGCGGTTGTGGCGATGAGGCGGAGACGCGGATGATGCCGTTGAACGTGGCTCGCGCATTGCGCGAAACACGTTCGGCGTTCTGCGTCGTCGAGGCATGCGAATTCTCCGATACTCGGTGTTACGACAACACCATCCGCCCCATGCGCGGCACACCAGTCGATCTCTGCGCACAACGCCCCGAAATTAATCGACTCATCTTTATTGAACGGTGTCACTAGCATTGCGTAGATGCCAGAAGGCAGTCTTTGAAGCATAGCCACCTCGTCTAACGCCATTTCTCTCTATAGTAATAGGGAGAAATAGCGTTCTGTCAAGAAAAAACCGCATGAATGCGGTTTATGGATTCTGCGGCACCTCGAACCAAAGATTTACCTGCCCCGTGCCGACTGCGGCCTCGTACTCTCCAAACTGTTCGGCCTTAAGAGTGCAATACTTTCCGCCCAGTGCACCAACCATGCGAAGATAGTGCGAAAAGCGGCCTTCGGGGGAGGCGACACGGCGATATTCCTGAACACGGTCGATAACTGCTTCATGCTCCCCGCTTTTCAAGAGTCCGATGATCAGCTCGTCCCATTCCCGGTTTTTCTGTGGAATGTTAGAGGGGTCAGGGGAAGCTCTTTCAAGCAGGTCATCAAACGGGTGGAACTTGTGCGAAAGCCCTCCCGACGCCACAAGGACGACGCGCCTATTCGTTTCCCGCACGGCATGTTGTATTGCCTTTCCGAAATCCAAATCATTCTGAACCGAAGTCGTGAAGTTGTTGCCAATGGGAAGTACCCGATGTGCGCCCCCGTGGTTCAAGAAGTGCATGGGTACGAGTGTCGGATAGTGGTACGGCAGGCCTTTTTGGTAGGCGACAACCGCACGGATATTGTTCATGCGCGCGTGCATCGCGATCGCGTATGCGAGATCGTTGTCACCATCATAATCAAACGGAAGGTCATGGATCATGAGTGGCACTTCTTCAGATGTATAGGTACCCTTGTGTCGATCGCGCCCGTCGATGACAACGTGTGTCAATGCGTTCCAGTGCGTGTCAAAGACGATGAATGTCTCAAAATCCAGGGCATCTAATTTCGCCTTCATTTGTGCGAGTGCGTCGAAAAAGGTCGTGGGTGTTCCGTGGGTGTATCTCAGTCGATCTTCAGGAGACATCATAAGCCGCGGAATATGCGAGCAGAGCACGGCACCTACGATCTCACCCATTGTTTCTCGAGTCCACTCTCTCTGTCGCAAGAGTAGCCATTTTTAAGTCGAGCGTCAATAAAAAAGCGCACGGATTAGGTTGCGCTTGTCGTTGGTTTCTCTAAAATTTCCCGTGCGATAAAAACTCCAGTATGTTCCTGCCGCGCGGCTTCTTCGACCTCTTCGTATAATCTCTTCGCAAAGTCGTCGGAGAAACTCTCTCCCGAGGAGAAAGATCCGCTGTCTTTCGGTCTTTCCACGAACTCAAAGAACGGTGCTTCGTCCGAGTGGAGTTTCCCATCAAACGGCAAACCGAAAATTTGCTTAATTTCGCCTCCCCAAGCATCTTCGCGGAGCAATAGTTCGCCAAGAAAACCGATTCCTTTTCCGCGCGTTTCCTCCAAAAACGCTTCAATATTTTTTACGGCAACGGCAATATGCTGGATACTGTGATCTCCATGCCGCTCCACGTATTTGGTGACCTGCGATTTTTCTTTGCGATCAATTCCTGAAATAAGGGCTATTGAGAGATTGCCAACTTTGATGCCGCAAAGCCGCATACTGGAGACACCCCCGGGATTTGCATCCGCGATGTCGTAAAAAATAGATCCGCCAAAGAGGCGAGACCAGACACCCCGCCATCCATCAAAAGTTTCGGGTGTTACGGCAATGGCTACATGGTCAACACCAAGGATTTCCCATTCACGAGATGACATATGCCACCTCACGCAAAAGAAAGCTCTCTGTGTTGTATCACGCAGAATAGCGCTGTTACACTTGACACCCCCTCGCAAATTTTTCCTTGTTTTGGGTGTTTTTCTTGCTATTATTAAAGATATGGATCCCGATAGTGTCCGCGGTCACGGACTGAGAACATCAAAAAGCTCACATTATCGGGCATATTATCAGAAGTAATTTTCACAGGTTGAGGTTGAGAAGCCGCGATCTGACACTATCGGGATGGATCAAAAGGAGCTCAAACATCTCGCCGAACTTGCCAGGATAAGGATCAGTGACGAAAAACTCGAAGCGCTTCGGGGGGATTGTGACGTCATCTTAAAGTATGTCTCCCAGATCAAAGGGGTGGAAGGGGGCGCGCAGACGATGGAAGACCTTGGTCTCGTCCACAACGTAATGCGAGAAGACGGCGAGCCGCATGAGAGTGGAATCTATTCTGAAGAGTTACTTCGCGAGGCGCCGGAGCGTGAAGGTCAGTTTGTGAAAGTGAAGAAGATCCTTTGAGAAATTTTCAAGTTTCAAGTCCCAATTTTCAATGAAAATTTCATTAAACCAGCTTACAATCGCAAAAGCGCGCCAAGGATTTCTAAGCGGTGCATTTACCGCTCGCGATTTGACCGAGGCATATCTGAAAAAGATTGAGGAGAAAAATGCGGATATCAATGCTTATCTCGAAGTTTTTGATGACGCCGAGTCGCAAGCAGAGGAGGCGGACAAAATCATAAAGAAAAAAGGCGCCGAAAGCCCGCAACTTTGCGGAATACCTCTTGTAATTAAGGACAACATTCTAATAAAAGGACGGTGCGTTTCTGCCGCCTCGAAGATACTCGAGGGCTATCGGGCAACATACGACGCGACAGCAATAACGAAACTGAAGAACCATCACCCCGTTTTTTTGGGCCGTGCGAACATGGACGAATTTGCCATGGGGGCTTCGACTGAGAACTCCGCATTCGGCGTGACCAAAAACCCACATGATGAGACACGAGTCGCGGGAGGTTCCTCCGGTGGTTCCGTAGCAGCCGTTGCGGCAGACCTTGCGCTTGCCTCACTCGGGTCTGATACGGCAGGGTCTGTGCGTCAGCCGTCTGCTTTTTGTGGGACTGTGGGGCTCAAACCAACATATGGAAGCGTCTCTCGCTACGGACTTATTGCTATGGGCTCCTCACTCGATGTCATCGGACCCATCGGGAAGACGGTAGAGGATTGCGAACTTCTCTTTTCGGCTATGGCAGGGCGGGATCCTCTTGATAGTACTTCTATTGAACACTCGGAGCGGGTTAAGAAACCAATGCCGCCGTTCACGATAGGCGTACCGGGGAATTTCGTGAAAGAGGGCGTTGACGCAGATGTCGTCGCCAACTTTAGAGAAACATTGGCGCGCCTTGAGCGCGCGGGGCTCGCACAAGTGAGAGAGATCAATCTCCCGCTCCTGCCGTACTCCTTGCCTGCGTATTACACAATCATTCCGGCCGAGGTCTCTACCAACTTGGCGCGGTTCGATGGTGTGAAGTACGGCGCGCACGTCAGCGGAAACAACCTCCTCGAAGACTACTTGGAGACTCGTGCATTGTTTGGCCACGAAGCACATCGAAGAATCTTGCTCGGCACCTATGTACTCTCGGCTGGTCACGCAGACGCGTACTACAACAAAGCAACCGCGGTGCGCGCACTTGTGCGCAAGGAGGTGTGTGCGGCTTTCTCGGGAAAGGACGCAGTAGATGTCATCATGACACCGACCACTCCTACTCCCGCGTTCCCCATCGGAGAAAAAGCGCAGGATCCACTTTCTATGTACCTTGCGGACATCTTCACGGTCATTGCGAACATCGCGGGCATTCCGGCGCTATCGGTTCCATCCGGCGTTACGGTTCGAGATGGGAAAAGCCTCCCGTTAGGCGTGCAGTTGATGGGAGCCCACAGGAGGGAGGACATGCTCTTTGCTGTTGGGTCTGCAATTGAGCAGGTGAGGGGATAATCTTTCATATGCAACCCTTTGATCCAAACTATTTGAACATCGAATACTTCTTCAATCTATTGATCTATCTCTTTGAAGAAGCGTACCGCCTCCTCCTTCTCTTGCTCGAGTGGCTCGCAAGAACAGACTTTACCCTCTTTAGAATATTTTCTTGGTTAGTTACCGCGCTCATTGTCTACCTCATAGGATACGCCATCTACAAACACCGGAAGCTGGATGAGGCAATGGAGGAGAAGTATGGCGAAGTGCAGATAAAGTATCTCGAACGTCAGTCGCTTGCCGACCGCAATCTTAAGTGGCATCGTGTACTCGACTATTGTGATTCACAAAGCGAATCTGACTGGCGTCTCGCCATCATGGAAGCAGACACCATGTTAGACGAGGTGCTCGATACTGCCGGGTACGTAGGTGATACGTTGGGAGAAAAGCTAAAAAGGTCGGTTGTCGGTGATTTCAAGACATTGAACGAAGCGTGGGAGGCGCACAAGGTCCGAAACCAAATCGCGCACGAAGGCGCGAACTTCCAACTTACTAAGCGCGAGACCGAGCGGGTCATTAACCTGTATCGCAAGGTGTTTGAAGAGTTTCACTTTGTTTAAAATATCCTTCCTTGTCTTTCTATTAAAACCTTGTATAATTA
>JACQLS010000029.1 GCA_016204005.1 Parcubacteria group bacterium | reverse complement strand
CTCGTATTTGGTATATGGTATATAGTATGATCGAATTTCATATTCTCACCCTTTTTCCGGACGCTTTCTCATATCTTCGGCAGTCTATTTTGAAGCGTGCGGAGGAGAAGAAAAAGATCATCGTGAAGGTACACAATCTTCGCGACTTTGCGCGTGACAAACACCAGATAACGGACGACAAACCCTATGGCGGCGGAGCGGGAATGGTCATGAAGGCGGAGCCCATTGTGCGCGCGGTTGAATCAATAACAAAACGAAAGGGCGCAATGAGGACTAGGGTCGTATTGCTTTCAGCAAAAGGAAAACAATTCACGCAAAAGCGTGCCCACACATTGGCGAACGGCTTTGACCGCATCATTTTGATTGCAGGGCGTTATGAGGGGGTTGATGAACGTGTAAAGACGATCCTTAAGGCCGAGGAAGTTTCCGTCGGGCCCTATGTGCTCACCGACGGCGATGTGGCTTCAATGATCATTGTTTCCGCTGTCGCGCGCCTCATTCCAGGCGTCATCACACTGGAGTCTCTCAAAGAAGAATCGTTTTTCAATACCGTATTGAAAGGGGAGTTACAAGGCGGAGTGCTTGAATATCCGCACTACACCCGTCCGGAAGTTTTGGAACACGCTGGCAAGAAATATCGCGTCCCAAAAGTTCTCCTCTCCGGAGATCATAAAAAGATAGAAGAGTGGCGGAGGGGGAAGAGGAAGTGATTATCCCGGTCATTGTTTTTCTTATTTTTTGTGGCGAAGCGCTTCGCCCAACGAGAGGTGCGCCTATTCGGCGCCCGCGCTTCGCAAAAACATCATTGCCCCTCGGCATTTTGAGAAAAGTTGCGGGATTCTGGAGGAAAAACAATAACGGGATGCTCAAAATGTATAGTCGCTTACGCTCCTTACATTTTGGCAGTTATCCACAGGCACCATTTGACTTTCTTGACTTATTTCCTTTCTTGACTATAATGGAAAGATACTTTCAGTTGGATTGAGTTGCGGGTGAAAAACTCCATAGTTTCTAAGGTTTTTGCGGGTTTACCTCGTTTAACGAGGAATCAGTGTTATGTTTATTCGTAAGCGCTCGTAAAGGCGTCAGCCCCCGTTTTTGAGTAACGGGCTTTTTCCTTATGCTTCTGCCAAAGAAAACCTTCTCTCGCTACAAGAAGCCGATGATCGATATGCCGAACCTGGTCGAAAGCCAGAGGGCGTCTTATGACTGGCTTCTCACCGACGGATTGGAGGAACTCCGCAAAGAGTTCTCTCCTATATCCGACTACTCAGGTAAAAAGTTTGATATAGAGTTTCTCAGTTTTGCGTTTGGAGAACCAAAGCACGAGGAGTTCTACGCAAAGGAGCACAAACTCACACTTGAGGTGCCGCTCCGCGCGACGATGCGCCTCCGCAACAAACTATTGAAGACGGAGAAAGAGCAAGAGATCTTTCTCGCCGATGTGCCACAAATGACGGACCACGGCACCTTTATCGTGAACGGCAACGAGCGTGTTATCGTCTCCCAACTCACGCGCTCCTTCGGAGTCACCTTTACCGCCGACTTCAACAAGGGCAAGAAGTATTTCGGCGCGAAGATCATCCCCGCGCGTGGCGCATGGGTAGAGCTCGAGATCGAACCTGACGGCGCGGTGTATGTGCGCATCGACAAAAAGAGAAAGTTCCCGCTCTCATCCCTTCTCCGTATTTTTGCTGACCTCACCGCAAAGAAAGCGAACGCAAAGAGCGACAAGGAGATCATAGAGTTATTCAAGGATAACAAATACGCGCTCCAATATTTGACTGCCTCATTCGGCAAAGACACCGCAAAGAACGCGGATGATTCCTTTGTCGAAGTGTACAGGCGCCTCCGCGACGGCACGCTTGCGACACCCGAGCATGCGCGAGACTTCATTACCTCTATCTTTGGCGATGAAAAGTACGACCTCTCACTCGTAGGCCGTTACCGATTCAACAAGCAGTTTAATAAGGAAGGCGATGGGCGAGGCAAGACTCAAAAAACCGTCACCCTTTCTGATATTGTAACCATTGCTTCACACGTCATTACGCTTCAAAACACACCGGGCGCGCGAGAAGACGACATTGACCACCTCGGAGTGCGAAGAGTCCGCCTTGTGGGTGAGACATTACAGCAACGGCTCCGCGTCGGTATGACAAGGATTAAGCGCAACATCCAAGACCGCATGTCGACCATCGACCCTGACACAACCCTTCCGGTCCAGCTCTTGAACCCGCGCCCGCTCCAGGCCTCCATTAAAGAATTTTTCAATACAAACTCCCTTTCCCAGCACATGAACCAGAAGAACCTTCTGGACGAGCTGGAACAACTTCGAACGCTCTCAGCACTTGGACCGGGCGGTTTAACGCGTGAACGCGCCGGCTTTGAGGTGCGTGACGTTCACCCATCACACTACGGCAGAGTATGTCCCATTCAGACGCCGGAAGGTCAAAACATCAGTCTTATCCTCCGCCTCTCTTTGTATGCGCGCCTGAACGAATTCGGCATCATCGAGACACCCTACGCAAAGGTAGAGAATGGCCGCGTCACTGACACAATTGAGTACCTGAACGCTCTTGAAGAAGAGCGCTACAACATTGCGCACGCCGCGACCCGCTACAACGACAAGGGGGAAATCACAACCGACCTCGTCGAGGTTCGTGCCGCAGGCAACGAAGGGGAAGTGCGTTTCGTGACACCTTCGGAAGTACACTATATTGACGTTGCCGCGGCGCAGCCATTTTCAGTCGCAACATCTTTGATTCCCTTCCTTGAGAGAGACGACGCAAACCGCGCGCTCATGGGTTCGAACATGCAAAAACAAGCGGTACCGTGTATTGTTCCGCACGCACCCCTCGTTGCTACGGGTATGGAACGCCGCGCAGCCATCGACTCCGGCCGTCTCCTTATCGCGCGCGAAAGTGGCACGGTGACCTATGCTGACGCCGAGAGAATCTCCATTGAGGAAAAGGGCGGCAAAACCCATGACTACCGACTCGTAAACTTCTCGCGTACTAACGACTTCACCGTCTTCCACCAACGGCCTATCGTTGCCGTTGGGGACAAAGTAAAGAAAGGCGAAGTGCTTGCCGACGCCGCTTCAACCGTTGGAGGCGAGCTCGCATTGGGGCAGAACATTCTTGCGGCATTCGTCTCATGGGGCGGCTCTAACTACGAAGACGCCATCATCATTTCCGAACGGCTCGTACGAAACGCCGTGTTCACCTCGATTCATATTGAGGAATTTATCGTTGACGTTCGCGACACGAAGCTCGGACCCGAAGTCACGACGCCCGACATTCCAAACGTCGGAGAAGTGAAGCTCAAAAACTTGGACGAAGACGGCATCATTATGGTCGGGTCTGAAGTGGGACCAAATGACATCCTCGTCGGAAAAATTACTCCGAAAGGTGAGGCGGAATTGACACCGGAAGAGCGGCTTCTCCGCTCGATCTTCGGCGAGAAGGCGCGCGATGTGAAGGATACATCGAAGCGCATGGAGCACGGTAAGCGCGGACGCATCATCGGGGTCCGTGTCTTCTCACGTGAGCGCGGCGACAACTTGGAGCCAGGCATCATCAAGCGTATTCACGTAGACGTTGCTCAACTCCGAAACATTACTGTGGGTGACAAGCTTGCCGGTCGCCACGGAAACAAGGGTGTTATTTCAAAAGTATTGCCGATTGAAGAAATGCCTTTCATGGCTGACGGCACACCTGTTGACATTATCTTGACCCCACTCGGTGTTCCTTCCCGTATGAACTTGGGGCAGATTCTTGAATTGCACTTGGGACTTGCCGCGAACACGCTCGGATATCAGGCAATTACTCCGCCTTTCTTGGGACCGACAGAAGAAGAAATTCGGGGCGAAATTGTGAAAGCAGGTTTTCCTGAAACGGGCAAAGTGAAGCTCTACGACGGCCGAACAGGAGACAAGTTTGCTCAGGACGTGGCGGTTGGCTACATGCACATTTTGAAACTGCACCACATGGTTGAAGACAAGATTCACATGCGTTCCATTGGTCCGTATTCCCTGAT
>JACQLS010000031.1 GCA_016204005.1 Parcubacteria group bacterium | reverse complement strand
CCGAAGTCGGGACGGATGGCGTGGACCGGAGACGTGCAGCGTGCTTTCGAGCGGCTCAATCTCAACGTCGTGAACCGCACGGAAGAGGCGGCTGCTGCGTTGAAGCGGAAGAAAGCGGCAAAGAAGCGCGTGAAGAAATCCGCCGCTTAGCTCTGTAGCGAGGGGAGGTGTTTCACCTCCCCTCCTGGAGATTCCAAATGAGAGTCACGATAAGCGGTCCCGACCGCACGGAAAGCGAAGAGGTGCCGGACTCACCGTTTGAGAGTGTGCTGGAGGCAAGTCTGTTAACTCTCTACGGCACTGACGCGCAGTCGGTCGTCGTGGAGATTCACGGAGGTCGCATCGTGTTCGAGAAGCAAGGCGATTCTGTCGTAGTCAGCGGTTTCGACGGAGACGGGAATCGGTTCATGTTCGGTCTTGCTGGACGGACTTCTGTGCCTGCCGACATGCGCGATCCTGGCGGAGTGAATGCGCTGCTGAACTGACGCTACCGCGTAAGCTTCGCGGGACGCTGCTGCTTACAACTGAATAGGAGGCTCCCCAAATCTGGTGGAATGACCGGACGCGGGGAGCCTTTATTTTTTATTTCGAGATCAGGCGCCTTACGGCTGTGTGTATGTGAGGCACCACGGGGTGCGGATCGTGCAGCCTCGCGGCGCAGGAACAGTTCCTGACGCAATGGCATTAGCAAGTTATTTGTCAGATGCAAAGAAGCTGCGCTTGACAGCCGCGTATCTTGTGTCATACTGATCCTGAAATGATCAAGATCAACGGGAACAACCGCATTTTATTGCTCACAGACGCAGCGTATGAGCGGCTCAAATCGTGGCAGTTCCCAGTCTGCTGTCAAATCATCTGTGGTCATAAAATCTCCAACGTCATCATCCGGCGCGAGAGCGACTGCTCCCGGCTCTTAGCGTTTATTATCTTCTGGGAGGGAAGGAGGTGAGACAGATGTATACGACGGTCAACTTCAAGACGAAGAAGGCTCTGAAGGAAGCTGTTGCACGCGGGGATAAGGTTCGAGTATTCCAGCCGAATGGGGACTTGTTCGGCTTCGTCGTCCCAGAGAATGGTACTGTGACGCTGGAAGGTCCGCATTATCCAGCTCCTCACAGTTGGTACGCGACAGCAACTTTGGAGAACGGCTACGTAGTGAAGGTCAAGTAGCTAGTGCGGGGAAGGTCGCAGTAGCATCGCGGCTTTCTCTGTATGTGTATCTAAGGCACCGTGCGGCGATTTTATTTTTATGTTGGTGAATCTCTGATTTCGGCAATCACCCAATAGAAACGTGCGCGTGGCAATATACGATCACTGTAAGGCACCGCCCGGTTTCCATAGGAACTGTTCCTGGCTCGAATCTCTCCCCGTAAAACCGCCGCTATATTCCCTGTTGACAACCTTATATCTCGTGCTACTATGAAGATAGGAGGGAAACACGATGAAATACCTTTCGACTAAAGAAGCATTGTCTCGGCTCTCACAGAAGCATATCCTGCTGCGGTTACTATGGGATGTGTTGTACCAGTCCAGAGACTCCACAGAAGCCGCTCAAAACGCGCTTTGTGAAATCTTGGAAACCGCTATCTCTCGTATCATGGAGGCATAAGATGAACGCTACCATGTCTCAGCTCCTGCAAAAGCTTGAGGCTCGGATTGCATCAGAGCAGTCGGACCTCAAGGAGCTGCTGAGGAAGCAGCAGAAGGCTGTCTCGTGGATCGAGAAACGCGCCTTCGATAGTCACATCAACGAAGCACGGCAATCCCTCCGCGAGTTGGAGCGCCTGCACACGCTATGGAGCGAATAAAACCTTTTATATAGCGGTACGAGCGCGAGCGGAGATTCACGGCTTCGGTACGCACGCTTCTTCCCTCGTGGCTGACCTGCCGGGTATCTCACCGCAATCGCCTCAAGCAGCGACAAAACCTGTCGGCACCGGACGGTTCTACGGAATCTGTTGCATCGCAAAGAGTCGCACATTGACAAAATACATCGCTTGACAAATCTTTGCGACTCCAGGAACAGTTCTTGTGTGTAAACAAAACTGCTACCGAATGTTGAATAACTAATGTCAACACACAAAACTTTGCTTATTGACTTTGGAGCGGATTAGGGATATTCTGTTAGTGTAATTTAACAATCGAATACGCTCCAAGTCTGAAGCTGCGCGCGCGTATCGTGTCTGACGTTGACTCAGCGCTTTGCACACTCGCGTAGTAGGGGACTCCGGGAAAGCGCTTTCGTACATAGCAAGCACAAGAGATAGACTAACTCCGGGAGTGTAGTTTCTGTCTGTGTAGTGAGTCAGCAGAACAAACTCAAGATGGAGGGATAATCCGCGTGCTTGCGTCTATCGGAAAGTTTCAATCTAAAGGAAAGGGAATTGAATAATGACTCAGAAAGCAGTAATGTCAGACAAACGGACTCGCGCAGTTCGCTATCTGAACGATAACGGGTTAGATGAGAATGAGATTAAGCGACGTGTAGTCGCTCATTTTATTCTCACTGGGAAAGTCCCTGTACGAGACACGCGGACTTTCTATGTCTCTTACGTGCTGGACGGAAAAAAGTATTCGTTCTACGTAGGAGCGCGTCAGATCGGAAGGATCGTGGGATTGATCCATCCAAAGGATGCGATTGATCCTGCGCTCGAATCGAAAGTGCTTCGGGAATGGACGGGGGGAGTGATCGCAGCGTTGTTGTTTGTTGGACTGAAGTATTCTCACGTCAAACAGCGTGCTGCACTCCGCGATAAGAGACGCGAAAAGCGCGTACAGAATTCCGTCGCGGAAAAAGCTCCAGTCCCTGTAAACGACTTCGCAGAAAGTCTGTAAGTGGAGGGATAGGAAAATGGGAATCGTCGGATACTTAACGGAAAACGGAAAAGCTTCTGTTGCGTTTTGGAAGGATGATACAAGAGTGGACACTGACTATGATTATGACGTTACGATCAAGTCGTTTATCCGCTTGCTAGGAGTGCTTTTTTCTATGCAAGCGGAAAACAAAATCGCGATGGATTGGGAGTATGACTCTCCATACGTGAATAGTGTAGGGGAAAGCATTCCCGCGTTGATCGTGTTTTTTGCGAGGGAGAGAAAGTAACGTGATCGGAAGTCCAGTGTAACGAAAAAATCCGCTATACTGGACTTCCCTACGTTTAGTGGAGGGATAAGTGCATGATAAAACTGTACTACAGAGGATATG
>JACQLS010000027.1 GCA_016204005.1 Parcubacteria group bacterium | reverse complement strand
GTTTCATCCCGATAGTGGTAGATCGCGATCACCGATCGTAATCTATAAAGTTAAATTCTAGTAAGATTCCCGCGTGTATTGGGTAATCGTGGACGCCGACCGCACGCGATCGCGACCACTATCGGGATTCATTCCTAGTATTATCTCAAACCAATACGTTGTGGTCAATTCTAGCCCACGATATACTAAAGTAACAACATCATCTATGCATCTCTACAACGCCCTTACTCGCCAAAAAGAAGAATTTAAACCGATTACTCCGGGGATTGTTTCGATGTACCACTGTGGTCCTACAGTGTACGACAAGGCGCACATTGGAAACCTCCGTTCTTTTGTCTTTGCCGACATCCTCCGGCGGGTTTTTGAATACGATGGTTTTAAAGTGAAGCAAGTGATGAACATTACGGATGTTGGGCACCTAGCTTCAGATGCTGACGAGGGAGAAGATAAAATGACCGCAGGTCTTAAACGGGAGGGTCTGGAATTGTCCCTTTCTAACATGCGCTCTCTCGCCGATAAGTATATACGCCTTTTTGAAGAGGATACGGCGGCGCTCAATATCGAGAAACCCCACGCACTGCCGAGGGCGAGTGATTTCATCCCAGAGCAAGTAGCGCTTATCAAACGCTTGGAGGGTAAGGGCCTTACCTATGTTATTTCTGATGGGGTGTATTTTGACACAGAAAAATACCCGGTATATGGAAAACTCGGAGGGATAGCAGATGTGGATTATTCGCGAATCGGAGTGAATACAGAAAAGAAAAACCCGCGTGATTTTGCGCTGTGGAAGTTTAATGAACGCCTTGGTTGGGAAAGCCCCTGGGGTAAGGGATTTCCGGGCTGGCACATTGAATGCTCGGCAATGTCCATGAAGCATTTGGGAGAAACGTTTGATATTCACACCGGAGGGGTGGATCATATAACGGTTCATCATAACAATGAGATCGCGCAGTCAGAGGCTGCAACAGGAAAGCCCTTCGCCAAGTATTGGCTCCACAACGAACATGTTTTGGTAAACGGTGAGAAGATGTCGAAATCAAAAGGGAACTTTTTTACTCTTGAAGATATTATTTCCCGCGGCTTCTCCCCTCTCGCCTATCGGTACTTCCTTCTTCAGGCACATTATCGGACACAAATTAATTTCACGTGGGAAGCGCTTGAAGCGTCCCAAAACGCGCTCAATAAGCTATACGATATTTTTCTTTCCCTCCCAATCTCGAGCATCGGAGAGGAATCTTCGGTCACCCGCACCCATTTTCTCGAGGCGCTTGAAGAAGATCTCAATACTCCGCTTGCTCTTGCGGAACTCTGGGATGTCGTACGCGATCGTGCGTTAAGTGACGAGGAGAAGCGCGCGACCATCCTTGATTTTGATCGAGTGCTCGGGCTTGGCTTTGTGGAGCAGAAGCGAGAGCCGGTCCCCAACGAGGTGGAGATACTTGCGAAAGAACGCGAAAATGCCCGCGCCCAAGGTGATTTTACAAAAGCGGACGAGATTCGTGGGGAGGTAGAAAAATTGGGCTATATCGTAGAGGATACCCCCACAGGACCACGGGTCAGAAAAGCTTAGATTGTTTCATCTGTTGTTGTCGCTGTCTCCCCACTCGGTGTATTCGGATCATTAATTATGACGGTTCGCGTGCTTGTCGCGGTGTTCCCCGCGTTGTCTGTTGCTACATAGTCAATGTAATGTGTTGTCGTTGTCGAAGTATCAAGACCTATTTCGGTTACCATAACTCCGTTCAAATAGGTTGAATAGCCGAGGTTTGAATCGACATTATCTAAAACCGTCGCGCCGTTGTCTGAATAGACGGCATTAAGCTCTATCCCTGCTGGATTTGCGCCGATTATTGTGATTGCCGGTGGTTCGATGTCGCTCGCCGCAGGTGCCTCTGTGTCAGTGGTCTCCTCGTCAGTCAAGGTTTCGCCTGTTGAGGATGCAGAAATTCCGGCATTCGTAAGTAAAGATTTAAGCTCCGATTCACCAATGCATGTGTCACCCAAACACAAGAGATTGGTTATCGTCAATTTACTTGCGAACAATTCGCTGAAGGAGTTGGTTACTGCCGCAACACTGGTTGCCGCTGCTTGCTCAAGCTTCTCAACCTTCTCCGCAAGAGTCTGGAAGGCCGCCAAAAGCGCCGTAACAAGCTTGTAGAGGTCTATTCCCTTACCTCCCTTAGCAAGTACCTCTTCCGGGGCTTCTTCCGCGATTAGACCAAGACGCTCCGGAGCTGTACTCACGTCCTCATGTTCATAATAATACGTAGCAACACCAATAGTCTTTAATTTTTCATACAGGGATTCTTTTCTTAGGTTGCCGAGATATGAGATATTCTTCTTCGCCTCTTTTGTCGAAATGTTTACGAAACTCTCTGCCGCAACATCGCCGATAACATGGAGCTGATAAGCAGGCGTTGTCGTCCCCACACCAAGGCGTCCATTTTCATCAATATAGATTGAGGGGGTGGTCGATGGAGCGTTACCGAGATCGATGACATCATTGAGTGCTTGGAATGCCCCGACGGTATAACCAAAAGCGGTAACGGGGTTAAAGGTTTTACCTCCGGGATGTGCCGCATCTCTATCCATACCGAAGGTCGGAGAGTAATCAGTGATGATACCGGTGAATTCCTGATTATTCATCGAGCCGCTCTTGTAGGTGAAGTTGTAGAGATCAGTGGAGAGAATGGTATTGAGAGCGCCTCGGTAGTCGGTGAATTCCCCGCTCAAGTTCTTAGAGTCGAGGGAGGAGGTTTGCGTTCCGACAACCGTGCCGTCGGTGGCGTTCGTAGGAAATGTAGTTGCAACACGGAGATTAGAGCTGTCATCTGTCCAGAAATAAGCAACAGTGTTGTTTCCTAAATTCATCGCAAATCGATTTTCGTTTGCGGAGTCTGCGGGATCGAAGTAATGAAGACTAAATTGACCCTCACCAGAACAGCCATTACAGGAGACGACAAAACTAGCTGTCCCGTTTGTCTTGTTCCATGCGGCGTTATAATTTATGGGGAATTGGCCCGAGTTGTTGCCCATTTGGAAGTAATTGCCAGCAGTGATTCCGTCAGTTGAGGTTGCAACGGTAAATATCCCGTCTTGTGATCTGACTATAAAATCCTGTTCGGCTGAAGTGTCAGTTAGTGTAAGCACGGCCTTGTCAGCCCCCTCGAGCGTTGCTCCCCCACTCTGCCATGTGTCGCCTTCAGCGTCGACGATCCACGTGGCAAGATCGCCTGAATGAATCGACGCTATGTTGGCATTTGCTCCAGGGGTACCGCCGCTCGCGCCTGACTTTTTATATCCAAACAGACGTAAATAGCCCTCACCACTCGTAGATTTTGTCGTATTGTCTGTTACTCCAAATGCAGCCAGGGAGAGTCCCCTCGTGGCTTCGCTAAATCCATAGATATGTGCCCCACCGGCATTGCCGTCATTCTTAAATATGCTGAAATAAGTATCCGTTTCTGCCGCATTGGTAATTCCATGATCCACCTCGGAAGATTTGAGCGCAAGGATTTCGTTGTCATTCGTCCCCTGATTGATGGTGAGGCCCTGTGTCATGTTGGCGTTTGTAGTGTCACCGATGAAGACATTGCCTCCATTGGCAAATCGTACGTTATGCGTGCTTCCGTGGTAGAAATCAAAGTTGCCTGTTCCTCCGGTAAGGAGAAACAACGCGCCTTCACTTACTTGCCCTCCTCGTATCTCGAATGTTGCACCCCCGCTTCTTCCCAGTAGTAAATTTGCATCCTGTCCGTCTCCATGAATTGAAAACTCCACATTAGACGTCATCGTAGACGTGCCCACACCTACTTGCCCGTTTGCAGCAATCACAAACGGCGTCGTATCATCCGCAATATCTTCAACATACAACGAATGGTTAGATCCAGTGTTTGTAATCATTGCTCCATCTCCATCAACTGCGAAAAGCACGCCCGGTGAGGTTGTTCCAACACCAACGTTGCCTCCTTGGAGTATCGTTATTCGCGCAGTATTACTTGTCCCCAAGGTGAGTATGGCTGAATCAACCGTTCCAATTCCCAATTGTGAACTGTTTGAGTAGAGGAACTGGTTTGAGGCGTTGTTAACTCCAAACGTTGTTCCCGCCGCGGCCGATCCGTGCGATATCAGGAAAAGGCTATTTGCAGCCTGCGCGGTGTAGCCCGCAAAGTTAGCAGACCCAGATGTTGTCGTTACTGCTATTACTTTCTCCTCCGCCCCGATACTCTTCATATAGAAATCGAACCCGGCGGTAGGATTTGTCCCTATTCCGACATTCCCGACTTTATCAACGACAAAGACATTTCGATTGCTCGTTGTCGCGATTCTGAAGAGGTCATCAGTCTGGTTCGCACTCTCGATTGCAAAGAGAGCGTAGGGTGAGGTTGACCCCACCCCCGTCCTCCCCACTGAATCAATGATGAACTGATCGGTCGTTGAACCAACCCTGAACGCATTCTGTCCCGAGACGGTATTGAGGTGGAGCTGTGCGGAGGGGGCGGCGGTGCCTATCCCTACGTTGTTCGACGAGAAGTCATAGACAAAGCCGGAAGTTTCGAGCGCGAGGCCGCCAGCCATGGTTGAGGTTGCCGTAGTGGAGGTCGCCGAGAAGGAAGCGGCGTCAACGATTGAGGTGAAGCGGCCTCCACCCGTAACATCCAACGCATACGTAGGAGTATTCGTTCTGATACCGACATCCCCCTGGATTCCCGAGACGTAAATGAATGGAGTGGTCGTTCCCTTGTCTGCCACAACAAAGATTGGGGTGATGTTGTTCGCTGTCGAGGGTGCATCCACCGAAAGTACACCCCACGGGGAAGTGGTGCCAACGCCGAAAGATGTTGCGAAGATACCAGTACGCCATGCGAGGCCGTTAGTGGTGTCCCCGATATCAAGGAGATTATTGACGGTCGGAATGAGTGAAGAGCCGATCCGGGAATTGAAGAACGTATTGTCTGTCGTCGTTGCGTCACCAAGGCTCGTGTTATTCTCAACACTAAAAGTTGAAGCTGTCGTTGTTGAGAGCGTGGTTCCTCCTGCGGCGGTTACGGAGTTTGCGAATAGGTCACCCTCACCGTCAACCAAAAACCGCACGGCACCGTTTACCGAGGCAGAGATGAGGTTGGTGTCAGAACCCGCTGAAGCTGGGTTCACAATGAGCGATGCTGAAAGTGGTTGCGCTCCAGCAACCCCCGTCGCCCATGACCCGAGCGCAAATGTATGCGGTGCCCCCGGAACACTATTGAAGATAGTCTGACCAGAGAAGGTCGAAGTCGCCGTGGTAGACGTTGCGGTAAAATACGTAGACACTGTTTCTCCCACCACAGCAAGCGCGGCGTATGGGGAGGACGTCCCAATGCCGAGACGATAGTCTACCGTAGATGGGTTGCTCGTCGATGTAGCGGAGAAAGATGAAAGAGAAAGTGCCCCAATTAAAGTAGAAGTCCCCTCGACAGTAACGTTACCGGTAACTGTTCCGCCTGCCAGCAGAAGATAGTTTGAAGCGGTAATAGTGTTGGGGATATCAGCATCTGTTATCCCGGAGAGAGTCGCGACAGTGACGTTCGTTAAGGTAACATCATTCAACTGATCGATTCTGTTTGAGAGCGCGACGGTATGAGAGAGAGTACTGGTTTGTTGGGCAGCGGCGCTCTGGACGGCAAATATATCCTTTCTTAATTCATTTTTGAGAACATTCAACTGATCATCCAGACTAGTTTGGGTAAGCCCGGGGATCACGCGTTCAACGATGCGTTCCACGAGTTTTGGCTGAATTGGCGACTCAATCGTGATTCCTGAACGCTTGAGCTGGTTTACCTCATTTTGTAAGCGAGTGATTTCAGATTGAAGCTGTATAGTGCTATCCCCATTTTGTACCGGACCAGGTTCTTCACCAAGAAGTTTTTTGCGGGCCTCTTCAAGATCTTCTTCGGTAATACGAATGGGTTCGCCTTCCTCTTCTTGCGGCACAGTTACCAAGTCATATTCAGAAGTGAAAAGAGATGTCACGGCATCATACAAACCACGCGCAATGTTTTGAGGAACATCTATGAGTGCCGCCCCCATGCTTGCTGTATTGGAGAGTTTCATGCTGATGAGGGAATAGTAATCAGCAACAACTTCTCCTATGCGCAGGGCAGCAACTTGCATACCCTTGGCCGTCTGTGTCAGCGTTTTCCACGCGCCAGAGAAAAAGCCGTGGGGGTTCCTTGCTATTTCCATACCGCTGGTGCCTACGGGTTTGATGGTACTTTGTCCCACCCCTGAAAGTAAGTTTTTTGCGTCTCTAAAGGCCATCTTCGCTGTATCAGAGACCATCTCTATGATAGGGGGGTTTCCCAAGGACAGACTAGAAACAAGCGCTCTATAAGGGGTATTGTTAAGCACATATAGTCCTGTGCCCAAGACAGCGATAAGAAGAAATGCAGTAAAGGCTCCGCTCGCCAATTTACTTAGTTCAATCACCGGCATGCCCGCCTGCCATGCCTGGGCAGGCAGGTTGCTTACATAACGGATCAATTGTGTTCCGGTACCAGCAACTTTCTCGAACAGTGGCGTCCGTTTAATAGCCGCTATTTTTTCTTGTGGAGTTATTACCTTGGTTTCTTTCGGAACGTGTGCGCTTATCGTACGGACGGCATCTTCTTTGCTATCGGCAAGCTGCTCACTCTGTTGAAGAGGATTTTGTTCAACCGCGCCGAGGAGTAGTTCATCCCATGTGTCTCCTGACGAGGTTGCAGATTTCAGGTCATAGGTTATAGGTTGAGGTAATTCAACGTGCCTCTCGCCACTATGTGAAGGAGTTGGTGGTAGACTTTCGGGAGTTTTCTCATTATCTTGTTTAACGCCGGAATAATCCCCACCTTCTCTTGGAGTAGACCCATTGTCATCTACAACCTGTAAACTGTGACCCGTAACCTTGGTGCTGTCTTGCCGGCTTTGCCCATTTTCAAAAGATTTTTCAGCAGGTTTAAATAAATGATTCCCATTAAGTTGTTGCTGGTATATTTCTATTGATTCAGGGTGTATAAACCAGTTGCGTCCGATGAGTCGTCCATCAATTTTTTTAGCACGAGCAAGCCGACTCAAGTGATCGCTTGAGTACTTACTTCCTTCGGCAAGTCGTCTTGCCGACATATATTTTTTACCGTCAAAAAGAAGCTCGTCTCCCATAGACACCATTTGTTTTATTCTAACAAGAACAAGGGTTTTCTTATATCGTTTAGACGACATCACTGTGGATAAGTGCCAAAATAGGGAGCCTTAAGTTTGTTGGTGGGCGACTATATTTTTTGAGCACCGAGCACCCCGATTCAAATCGGGGCGCTCGGTATCGTAAAACACATTCGGTCGCCACAGACGACCTCATTATTTTACTGATATCCCCAGCTTTCCCACAAAAAAGCAATATTTTTCGTTATGTCGTCTTTCCGACACTATGCTAGAATGCGTGTATGGCTCTACAAAACAACTCTCCTCAAAGCTCCAGTGTGCGTATTCCCCCGCAAAACATTGAAAGCGAGCGGGCGCTGCTCGGATCCATAATGCTTCGTCCAGAGGCGCTGTATGATGTCATGGATATTGTTTCTCCAGACTCTTTCTACGGAACTAAACATCGAATCATCTTCCAGTCGATGCTTGATCTTCACACAAAACGAGACCCTGTTGACCTACTCTCACTTTCCGCCCACCTCTTAGAGAGGAAACAACTAGAGAACGTTGGCGGACGAGCATATCTAGCAGAACTTGTGCAAAGTGTTCCAACCGCAACAAACGTAAAACATTATGCGGATATTGTTCAGCGTAAATTTATTCTTCGTGAACTTATAGGGGCATCAGACTTTATAAGCGAGCTTGGTTACGATGAGACTACGGAGCCGGAGGAACTAATTGATCGTGCTGAAAAAAAGATTTTTGGTATAACGGGGCTCACTGGTTCTCGAAAATTTACAATGCTCAAAGACAGTCTCTCTGAGGCGTGGGAGCGACTTGATAAACTTCATAAATCAGAACATAAACTTCGCGGAGTGCCCACTGGCTATCGCGAGCTCGACAGTCTCCTTGCCGGACTTCAAAAATCAGATCTTATTCTCCTTGCCGCGCGGCCAAGTATGGGAAAGACTTCCCTTGCTCTTGATATCGCACGGCAGAGTGCGTGCCGGCACGGTACGCCCGTTGGAATATTTTCACTTGAAATGTCTTCACAGCAGCTTGTTGACCGTATGCTTGCTGCCGAGTCACGCGTCGATGCTTGGAAACTTCGCACAGGGAAAATTACGCACGATGAAGATTTTGTAAAAATCCAAGAAGCATTGGGGCGTCTCTCGGCAGCCCCCATCTTTATCGATGACACTCCTGGCAACACCGTGCTACAAATGCGCTCTGTTGCGAGGCGCCTTGTCCGAGAGCATGGGCTGGGTCTCTTAGTGATTGACTACTTACAACTCATTCATACATCTCGTCCATATGAATCAATGGTGCAGCAAGTGACTGAAATTTCTCGCTCGCTTAAGGGACTTGCGCGTGAGCTTGATGTGCCGATCCTCGCGCTTTCGCAGCTTTCCCGAGCCATTGAACAGCGCCGTGACAAACCACGACTTTCAGACCTTCGCGACTCCGGGTCACTAGAGCAAGATTCAGATGTCGTTATGTTTATCCATAGAGCTGATAAGTACAAAGAAGACACCGAACGGACCAACATCGCAGAAATCTTGATAGAAAAGCACCGAAATGGCCCGACTGGGAAGGTGGAGCTCTATTTTGATGAGAAAAGAGCGACGTTTGTATCGCTTGAAAAAGAAGAACATATGGCGGTAAAGGCCGCACAATCACAAGCACCAATGGATCAGGGTGAAGAAGATGCCGGACCTTTTTAAACCGTATGTCTTTAATCGATAGACTATCTCAACAATTTGTTCGGTTTCCAGGTATAGGGGCGCGCCAAGCACGTCGTTTTGTGTATTTCCTTCTCTCTGCAGATAAGTCTTTCGTGGATGAACTTATCCGCAACATTAAGAAAGCGCATGATGAGGTTCTGCAATGCGCTGTGTGCTTCCGATATTTCGAAACGCAGAATAATGGGGGCTTTCTGTGTACACTATGCTCGGACAAGAACCGAGACGCTTCAGTGCTTCTTGTTGTAGAGAAAGATGCTGATCTTGATGCTGTGCAGAAGAGTGGCGCACACAGCGGAGGGTATTTCGTATTAAATGGGCGCTTACCCTTAAGTGGCGAGGGAAAGAGCTTCGTGCGCTTGCCCGAACTGCAGGAGCGCTTGCGGAAGGAGGCGCACAATGGCCTTAAAGAAGTTGTTTTTGCGCTTTCGGCAAACCCTGAAGGAGACTACACTGTTCTCGAACTTAAGAAAGCGTTAGCACCCATTGCTCAAGAAAATAACCTCGTCTTTTCCACCCTAGGACGAGGTCTCTCGACCGGCACCGAACTTGAATATTCTGATGAAGATACTATTAAAAGCGCGCTACAAAATCGCCACTAGCATTTTTACTGTGCAATTTCGACAGCCTCGTCTAGTTTGACAGAGAGGACGCGCGAAACACCTTCAGAGCCAGAAGTAATACCGTAAAGAACCCCAGCCCGCGTCATAGTCTCGCGGTTGTGGGT
>JACQLS010000026.1 GCA_016204005.1 Parcubacteria group bacterium | reverse complement strand
CAATGACAGGATCGGGTGGCGTTTTTCGCGATGTTGTGGCAACTGGACAGGGAGCAAAGTGTATTGTCTCAACTGATATTTTCTGTTTTGCAAATCCTGATATGACGCTTTCAAAATTACCGCCCGGATGTCTTCCTCCTGATTACTTATTAAAAAGATGTGTTCATGCGGTAAGAGATTATGGAAACAGAGTCGGCATTCCAACCAATAACGGGTCGTTTCATTTCCATGACGATTTCCGGGCAAAACCAACAGTTTTAGTGGGAGCATATGGAATTATTCCGAAAAAACTTGCAAAAAAAGGACAACCAAAAAAAGGCGACATTGCAGTAGCTATTGGTGGCAGAACTGGAAGAGACGGTATTCATGGCGCAACATTTTCCAGCGCAGAAATGACAGATCGGACTATAACCGTAAATTCTACCGCAGTGCAAATCGGAAACGCGATTGAAGAAAAAAGAACATTTGATGCACTACTTGAAGCACGCGGTGCAGGATGTATTCGTGCAATGCAAGATTGTGGAGCAGGCGGATTTTCATCGGCTTTTGGCGAAATGGGAGAACAAACAGGAATAACCATTCATCTTGAAAAAGCGCTTTTAAAATACGGATATACTGCCGAAGAATCAGCAATAATTAAGCGTGTTTTGCTGTATGCCCAAATGCGCGGCAATAATCAGGGGGTGGTCAAATTAATAGGACCGGGCATTCCAAAAGCAAAAGACGCGGGGAATATTGAGGTAGAAAAAAACACGAAGCTCTCTGCGCTAATCAACGGTAGCAAAAATCATGCGATGGTTGTTGTTAATCAAGCGGTTGACACAGCCATACAAAAAGCGAAAGAGCACGGCATCGGGATAGTGGGAGTGAATCACATCAACACTTCTTCGGGGGCTCTTGGTTATTACGCAAAAAGAATAGCTGAAGCGAACTTAATCGGCGTAGTCTTTGCCGGTTCAATGGAGTCCGTGGCCGCCTTTGGTTCCTATGAGCCGATTTTTGGGACAAATCCTATGGCCTTTGGGATACCGCGCCAAAATGGCGCCTTGGTGTTGGACATGGCAACTGCGGCGATGGCTTACTTCGGGGTTATCGAAGCCAGCACTGCCGGTCGCTCTTTGCCGGAAGATATTGCTTACGACAAGGAGGGAAATATAACAGTTGATCCTGCTAAAGTATTGGACGGTGGGGCGCTTAGGACTTTCGACAAGGGGCCAAAGGGTTCTGGTTTATCCATGATTGTACAAATCCTGACTGGCCCGCTTATAGGAGCCTCTTTTACTGGGATTGGTGACGTCGAGAATAACTGGAGCGGGCATCTGGTCTTGGCAATTGACCCGGAACTGCTTGGCGGATTGGAGGTCTTAGAAGACGGCGTCGCTAAAATGATTGAAAGGGTAAAGGCAACTAAAAAATTACCAAACGTTACAGAGATTTTTGTCCCAGGTGAAAAAGGAGACCAGATGACGAAGAATGTACTTGATTCTGGTGAAATAGAAATTGAAGAGAACCTCTATAATGAACTCAAAAAAGTGGTAGAATAATTGAATGCTTTGATTGAAACGTGTGGGATGTTTCGAACATTCAAAAGCAGGAATTACATCCGATGGATTTCTCTCTAAACACATTGCTCTGGGCTTTCTTGGGTGGCCTCCTGCCAGTGCTTCTTTGGCTTTGGTTCTGGCTCAAGGAAGACAGGTGGCACCCGGAACCAGCACGGCTCATTTTCTTCGCCTTCCTCGCGGGTATGATTGCCGTGCCTGTGGCGCTTGTCCTTGAGCAGTTTGCCGACAATTACTTCTCTCGGGGGTTTCTCCTCCTCTTGGTGTGGGCGGCGATTGAAGAGCTTGTGAAATACTTTGGTGCCTATTTTGTCGCCTTCAGAAAGTCTTGTATTGATAAAAGCCGCTGCCTTGACGAGACCATCGACCCGGTCATTTACATGGTAACTGTCGCGCTCGGCTTCGCCGCTCTCGAGAACACGCTATTTTTGCTCTCCCCCCTCGCCGCAGGAGAATCACTTTCAGGAATCGTTATGGGAAACCTCCGTTTTATTGGCGCGACCGTGCTCCACGTGGTCGCAAGCGCCTCTATCGGTTTCGCTATCGGCTTTGCATTCTATAAATCACCGTGGGTGAAACGTCTTACGCTCTTCTTTGGGTTATGCACAGCCGTTCTTTTGCACACAGCCTTTAACTTCTCTATACTTTTAAGTGAGGGTAGCAATCTCTTTCTCATTTTTGCTGTGGTGTGGTTCTCTGCACTCGTCGTCGTTTACCTCTTTGAACGGGTGAAGAGGATCGGACGCTCCCGCTCATAAAAAGCTATGCTAAAAAATAAACCATCATTTTTTGACAGAATGACCGACCTTTTGAGTCACGACGATTCCCCCAAAGAGGAGGTGGAAATTGACGTAGATGAGGAGGGCGGTGAAGAGGATGAGGAAGTGGACGCCGACGAGGATGACTCTGAGGGCGAGCTTACGATTGATATGTACCAGACGCCGTCCGAGATTATCGTTCAGACAATGGCGGCCGGAGTTAAGCCCGACGACTTGGATATTAACATTACCCGAGATATGGTAACGATTAAGGGGAAACGTGAACGTTCTCGAAACGTAACCCGCGATGATTACTTTTTTGAAGAACTCTATTGGGGCTCTTTCTCTCGGACGATTGTTTTGCCGGAAGAGGTTGAGGTAGAAGAATCCGAAGCATCATTTCAAAATGGGCTCCTAACCATTCGTCTCCCCAAGATAGATAAAAAGAAAACCCAAAGACTTAAAGTGAAGCCGTCATAAGAAAAGCCGCTCCGACTACAGTCGGAGCGACTTTCAAATCTTTTCTTTAAAGTTCTAGTTTTTGTTTCCACCGCAGAGCAACTTTTCGAGCCTTCCGTGCGGCAATGCCCGTGTAGAGAGCGGGGTTTCCGAGAATTTCCCTCTGGCGAGGCGTCATGCGCTTAATATACGGAGTTAACTCCGAATCAGCGAGAGCGATTTCTTCAAGCGGTCGCTTTTCGCTTTGAGCGAGGAGCGTGAGCCTCCTCACCTTCTCATGCGCATCGGGGTGTCCGAGGGCGGCGAGAATGATGTAGAGCGGCTCTGCAACGATTAAACCCTTTGACATCGCGAGGTTTCGCTCGAGATTAGCGGGGTCGACAGCAAGCTTCCGCATGACGCGCGTCATGCGTTTTGCCATCGAAACGGCATACGCAACGATCTCGCCATACGTCCTAGCAGAGGCAGAGTTGGTAAGGTCACGCTGGTGTTCGCTAATTTGGTCCAGAAATACAGTGATAATGCGCGGCATAACGATCCGCCAAAGACTTTTCGAGTTCTCGGCATTAATGGGGTTCCGCTTCTGTGGCATGGTTGAGGAACCCACTTGTCCTTCTGCAAACTCCTCTCCAACCTCCCCTATTTCTGTCCTTTGCAGGTGCCTCATGTCATCCGCCAAGTTTGCGAGAATGCCTGCCGCGATTGTGATCTCACAGAGCAAACGGGTCATCATTTCGGGTGGCACAACTTGAGAGGTAATCTCGGCTGGCAGAAGCCCGAGTTCGGCATCAGCGAGGACCTCCGACTCAAACGTCTCGGGGTCATCAAAAAAGAGGGACGATGCGTTGTATGCTCCAACCGCTCCAGAAAACTTACCCCTAAGCTCCGCGGCAAGTTCTTTCAGCTTCAGGATAGAATTACCCAAACGGCTCACATACAGGGCAACGGCAAAACCAAAGGTAATCGGAACTGCGTGCTGGCCATGCGTCCTGCCGATTTGAGCTCTTTTCGCTTCACGGAGCGCAATGGCAATGAGCGTTTGTTCGAGCTTCATGAGCGCGGGGATAAGAACCTTCTCAACTACCTTTCTGTAGCGGGCTGCGTCAGCGGTATTAATGATGTCGCATGAAGTCGCCGTCATGTGGACATACGGCTTAACGCCATCACTCACTTTTTCACGAATACAGTTTACGAGCGCGCGTATGTCGTGTCGAATACGATCCTCTTCATCGTACACCTCCTCTGTTGTCACCTGACCATTGGCTGCAGCAACTTCGTCAACGGCAGCTTGGGCACAGACTTCATTCGACGCCAATGCCCGCATGAGCGCTAACTCAACAATAAGCTTGTGGCGCGTAAAACCATTCTCCGAAAGGTAGCGCGCTACTTCCCCATCCCAGTATCGGAAATCAATGGGCGAGATGTTGTCAAAGATGTCGCGTGTCCTCATCGCTTCCTCAAAAGAAGTGCTTGTCTGCTCAAAACGTAGCAGTTTTAATGCATCCTCTCAAGAGCGCAAAACTCCACCATATGGTGGAGTTTTGCGCTCTTTTAGATTATCCCCGCACCCCAAGAGGCGGGAGTTAATTTGTGCCTGGGCGGTGAATCGAACACCGGACGCCTGCCTCTTCAGGGCAGCGCTCTACCACTGAGCTACCCAGGCAAACTTCTATACTGGCATTTTGTCAGTATAAAAGTTTGACTGTGTACTAACACGTTTTCACTGCCTGTCCGCCGTAGTCCGCAACGGGCGGACGAAGGAGGAAGCTACCCAGGCAAATGTTTTATCTTTGCAATAACCCTTGAAGATCGGGCAACTTCTGCCCTATATCTTGTATACCCCCGACTCCAGACCGAAGCAAGCCATAGGCCTCCTGCATTTGTTCAATGTATGGCTGAAGGAAGTATAGTGCTCCAACAGATGCCCCAATAATGACGAGCCAGTAAATAATCCTGAAAAACCTGCCCCAGCGCATAGAACTGCGCATATCACGCAAGATGGCGTTGTTTTCCTCTACCGTCTTTTGAATCTTCTGGAGCATTTTGCGGTCTTCCGAGTCCATCCCAAGAGTATACCATGCAATTTTCACATAAAAGAGGGGTCTAGAAAACGAAGCCCGCGAGCGCTTGGCGCTCGCGGGGTCTACACTTCCCTTCCTTAGCTCTTGGGCAAGAATCCATGCCGCTTGAGGACATCCCGGGAAGGCCTCACCCAACCCGCATCGTCGTCCCATATCTCTTCACAAGCGGCAATGCGAATGGCAATAATTGGAACGCGTCTATCCCGCAGTACGGAGATAATAGGCATGTCGTTCCTATCGCGACCAGGCTCCCCAACAATTTCCATTGCTCCGCCGTGTTCCTGGACGCTTTTGGCGAGCACTCCGTAGCCTTGAGCCTCGTTCCCTCGTAAACCGGGCAAGAACTTCCCGACGGACGCGATCGTCACTCTTACTTTCACTTCCTTTGCCTTCCCCTGTGTCATCGGTACCCTCTCCTCCTATCCAAGAGAGCCGTGGAGACCTATACAAGAGATACCATACCTTAGACATAGACGTCAACCTATTCTTTGTGCTCCCAGAGGGAATCTGATCCCGCAGTTACTAAGATGCTCGCCTCACTTCGGTCGGCTGCGCTCTAAGTACTGCTGGACGCGGCTCGGCGACCCAGTACTCCGATTCAAATCGGAGTACTGGATACCCGCCTCCGCCGGTTCGATTCCCTCTTGTAACGCAAAAACAAAAGTCGCCAAACGCTCTCGCGTCTGGCTTCTTTGTTTTTATGCTCCCAGAGGGAATCGAACCCCCATCATGAGATCCGGAATCTCACGTTTTATCCATTAAACTATGGGAGCTAATAATGAGAACATCTCCGGAGCTCACTTCAAAGCGAATCCCCCCACCAGGAATTGAACTTGGATCTCTACCTTAGGACGGGATTGCTCTATCCGTTGAGCTATGGGGGGTTATCAAAACTCTAACACAAAACAACACTTTCGTCAGCTCAAAAATTAAAAGCCGGTCCGACTATAGTCGGACCGGCTCGACGTTCTGGTGCCACTACAACGGCGGCGTCCGACCCTTGGCCAGATGCACGATGAGCGAAATGACGAACGCGATCAGGAAGATGAAGAACAGAATCTGCGCGATGTTGGTCGACACCGCAGCGACGCCTCCGAAACCGAGAATGCCGGCCACGATCGCAACCAACAAAAACATAAGTGCCCAGCCCAACATGGTGAGATCCTTTGTTCTGCGCTTCGCACGGGATGTGGAAGCTACGCATTGGTTGTACCAATAAATGATTTAAAAGTCAAAAGCCCATCCTTTTCCACAAAGGATGGGCTTTTTGCTTCGCTCTTTATGCGTCTTATGCTAAACCAAGTAATTCTCGAAGCTTCGGTTCGTTAAAGCCGATAACCATCTTGTCATCAATGAAAATAACAGGTACGCCACCTTGGCCACTCTTTTGAAGCATCTCTTCACGCCTTTCCATGTCGGTTGCAACATCGTGCTCAATGTACTCTATGTTGTTTTCCTTGAAAAGCTCTTTGGTCGCCAAGCAAAACTTACATAGCGGCG
Source organism: Parcubacteria group bacterium (assembly GCA_016204005.1). GTDB lineage: Bacteria > Patescibacteriota > Minisyncoccia > Phycocordibacterales > UBA2135 > JACQLQ01. Next base: position 20,432 of record JACQLS010000026.1, on the reverse strand, counting down.
TCGTGTAAATCTCTACCTTGTGTTGCATAACAAATGTATGAACTTAGTCTGATAACAACCCCTAGAGTGTCCACCAAGTATACCACAGGTAGGAAATCCACAGGGTAGTAGTCCACCTAAGGCGGATCACTACCCTGCCAACAGAAAAAATGCTATCGTTTCCCCAAGGGGCCTATAGTAAAATGGTATTACACATCCATGGCATGGATGGGGTCGGGGTTCGATTCCCCGTAGGTCCACTGCGTAAATCAAATCATGGAAAGTTCGGAGAAACCACACTCAAGACTTGAAGACCCTCAATTTATTGAGGAGTTCGTGGTTGCTTACGCATACGCGCTGGAAGAAAAAGTGACTGCGTCAAACAGTGGGTTTTCCGAAGAGGATTTGGGAGCCGTGAGCGAGTTTACAAAGTTGAGAAAATTACCGAGGACAAAACCATTCCGCGAAACCCTTATAAAAGTTGGCCAGGATTTTCGCCTCACCCCTGATGAAATTGATTTTTTACTAGATAAATTTCTTGAATAGAAATAGGATATGAAAAATTCCGACTATGTTGTGAAAAGTTTTATAAACGCATCTGGTGTCTTTCTGTATGTGTTTGGGGTGGCGTGGTTCCTCTCAAACGCGCAAGAAATTTTCGGAGAACAAGACGAGGGGCTCTTTGTGCCTATCTTTATGCTTCTTCTTTTCATTATATCGGCCACAATTACCAGCCTCTTGGTCTTGGGGAGGCCTGTCTACCTGTACCTCAACAATCAGAAAAAAGAGGCAATGATACTCCTCCTTGCCACTCTTGGCTGGCTTGCCATTTTCCTCTTCTCGGTCGCGTGTATTTTGTTCTTCTTCCAATAGCAACCTCTCAAAAAACACTCCAATCTGCCGCAGGCAGATTGGAGTGTTTTTGTTATTGACTTGCTAGAGTGCCCTCTGGACCACCTCGGAAAGCGCAGGGTGGACATGGACCGCATCACGGATGAGAGAGACGTCTCCCCCCGCTTTCATGGCCACAATAACTTCATGAATCAAGGTTGAGGCATGCGGCCCCAAGATATGGCATCCCAAGATCTTTTCTTTTTTGGGGTCGATGATGAATTTCACAAAACCATCTTTCTCCTCAAGCGCCTTTCCCATGCCTGTTTTTGCGTATTCTTTCTTTCGAATCTCGTATTTGATCCCCTTCTCCCTTACCTCTTCCTCCGTAAAACCAACTCCCGCAACCTGTGGGTGAGAGAAAATAGCATGCGGCATGATGGTGTAATCGACAGGTATTCTTCCATTACCAGTCAGCGCGGCAAGTAAATGCCGTGCCTCCATGTTAGCTCCATGCTTAAATGGCGCCTTGCCTATAATGTCGCCTAATGCCCATACATTTGGCACGTTTGTTTCTAGGAATTCATTCACTTTCACGAATCCGCGCTCGTCCAAAGCGATCTTTGTGTTTTCTTTAAGTTTCAAGAGGTCACTCGAGGACCGGCGTCCAGTTGAAAAAAGAAGGGCTTCCGCTTCAAGCGTCTGTTGCTTACCGTCCTTGCCTTCAACGACGACTTGCTTCATTCCCCCATTCTCTGCGACAGACACAACCTTTGTGTTTAAGACAACACGGTGACTCTCGGAGAAAACACGCGTAAACGCTGACGAAATATCAGCATCCTCACGGCCGACGAGCCTGTCTCCGACCTCAATCACCGTCACTTCTGTACCAAGTGCGCCAAAGAAATGCCCTAGCTCTGCTGAAATATAGCCGCCGCCGACGATAATCATAGACTTCGGCTGGCGAGTAAGCCGGAGCGCTTCATCACTCGTCATATGCTCGACATTTTCGAGACCAGATACAGGAGGCACGAAGGGGCGTGTCCCAGCAGCAATCACAATCCGTTCGCCGGTTATGGTTTCAGCACCGACATCGAGCGTTTTGTCATTAACAAAGTGCGCCTCTACTTTATAGAGATCGATATTCGGATGAGCCCGTATGCCCCTCTCAATCCCCGCTGCATCAGCGTCTACAAACTCGCTTGCTCGGTTCACCACGTCAGCAAAGCGAATATTGGTAATTTCCGCATCAATGCCGAATTCTCGTGCTTTCCGTATTTCATTTGCAACATCTGCCACATGAATCAAAATTTTTGACGGAATACATCCACGATTCAAGCACGTCCCCCCAAGTGGTCCTTTTTCAACAACAGCGACTTTCCAGCCGTTTGCTTCTGCGGTCTTAGCGGCGAGGTTAAGCCCGGAGCCGGCACCGACGATAACGAGATCATAGTGTTTGGAGGCCATGAACTAGTGAGTGGTTAATAGTTGGTAGTGAATAGTAGGCGCCAAGAAAACATGTAATCCATTATACAAGGAAAGGGCTCAAATCTAAAGGCGGTTGCAAACAATTGAGTGGCGTGGTGGGGTACTCACGTGTTCTGGTTTGATTGCGTCCTTGTCTTTTCCTGTTTCGGCACTATACAATGGGAACAGAACATTTTGGTGAGGTTTGACCATGGCCCAGAATAAGGAGCGGAGACGGGTGAGCCGCGCTCGCCTCTCATCCTCGGCTCCTCCCCGGAGAAAGCGCGTTGATGCTCACGTCCTCGAGAGCATCCACGACCGCCGTGTGAATCTTGACACCTTTACAATCTACGTTGATGACGAAGAAACTGTAATTCACTCCAATGAGCCGGAAAGTCTTGCGCCCGGTGTGGAGCACAACATGGCTGGCCGGTTTATCCGGAATCTGGGGGCCTTGAGCGGGATCAGTACGAAACGTCCGATCTTGATTAATCTCGCAAGCCCTGGTGGAAATTGGGACGATGGGTTGCGAATGTTTAGCGCAATTCTTAGCTGCCCCAACCCTATCACCGTGCTCGCGACCAAGGGTGCGAGCTCGATGACATCCATTATCCCGCTCGCCGCAGACCGCTTTGTATTGCACCCGCCTGCCGATTACATGTTTCATTACGGCTCAGCGCAATTCACAGGTTTGACACAAGAGTTCCCCGCTATCTTCTTAGAGTTTTTGAGAATGAACGATATGATGCTCCGGTTGTACGTTGCGCGTCTAAAAGAGCAGGGGAAGTACAAGGATGCTCCTCCAGAAAAAATCAGACAATTGCTTGAGAAAATGACGGAGCAAAGGATCCATGTATTCCTTAGCGCCGGTGAAGCAAAGGAATGGGGATTCGTTGACGACGTAGTAACTTACGGCACCTATGAGGTTCCCCGTGCAACAGAGCGAAATGAGGAACGCCGGAAGAAAATGAGCGATGTCCTCGCGGCACCTGTTGATATCCCCAAGCTTCTCGCAGACCTGGGTCGTAAATTCAAGCGTGGTTCATAAACCCTTGACACCTTCATCGCGAAGGTGTTTTTGTTTTATGCGGGCACGGAGAATCGAACTCCGATCCGTTGCTTGGGAAGCAACTGTTCTGCCACTAAACTATGCCCGCAATACTCTCACAATCTTCATACTATATCCTTAGGATACTTTTCAAGCCTTCCCACACGTTGGACCAGAAACCCCTTCCCGCACCTTTGACAACCCCAGCCTCACCTTCTTCGTCAACAATAACAATAACTCCTTCTCCCCTTTTTACAAAACCAAACGTGGTGCGAAACTCTTGCTCGATTCCTTCCTCTGTTTTTAAACGCTCTACGTCTTCCTTGAGCGTTTCTATGCGTTGCTCAACTCCAGCAAGAGCTTCTTTACTCCGAAAACGGTCTTCTGCGGCGTCCTTGTATTTCCCGTACACATTCCACACTGCGCTTAACCCCATAAGAAATACGAGCAAGAGCACGCCAAGCGAAAGACGCGAATAGAGGAGGCGCAAAAAACGCTGTTTCTTTTGAATCGAGCGCATATATTGTTAGTATATCGCGTTTAGTATAAAGTATCAGGTATAAGGTGTTTAATCTTTGAATTATGCTTTTCGATCAACGGAACAAAAAAATAGTGAAGTGGGTTTGGGTCGGGCTTGGGATTGTCGTCATCTTATCTATGATCCTCGCCTACGCGCCTGGGTTATTCTACTAAAACAATCCGCGTAACAGAGGATTATTTCTCACGCCTGATCATTTTGACGAAGACATCTTGCGGGATTTCGACGCTTCCTTTTCCTCGGGCAAGCATTTTCTTCTTCCCCTTCTTCTGTTTTTCCAAGAGTTTCATTTTTCGGGTAATATCTCCTCCGTAGAGATACCCGGTCACATCCTTCCTCATTGCAGGGAGCGTTTTTGATGAGAGAATGCGCCCTCGAGCGCGCCCTTGGATCTTTACGGGGAACAGCTGTTTTGGCATAACATCATACAAGCGCTCTACCGCATCCTTTGCTTCGTCATAGGCGCGGGCAAGAGAAACAACTTGGGAAAAAGCGCCAACAGGCTCCTCCGCAACGATAATATCCAAACGAGCGACCTCTGCCACACGCATATCCAGAGGTTCATATGAAAGCGAAGCGAAACCAGAGGAAACACTCTTTAAATTATCGAAGAAGCCGCGCATGAGCTCCCTAAGCGGCATTTCAACTGACAGAGAAACGCGGCCGCCACTCCAGTTTTCGGACGCCCCCACTTGTCCTTCGTGCGTGTAGCAAAGTTTTACGACGTCTCCTAAGCGCGCCTCCGGAGTAATAATGGTCAGGCGAACCCACGGCTCGTACACCTTCTCATAGGTCCCGTGATCCGGGAACTGCGTTGGGGAGTAAATTTTCTCACGCCGATGGTCTTTGTTTTCGACTTCATACACAATCGAAGGAGAGGTTACGACAAGTTTGAGATTGAACTCACGTCGCAAGCGTTCAATGACGATTTCCAAGTGCAGCATTCCCAAGAAGCCGCAACGGAAACCCCTTCCAAGCGTCGGGGACACTTCCCCCTCAAAGGAAAGTGCTGCGTCGGATAACTTAAGCCGTTCAAGAGCGCTCTTGAGTTCATAGAAATCACCCTGACTCTCAGGATAGAGTGATATCCACACCATACTCTGAGGTTCTCGATACCCGCTCAGGGTTTCGCTTTCATTTTTTGCTGATGTGAGCGTGTCCCCAATGATGGCCTTACCCGCCTCTTTAACACCCGATACCACGTAGCCGATTTCGCCAGGGCCAAGCTCTTCCACCGGTTTCTGAGTTGGGGTGAATTGCCCTACTTCGAGTGCTTTAAATTGCTCTCCTCGTATTTTAAGGAGAAGATCATCTCCCTTTTTCACTGCCCCCCCAAAGACACGAATATACATAACAATCCCGCGGTGTTCTGAAAAAGAATAATCAAAAACAAGGGCCTGAAGAGACTTCCCCGTGGCGACCTTTGGGGGTGGAATGCGTTCAATGATGGTTTTCAAAAGCTCATCTACCCCCTCTCCTGTTTTACCTGATACACCGACAATGCTTGACGTAGGTACGCTCAACAGTGAAGCAAGTTCTGCGCGAACTTCCTCTGTGCGCGCAAGGGGGGAATCAATCTTTGAGACAACGGGGATCAATACAAGCCCTTGAGCCCGCGCCATTTCAAAGACCGAAAGAGTCTGTGCTTGAACACCCTGGGTCGCGTCCACCAGCAAAATCGCCCCCTCAACAGCTTTGAGTGACCGGGAAACTTCATAAGAAAAGTCGATGTGGCCCGGGGTGTCGATTAGGTCCAACTTGTAATCTGTCGCTCCTAGCCGATAGCGCATAGTGACCGGCGTCATTTTAATCGTAATCCCCTTTTCGCGCTCTAACTCCATATCATCCAAAACCTGCTCACGCATTTTGCGCTTTTCGATGGTCCCCGTGACTTCAAGCATCCGGTCAGCCAGAGTGGACTTGCCGTGGTCAATGTGGGCGATAATGCTGAAATTCCTGATATTCTTTATATCCATAGTTTAGTTACACAATACCCGAAAATAGACATTTTCCAAAGGGGCGTTGACAGCGGGGTTAATCCGCGGCAACATGATGCTAGTTTTTGAGATATAGGATGAGGCTTATGCTCATCACTGTGAGGTCTCGGTGTTATCCTTTGGATCTTCGGGTGGAAGAAACCCTTTCCGTCACACGTAACCGCGCACCGTAAGCTCTGGATGTTGTGGTTTAAGAACAAGTGGCTTCATGGCCGTTAACCCCATATCCCCGTATCCGCCGATTAGCGGAACGGGGTTTTTCATTTTCTAAAAGCTACTAGCTATAAGCTCATTAGAGTTCTCCCTGGTCTGGCACAATAGGTTTTTCTCGCCAGAATTTGCCATGGAGTGCTTTGCCGATCTCTTTAACCTCTGCATTGCCTAGCAAAAGCAAGAGCGCGACCCCCGCGCAAATCCCAATGAGGCCAGAGAGAAGCCCCTGAAAGAAAATGCCGAAAAGCGTGTTTAGGTCAAAGATGTTATCAAACACATGGAGGAATTGGAACGAAACAAAACCCATCGCAATCGCACCATAAAAACTATGGCGCAAGGTCAACCATATTTCCTTGAAGGGCGCTTCAAAGTCACGCGCAAAGAGAGCCCACAGAACAATAAGGTTCACGATCTGTCCTATTGAAAAGGCAAGCGGGAGCATGAGGATTGATGTCCCGGGAATTCCCTCGACGCGCAAGACTGCTTCGATGAAATAGCGAAATGTTTCAGATGATGTAAACAATGAAAAGAGAAAAGACCCGAGGAGAACAGTGCCTACTGCGGAAAAGACATTAACAAAAAGGGGTGTTTTAGTATACCCTGCTGCGTAATACCCCCTAACAAAAAGGAGAAGTAGACTCTGGGCGGCGACAGAAAGGGCAAAGAGCGCCAGAGCGGCTGCGGTAAGTCGTGTCTCTGCCCAACCGAACTCCCCCGTGCCAAAGATACTTCTAACAATCTGCGCGCGGAGGACAATAAAGAGGACGGTTATCGGAATAGACCAAAAGATAATGTGCCGCGCTGCTGTTAAAATTTGGGACACAAACGCCGCGCGTTTCCCGTTTGAGAGAAGGTGCGCAAGCGTCGGAAATGCGGCAACTGAATAGCTAATTCCAATAACGGAGAGCGGTACCGCCTGAAGGTTGTAGGAAAGGTTAAACACGGCGATAGAACCCTCAGCGACAAGGGATGCCATTGCAATAAAGATTAGGATCACGAGATGGTTCGCAGACAAAGTGATCGTCCGCGGCAAAGAAAGCGCGAGTACCCGCTCTAGTTCAGAAAACTTGGCCTTAAGGGAGAACCTCGGAACAAACCCGTTCCGAAAGAGCACGGGTAACTGGATCGCGAAGTGGAAAAAAGATCCCAAGACGACGCCATAGGCAAGCCCCGGCATGCCAAAAGACGGGTAGAGAAAAAGAATGCCAAAGATAATACCGAGGTTGTAGACAACTGGGGTTAGCGCGTACACGAAGAACCTTCGCAGAGCTTGAGTAACGCTTGCAAAAAGCCCCGAAAGCCCCAAAAAAATCGGAGAAAGGAGCATAATACGGGAAAGAAGGACCATTGTCTCTTCCGATGCCGCGTCAAAGCCTGGCACCACAAGCGGTGTCAGTTGCGGCATAAAGACGAAAAGCGCGGCAGAGACGAGGACGATGGCAATAAAGAAAACGGTAAAGATAGAGTTGAAGAATCTCCGAGCGTCTTCTTTGTCTCCAAGTTTCCCAACAAAAAATGGAATGAGGACCGCAGAAGCTACGAGGGAAGCAAGCGAGATAAAGACAAAGTCCGGTATGCGAAACGCAGCGTAGTAAATATCGAGCTCAAGCCCCGCACCAAAGTGTCCCGCAAGAAGCCGATCACGCACCAATGCAAGCAGTTTAGAAAAGAGCGCAAACCCACCCAGGAGAAAAGCGGCCTCTAGAAGACCGCTTGTCTCTCCATATAAGAGATCTTTCAGCTTAGTGACCATTTGCTAGTGCCATAGAGCGTACCTGCCCTACCCGCGAAACGGGTAGGGCAGGTACGATACATACTTACTCTGCAATCTATTCTTCGATGGGCGGTTCCTCGAGTTCAATCGGCGACGCGGTCTTCCGTTCGGCGAAGGGAGAGCGCCCATCCTTGAGATTCTCGAGAATGCTCTTCACCTCTTCGTTATCAGGATTTGCTTTTGCAAGCTCTTCAAACTGCGCAATAGCGCGCTCGCTTTCGCCCATAAGGTCGAGGGAAAGCCCGAGATAGTATTGCGCATTTGCGTATCCGGGGAGAAGCGTGACCGCGCGCTCGAAGGCAGAAGCGGCGCCACGATAATCCTTATCTGCGTAGCGTAAAAGTCCGAGGCGGAAAAAGACACCCGGATTGTTTGATTCGATAATGGACGCTTGCTCCACGGAACGAATCGCCTGATCGACATTACCTTCATCAATCTGCATTTGGGCCAGGAGGAAAATCGCATCTGTGTAGTTGTTCTTGAGTACAAGCGATTGCTGAATTAGCTCTCGAGCTTTCTGGTTGTCTTTGTTGTTAATCTCGAGACGCGCTTCTTCCAATAGAAGTTCGGGGCTCTTTGGGTTTACAAGGCGCGATTGTCCTAAACTTGCCTTTGCATTTTCATACGCTCCCGTGACATTAAGCGGCACGACAGCAGTATACACTCGTGCCAGAGAGAGCCAGTTGCGATAATTTGTCGTATCATACCGAACGGCATTTTGTGCCGCGTCGATGGTCGCCCCTAGAATATTCTGGAACTCTGCACGCGCATTATCTGGCGAAAGATCTTGACGCGAGAGAAGTGCTGAAAGCCGCGCTATGCGTATTTCGGCAAGTGAGCGATAAATGACATCTGTATCCTGTAGCGTACCCGCGCGAATAAGTGCCCCGTCGGCTTTTTCGAGATTATTTCCTGCCGCCGCAACACTTCCTCGGTGATACGAGAAAAGTGAGAGGCCACGCTTCCCGATGTCGTAGCTTGCCCAAGCGGTCATAACCAGAAGCGCAACAAGAGCAAGGACGGAGAAAAAGCCCGTTCGTGGATCGCGAATGTAGGAGAACTGAATATTTGGGATCTCTTTTTTATACGCGAGAAGCGCAATAAATATTCCTGTAAAAAAGAAGGCGAATGCGACAATCGTGATCCCCGGAGTATAGAAGATGGTAGTGAGCCACAAATACAATGATGCGACAAAAGAGGAAATAACGAGATAGTTAGTGCGTGTGTCACCAAACGCAAAGATGGAGCGAGCGGCGCGGTAAAGAAAGGCAGCAAAAAACAGAAGCCACGCGAGCAGTCCCAAGAGGCCGGCTGTTACCGCGTAGGTAGGGATCAGACCGACACCATTACGGAAATCAGTATTCCAAAGCGGCGTTTCATTTATCGCATTAGGTTTGTGAAGTAGCCATGAAATATTAAAACGATTGGGGCCGCCTCCTAGCAGTGGGCGCTCTTTCCATGTCTCCTTTATGATGTCGCTCGTTGCAGACCACGAGGGGCGCACCTCAACAACTGAAGGCAGAGGTAGATATTGCCGCAGAGCGTTTCCGATAGCTCCCCCAGCCATCAAAAAGATTGAAGCAATAAGAAGTACGACAAGGGCTGTTAGAGGAAATGAGTACGCCCTTTTGCGCTGCGTCTCGACAAATCGCGTAACTGACAAGTGGTAAACCACCATAACGAGCGCGGTGCCGCCGAGTAGAATCCAAGCAACAGAGAAGTTAACTACCGCGAGGACGATAAGTGATGCCGTAAGTAACCCATAGCCAAAAATCTTCATCCTGCCTTCGGGGTAGGCAAGCTCAATGATCATGAGCGTCAAAAGTGCGATGAGACCCGCAAAAATGCCGAGATCGTTCCATTTACCGAGAAGACTGACGGATTCAGAGGTAAAAACGCCAAAGTCGAGGAAGTCCACACCCAGGATCACGCGGAGAGTGTGGTAGACAAAAACTATGATAAATGAAAGGAAAAGCGCAAAATAAGAAAGCGAAACCCAGTGTCCGCTTCGAAAAACCATGGAGACGAGTATAAGGAGTGTGGCGAGAACAACAAACGAAAGAGCTGTTCCAAATTCATACGCAATCCCCCCGAGAGAGACACTCATGACGGGAGAAAAGAATGCTGCCAAAAGAAAGACAGAAGCAATGCCGAGAGCGGCAAGAAGTACTGGGCTCTTTGGAATACTTATTACCCCTTCCTTTAGACGAGAGACCGACCAAAGGATGAGAGTAAGGACAGCGAGGGAAGCAAGAAAAAGCATCTTGCCCCACTCGAGCGGAATGCTCCCAAACGGGACGAGGAAAAATGGTAAAAGAAAGAAGCCGACAATAACGATCCATGCGATAAGGTTATCGAGAGGCGCCCCATCGGCTGACTTGCTCCGCTCACCAGAAATATCGGCTGCAAAATTTTTAAAGATTTCCATAATAGACCCCGCAAATACTACAGTGTTGGCGCGGGAAGAGACTAGCGATTATTTATCGAATAAAAGCACGCCGCCTACCTCTTCGCCCTTCCTTGACGAAATAGCGATAGACGAGTGGCACGTATGTTAATTATACCTCTATCTAATAAGGATACAAGAAAACAACATCCACCCCCTAACCCTGTTCGGGGTAAAACAGAAAATCCCCCCGATTTCTCGGAAGGATTTTCATGTATATTCCCCTGTATCTATAAGCCGAATTCTGTCCTCTTTCGCCAAGGCTTCGGAGGACAAGCACCAAAGGCACTTGCCCTTCGTAGCTCAAAGAGCGAAGAAGGGGTAGTTATTTATCTAGGGTCTTGATTGCTCAAGACCTCAAGCGGCACTCTCCGACTTTAATCGGAGCACGGCCTTGCACGCAGATAGGAATTTAGCCGTTTCACCCTTCGATTTCGCTTTAGAGCAAGCTCTAAAGCTTATGCGGAGGTTAATCCCCTTCGGGACCCCATTGGCTCTCGCCTTTGGCGTCACTGCTCGCATCCCTCGGATTGCTCCAGGCGGGTGTTACCCGCTACCGTCCTCCCCATCCCACAAAAGCGGGCTAGGGGCGTGTTCGGACTTTCCTCACTCCAATCTAGAAAGACTGGAGCGCAACTGCCCAATACAGGGGAACTTTTATTATACTACAAAGAACTAGAAAAGCAAGCTTAATGAGCGGACACTCTTCCGCCAAGAATAAATGCCTTGGTTCCTTCTGTAATGCCGAGCCGATCCACAGTACCAACATTCAATTCAAGAACATACTGCGCCTCTCTGTCTGGGCTAAACACAGCCGGGTATGAATCTGGGGAAACATTGCGCACGTAGTCAATAACAGCGAGATCCCTATCAAGCCAGAGAATATCAATGGGGAAATGCATATCCTTCATCCAAATGCCGTGCCGCGCGCTCTCTTCAAAGATGAAGAGCACCGTGTGACCTTTTGGTAGATGGCTACGAAGGGAGAGCCCGCAACGGCGTTCTTCCGGTGCCTCTGCTACTTCTGTAAAAAAGGCCGCTCCCGCAAGCTTAAGTATTGTTGTATTAGGAAGTTCCTCACCACAACTAAACTCATCGGAGTATACAGTGGAGATAAGCACTACCCCGAAAACGGCAACGAGGAGTGCAATGAAATAATACTTACCCATGGGAACATCTAAAAAAGAAAAGTAAACTCTACGATATATCTCTGTGCGTCTCGTACAAAAAAGCTGCCTTCTCGTGTCGTTTCTTCATTGCGCGGGCTGTCTCGCCAAAGATCTCGTCTGAAGTGATAGATCCCCTATCGTCAACGATCGTATCGACCTCGCGCATTACCTCATCGCAAATTTGCTCTGCTTCTTCTTTGCGGCATTCCGCGGAGACGCATGCAGCGTAGCACGAAGCGTATACTTTGTGGTTGTCATACGCCTCTGTCCTTCCGTGACGTTTAACAATATGTGTGTGTGCCATAAAATATTTATCAATATAATTGTTTCGCTCGGGATGAAAATCAGATTTTCATCTCCTCACTCACAATATTTTACCCAAAATTAATCGACCCGTTCGCGATTAACATCAAAAGCCAGCCGAGAGCGACCAAGAGAAGCCCGATCAGAAGCCGCACATAGCCTCGCGCCCCTTGCTTCCACGCCTTGAGCCGATGGATCTCCATCCCACCAGCGACAAGAATAAGGAGGATGATAAGGGGTGCGACAAAGACAATGTTGTACAGCACAAGCATCATGAAGGCGGTAAAGTCGAAATACTGCGCGAGGAGTGTAATGATCGCAAGATACGGCGCTCCCGTACACGGTAATTCTACTGCGGAAACAAAAGCGCCAAGGAAAATAACACCGGGGATCGTGGCTCGCTCTGAATAGACGTGGATCTTCTTCGCAAAGGCAACAGGAATAGCGAGAGAAAACCATCGCCCGTACCAAAAGTAATCTTTCACTTCCAAGAGCCCGGCAAGAATTATGAAGACACCTACCGCGATAGATAGATAGAGGGTCAAGACCAACGGGACCTTAGTGAAGAAGTACGCAAGACCGAGGCCCGCGAGGAGATATACGACGAAGATTGAGAGTATGTAGAGAAAACCAAGCCACAAAAGACGGCTCCTTGTACCTCCTGAAGCGAGAATGACGCTGACCATTAGAATCAGAACGCCAATGGCGCACGGATTGATGGAATCGATCGCCGCAGTTGTGATAACAGTGATGAGGGTTGGTAGTTGTGCTTCAAGCATATATGTATCAATTACGAATGTCGTCACCGAGATCTGGCCAGGAAATAATGAGGTCTCCTCGATTTTCAGCCGCTTCTAATTGTTCACAGGTGCGAAATGTCTTTTTCTTCACAGAGTCGAAGTCAAAGATAATGCAATCGCCGGGCGGAACTATAGTTTCGGGTGCTATAACATACTCTGGGAAATCAGGTCCGAGCTTCTGCTCTTTCGCAACCCATATCTCTCGGCTCGTATCAGTACTCCACAAAAATGTCTGCAGTGTGCCCACCGCACCGTCCTGGCATGTATCCCCGTTTTCCATAACCACCATACCCTCATTCGTTGGCACAACCATTCGATTGTTTGTAAGCTCACCACCGATTGCTTCAAAAAAGTGCCCGAGTGATGCCTCATGCATGGTTGCGATAATGCCCTCAATGTGAATGCGGAAGTCATCATGCTCATGCACCTCTGAAGTGCCAATGCGATTTGAGAGACCGACAGGATCCACCAAATTGATTTCCTTCCCACAGTTAAAGATCCTAAAGTCGGCGTGCCAATGAACAGGCCCTCCTGTTGGCGATAGACGAACATCATCGAGTGTTTTGTCGACGAGGACCCATGTGCCACCGAGCGCGATTGCCACAAAAAGAAGAAAAGAAATGGCTTTAAAGAACTCGGTTACGGGTTTTTCAAGAATAACGATGAGCGCGAGAAGAAGAAGGGCACCTAAAAAAAGACCGGCGATTCCTAACTGACCATAGCCCGGAATAATCGTGGAAGTGTCTGCCCAATTTACCTCTTCAAGAATAATGTTGTGCCCCCAAACAATAAGCGGCATAAAGGCCGCAGCAAAAATCGCAAAACAATGAAGTATACTTTTCCGCACAGTAACCCCGCCACTTTTTTAGAGAATGGCGGGGCGCACTGTAAGGACAAGTTTAGCAGAATTCGCAGACGTTCTTATCGGCCTCCTCTTTATGCTCGTGTTTCTCCGGCGATACAGGACCCGCCTCTTCGGCAACACTTGTGTCAACCCGGTTCATGTCGGGGTTCACTTGCGGCTCCTTTCGCACCTGCGCCGTATCGTCCTTTTGTCCTCTGCCAAATATTTTTTTAAGGAAATCCATATGTACATTAAAAACTGACTGATAATACAACAGTTATCTTCCATTGTACCATGGCCATATCGTTAATGGGGCACCTTTTCCACACTGTGGATAAGTTAACAAAAGGTTGAACCTTTTTTGTTGAGTGGGAGAAAAGAAAAAACGCGATCGGCACGCGTTTTAAGATAAGTTAGAGTTTTGACATCACCTTAACCCATGTGAACGGGCCATAGAAAGCCGCTTTTCCAAAAACCTTCAACGTCTGGAGCGGCTTCATGTTGAGTAATCTCTTGTCCCCATTAAATAGTGCCTCTCGTAACGTGCCCGTGCCTATGAGTGCCCAAAAGGATACGAAGACAAGGATTCCAACCCACGCCGTATAGGCAGCAGCAAGCGAAACTCCCAATGCAAGAATTGTCAACGCAACGAATTTTGCTCCCATTGCCGATTTCCTTTTCAGAGCTTTCTAGTGGCAAGTGTACCAAGGGCGGCTCCTTGCACGCAAGAGTTATGGAGCATCGGTACGAGACTCATAACTCCCCTATCTGAGAAAAGTGAGCACGAGCGACATTGCGGTAAGAGAGACGAGTGAGCAGGAGGCGTTAAGACAAAAGAGTTTCCATGACTTACCCTCCCACAAGAAAGCGCTCGCCTGTGTTGTCGCGATATATCCGAGCCAGATCCAGAAAGCAAGTTGAAGCGCAAACGCTACAGAACCGACTGACGCGCCGAAGAAAAGTCCCCACACATAGGCATCGTGCGCGAGAACAAACGCCATGATGAGCGCGGTAACCGCTCCGCCAAATATCGCTGTCATAGGAGTCATCTTCATCCCCTTCATATCCGTATCGGAAAACCCCATAAGCTTCTTCCATTGTTTTCCAAAAAGAGGCCCGTACCAAAGCATCCCAATGACAATGTTTACTGCCGCGGCAACAATGACCGCGATGAAATTAATACTTATCTCTGGCATATATGTTGGTGAGGATTATTTTGTAGTCTTACTTTTAGTATATCACGCAGTACGCTTGCAACACCCATGAACTATCTGGAAATTAAAAACGCGAACGGGTTACCGCGCGCGTTGCTTTTCTTGAAGACTTTTTGCCTTGCTGGCGACCCTGCTTCTCACCTTCTTGACCCTAATGAGATCCCTTGGGCGAGACAAAATGAAGCGGACGACCGTCTCGATGGGCACACCTGCCGCGAACTGTGGCGGAGTATCTTTCGTGGCGTGGGCGATCGGATTCGCATCGCTATCTCTCCCGCCGCCGAATGACGGAAACTTCTTCGCTGTTGCTCGAGTAATTCGCCTCACCAGCTTGTCGTGCAGCCAGACTTGTCTCTCGTCCTCTTTTCGGGTACTTTCGGCTAAGATAGGCTTCAACCCCGCTTCAATTAACGTACGAATGAATGTGCTGTCATCACGTATACCCCGAAGCTGCTCGTCCAATTCACGAGGGATGTAGATTGTTCTCAACACAAGACGTTCTGGGTCCTGTGATTCAACCGATTTCGTCCCATTCGATTTTGCCTTCGCCATATCTAAACCTGTTCAAGGCTCATGCAAATATATAGTTTCTCATACTTAGGGTCAAGGTACGGACCTACGTTTTTTAAAAACCCCCGCTCCCCTATTCACCAATTGGCGAAGGCGGAATGCGGAGATGCAACTTACGAATCACCTAACACAAAGATTTCTAGGGAACGCTCCTCTCGATGTTCCGGGTCAAAATCATAGAACACTATGGATTGCCATTCACCGAGCCGAACAGCCCCTCGCGCCACGGAGAGGTGGATGCTCTCCCGAAGAAACATGGCGCGAAGGTGGGAAACGCCGTTTACGGGCTCATTGTCCATTGCGTCGAGCCGCTCCGGTCGGTCGTGAGCATACTCCCCATCGGGGCACAACCTCGCGAGCATTTTGGGGAAATCGGTTTTAAGGAGACCCACCTCGTTCTCGTTAACCATGAGCCCCGTTGTCGTGTGCCGTGTCTGGATGACGACAATCCCATTCTCTATCTCCGATTTAGCCACAACGCCCATGATCCTCTCTGTAATGTCCTTAAAACGGATACGGGGAACATCTGTCCGTTCCATATCCCCTGTCTTAATGGTCACCTTATCGCAATGATAGGCCATCCCGCCTCCGCCTCTCGCTCCCCGTCTCAACGAAGCGCGTATGCTGCTTTTCTGACTTTACAATGTATGTTTCGTTTGTCAAATTTTTCTTTATCTTATCCTCAACGAACAGGGGTGAGTGAATACGCTATTTTAAACGAGGGTCGACTTCGTCCTCTAATCCATATTTTTTCACGAGCTCGTTTAGCACATGCCCGAGTACATTAATGTCCTCAAACTTCGAATAGTCCTCCGTCAATTCCTCCCCCGTCTCGATGTCTCGTAGCGCGTACGAGACAACCTCTTCTTCATCATCACGGTATTCAGAAAACACGTTTGGCGTCTCCGAATGATTCATGTATTTGTTGTCATCTATTGGTGCACAGTAGAGCTTACTCTTTCGTGAAAGATATGAGTATTTTATTAAATAAATTTGGAGATGTTTTGGCAAAGCAACAATCTGTTCCCTTGTGAACTTAAGATCAAACCCTGGTATAAATCTCCACACGAGCGTGCCTTTTGAAATAAACTCATCTGCAAAGACTCCGAGACCATGTATTGGACTCGGTCTTACTTTTGTCTTAACTAACATCATAAACGGAGGGTGAGAGATTCGAACTCTCGGAGGCTTGCGCCTCACACGCTTTCCAAGCGTGCGCACTAGACCGCTATGCGAACCCTCCAGAAACCAACTATACCTTCATTTACGCGTAGAACTCAAGGACTATGTACGAGATGAGACCTAACACCATTGCCCCATACCCAAGGAGAGACATTGGCTCGTCAAAAACAAAAATGTTTACTAGGGTGAGTGTAATGATGTTGATGAGCACCATTGCTAAGCTTGCCTGCGCTATATCCTGACCAAAAAAGGCCATTGCCAGGAAAAACTCTCCGACAATGAAGAGGGAAAAGCCGCTCCAAAAAATCATCTCCCCCTTTCCCTCGATCGCAAGCTTTACCATGATGTCTCCCGCGGTTAAAATAATGCCGCCAACAGAAACCCATATCCATGGAGCCATGAGGTGGGCTATAGAAAAAAGGGTGATCATTTGCACATTATACCGCGTCCACATCTCAAAAAATAGACAAAATTAAGAGCAGCGTGTTTGCTGCCCTCGTCGGGGGAGGAAACCTCCCCCGGTGTGCGATGTATGGATTAGGCGGCCATGTTGCCGTCTGTGCGTTCGCGTTCGCGGCGCTTCTGCTCGCGCCGCCTGGCCTCCTTCCAATGCTGGCGAGTTGCGGAACGAACATCCAGTCCCTTGCGCAGGCGCATGTCGCGCCTTGTGTCCACCCAGCGCCCCGCCTCGATGGCCCTTGCCTTGCGCGCCCCGATGGTGTGCGTGTCGCCCTGCGGAGAGGGCGCGAGGCCGTTTCTCTTGCTCACCCGCACGGTGACCTCTCCGCGCTCGAGCCTCGTTTCGAACGTCGTGTCGACGTCGGTGTCAGCTTTCGGCTCCTCCCGGCGCAGCAAGACGCAGCTCGTAGCGCACCCGATTGCCCTGTATCCAATCATGAAAGTGCTCCTAATTGGGTTCATTTCAATTATAGCAAATTCACAGCAAAAGTCAATACAAAAAATATCCTTGATAAACAAGGGTATTTCTGAAGATTTAATGGGGGCGCTTTTTAAAACAACTATAGACCCCTTAAAATTCTTATTCTTTCCTTCGGGTCGGGGTGGGAACTAAAAAGCTTGTTCACCCATTGCCGTCCCCCGTTCCCCGCCCCAAAGGGATTTGCGATAAAAAGATGCGCGGTTGCGTGGCTTGTTTTCTTCATCTCCATCCCATGCGCAGCAATTTTTTCTAAAGCAGAGGCAAGCCCTTCCGGATAGCGAGTGAGGAGCGCGCCGGATGCGTCAGCGAGAAACTCAAGTTTGCGCGAAATCGCCAAATGAATGAGCTGCGCGGCAATGGGTGCCAAAATTGCAGCAACGATACCGAGGACCAAAAACAAAACACCTGCTCGAGAATCGTGGTCACGCCCATTGCCAAAGTGCATCATGCGAAGAAAAATGTCAGCAAGGATGGCGATAAAGCCGACAAGCACAACAACGATAGTGGAGACGAGCATGTCACGGTTGCCGATATGCGAGAGCTCGTGCGCAATCACCCCCTCAAGTTCCGTCTTATTTAGCATCGCCAAAAGCCCCGTTGTTGCCGCGACCACCGCATGTTCGGGATTGCGCCCAGTCGCAAATGCATTTGGTGCGGGGTCATCTACGACATACACTTTCGGCATCGGAAGGCCGGCAGTGATAGAGAGGTTCTCAACAACATTCCAAAGTTCCCTATGTGATTCGTGGGTTATAGGATGAGCGCTCGTCATTTTGATAACGAGCTTATCCGACCACCAGTACGCGCCGACGTTCATGATGACGGCGAGCGCAACCGCAATATAGAGAACAGTCGGATCACCAATGTACCAACTAAATCCCCAACCAATCACAATGACCACGACCAAAAACCCGAACATGAGGAGCCAGGTTTTTCGAATATTTGCGCCTTGGTGTGTATAGAGTGTTGCCATTGTTGGTTTGAGATCTTTGTGGTATGGTTTTGGTAGATTTCAAGTCAAGAGTGATGATGCGAAAGAAGCTTGAAAACTTTTTTGGCTATCTGACGCTACTCTCACTACTGGGGTTTTTCTGCTCATTCGCGTTTCCCCTTTTCGGGATACCAACAGATGTTCCCGCCTGGGGAAGTTGGGGGAGCATCCCCATGCTTTTCATTCTCGCCTTCTTTATCGCGGGAATCTCTATGCGCTTTATCCAGTGGATAACACCAAAGAAACCGCTCAACAAAAACTCTTCATAATGCCCCATATGGGGCTTTTCTATATCCTAAAACCTGTAACCTAAAATCTGACGTTTACCGGCTCTCTTGCTCCCGCTTCTCCAAGCTCGAAGAAATCGCGCGGCGTAAAGCCAAAGACTCTCGCGAAAATATTGTAGGGGAAAGAATCAATCGCGGTGTTCAAATCGCGGACATTCGTATTGTAGAAGCGTCGTGCCGCCTGAATCTTGTTCTCCGTATCAGAAAGTTCACGCTGGAGTTCGAGGAAGTTTTGGCTTGCTTTCAAATCTGGATAATTTTCACTTACCGCAAAGAGCGACTTTAATGCCTCGGAGAGCATGTTGTCGGCCTTGTTGTGCTCGCCCACCGTTTGCGCCGCAAGCGCCTGTGCGCGCGCTTCAGTTACTTTCTGGAGCGTCCCTTGTTCGTGCGTCATGTAACCCTTCACCGTGTTGACCAGGTTCGGGATAAGGTCATAACGGCGCTTTAACTGCACATCAATGTCTGCCCATGCTTCTTTGGCACGATTTACAAGCGCAACAAAACTGTTGTAAACAGCAATGAACCAAAAAATTGCGGCAACCGCTATCGCGATGAGGTTAAATTTCCATTCGATAAGGTCGAAAAATCCGCTTACGAGAAGCCCGATAACGGCGAGCGCGAAAATAATGTTCCAAAATTGAGACATGTGTTTAGTGAAGTAGGTAGTTAGTAGTGAGTAGTACAAAGACGAGACACCCACAAGAATAGCACAAAACGTACTCAACAAAAATGGCTCGCTGTAAGCGGCCATTCTTGTTTCCTAATGAAGCTCACAACTAAAAGCTCTTTTTAATACATTCCTCCCATATCTCCCATACCGCCTGGGCCACCTGCGCCCCCCTTTTCTTCCTTTGGTTCTTCCGCAATAGCCGCTTCGGTGGTTAGGAGTATTGCAGCAGCAGATGCCGCGTTTTGAACAGCGCTCCTGGTCACTTTGACCGGGTCGATGATACCTATTGCAATCATGTCGGAGATGACCTGATCTTTCTTCGCGTCATAGCCGGCATTGCCCTTTCCTTTCCTGACTTCACTCTCGATAAGTGAGCCATCACCCTTTCCGGCGTTTATTGCAATCTGGCGAAGTGGCATTGAAAGCGAACGGAGCACAATGTCATATCCCGCGCGCTCTTCTTCCGAGAGACTCTCAAGTCCCTTTTTCCCCTCAAGTTTTTGAAGCACCTTAACGAGGGCAGTTCCACCGCCTGGCACAATACCCTCTTTAATCGCGGCTCGTGTCGCGTTGACTGCGTCCTCAATCTTAAGTTTCTTGTACTTCATTTCTGTTTCCGTCGCCGCGCCAACGTGAATAACCGCGACACCACCTGAAAGTTTACCGATGCGTTCTTGGATTTTCTCTTTATCAAATTTTGAATCCGTATTCTGGAGTTGGCGTTTTAATTGTAGAACACGCTCCTCGATATCGGACTTCTTGCCCTTTCCGTTCACAATAATGGTCGATTCCTTTGTCGCAACAACCTTCCCAGCACGACCGAGCATCTTTGCTTCCGCATTTTCAAGTTTTATACCGCGGTCTTCAGAGATGACCTGTCCGCCAGTCGTGATTGCGATATCTTCAAGTATCTCTTTCTTCCTATCGCCATAGCCCGGCGCCTTAACCGCAAGTACGTTAAATGTGCCGCGAAGTTTGTTGACGACGAACGTCGCGAGCGCCTCTCCTTCCACATCGTCCGCGATAATGACGAGGTCCTTTCTGCCGCCTTGCGCCATTTTCTCGAGAAGAGGCAAAATCTCTTTCATAGAAGAGATTTTTTTATCTGTTATCAAGATCGGCACTTCACGGTATTCAGCTTCCATGCGCTCGGGATTCGTAATCAT
>JACQLS010000028.1 GCA_016204005.1 Parcubacteria group bacterium | reverse complement strand
GCTTGGGAGATGCCGCCGGAGCTTTGCGGAGGCGGGCCGTAGACAACACGCTCGATCGTGCGTTCGATCACGGTTTGGGTGCTTGGTGATTGAATGATGATTGGAGACGGGGTTGGCGTACGTGGGGCGGGTGTGGTGAGGACGGGCTGTGTGGGTGGTGGGGTTGTCCCTGGTTTGGGTGGTTCTTCCACCACGGGGGCTTTCGTGTCGAGTGGTCCCGTGGCAAAAGACTCTCGCACGGTGTCGTTGACGCTCTGTGCTGTTTCGATGAGAGTGGTGCCGAGGTTGTTTAGGGTGTCGTAGAGGGTGCGGGCGAGGTCCGAGGGGAGGGAGGAGAGGGACAGAGATGTATTCGCAGCAACAGTCGCTCCCTCGACTTCAATCTCGTAGAAATTCTGCACAAAGAGACCTGGCATCTTTTTGAATGCAGACGCGGCTTGGAGTACTCCCTCACCAACGTCAGAGAATACCGCTCTCGCTCCCATTTGTTCGACAGCCGCCGCTTCACTCATGTGGGCGTGCGCACGTTCGTATCCAAGCTTCCATGCTTCAACTGATGCACGTGATATGGCGACGACATTGCCATGAACTTTTTTAATTATTCCAAAACTTTCATCAACCGCTTTGGTGAATGCAACCGTGCCACGCGTTACCACGCGACCTGTTTCTTCCACCGACCTGCCAACTGCCTCATACGCAAGCGCGGGGTATGGTGTGTTAAAGGCGATATGGCCGCCGACAAAACCAGCGACGAGAAGAAGGGCTCCAATAGCGAAGGAGGGAATGCTTGCATATGTATCGGTCCCGACGCGCTTCGTGTTGGCAGACCCCCACACCTTTCCTGCTGTTGTTCCAGCAAAGCTGGAACTACGCAATGACGCGACGGCAGGAAAGGTTGTGGGGGCAGACGAAATACTGTTGTTTTGCAGAGGCTGTTTGCCTTCCTTTGGAGAAAGACTGGTGTTGGGTTTTGCGTTCGCTTCTTCGGACAGAAGCTGCGACTCGCGACGAAGAGTTTTTACTTTCCCGTTTTGTCCGTTTGACGCGAGAAAGGTGCGGAGAGAATCTTCTTCCGCGTACCACGTCTTCCCAATACGACGCCCGCTCACCTTTCCTTCACGACAAAGACGGCTCACATAGTCGTGCGTGTAGCCAAACATTTCGCCGCTTCGTTTAGACGAAATATGCCGTTTATTATTGAAGAAAATCTCGCCCTCCATGTACTTTTAATTTTACAGAGAGCTGATTCTATTTCAGAGGAAAATATGTGGAAAAAAAGCAACAAAAACCTTTTCTTTTTAATGATCCGTGTGTATGTGCGCTACGGTAAAATCATTTCTCTATGACTCCAAAAGGATCGCCCTGTGAAACAAAAGATGATCTATACCCTCAAAACCGCATGCCAAGAGAACACCTGTCCTTGAAGTCATTGCAAAACAAACATATATCGTCTAAACGACAAAGTTTCACGATAGAAATTACGACACCGTGTTCATTTTTAAATCTTCCCCTTCTGAGAAACATTCATGTATAAGAGAAACTCGTCTACTTCACCTAAACAAACCGCGCACAGAAACAGAAAAATAACAAAAAACAAAGCGAAGAAATGTCAATATTGAAAAAACGCCCCTCGACTACACTCGGGGCGTTTTTCACTTGCGTCATTTGTGGTTCAAATTCTCTGAAAAAGCGTTTCGGGTTTTTTGTTTTCTTTAATTGCTGTTTTTATTTTCTCCGCAGTCTCCGGTAGGAAGGGCGTGAGCATGTGCGCAATACCAGCGAGAGCTTGAACGAGATGCGTAATATCTTTTTTTGCGCCATCAATATCAGTGGCGACTTTTTCAAACGGACGCTCTCTTGTTACATATTCATCTAACTCTCTCAAGCGTCCCCAAATAACATCTGCCGCTTTCTGAATTTGAAACTGCTTCATGTGTGTTTCGTACTCTCCCCTCTCCGCCTCATCAAGTAGCTCCTTACCCAAAACGACCGGCGCTTCAAGATGTGTTTCTGCAAGCTTCATCACGCGAGCAACAAGATTGCCGAGACCGTTTGCAAGATTCGCATTATAACTTGCAATAAACTTTTCTTCGGTGAAGTCGCCGTCTTCGAATGTCGGGAGGTCGCGCGCGAAGAAATATCGCAGCGCATCCGTTCCGTATTTTTCAATGAGCGCGAACGGATCGATGACATTACCAATTGTCTTCGACATCTTCTGTCCCCCAACAGTAATGTACCCGTGGACAAACACCGTATCAGGAAGACGAATGTTTGCTGACAATAGTAGAGCGGGCCAATAGAGTGTGTGGAAACGATTGATCCCCTTCCCGATAACATGTGTGATGTCTTCTGCTTCCTTCCAATACTTCGTGAAGCGCGCATCATCTGACGCGTACCCAAGTGCGTTCAAGTAGTTTGAAAGCGCGTCCACCCAAACAAACATAATCTGACTCTCATCTCCCGGCACGGGAACACCCCATCCGTGAGCGCGTTCCTTTGAGCGTGAAATACTAAAATCTTCGAGCCCTTGATCAATAAAGGCAAGGGCTTCATTCTTTCTGCTTTCGGGGATAACTGCAAGCTTGCCGGAAGTAATAAGCTCCCGCAAAGTATCCGCATAACGGCTTAAG
Organism: Parcubacteria group bacterium; assembly: GCA_016204005.1. Lineage (GTDB taxonomy): Bacteria > Patescibacteriota > Minisyncoccia > Phycocordibacterales > UBA2135 > JACQLQ01. The sequence goes on along the minus strand of JACQLS010000028.1, from coordinate 15,223 downwards.
CGAAAAAAGTAGTTCTCTTCTTCCACAAGTTCGAGCTTTTTCCCTGGGTGTTCTGGGCAAAAGCCACTAATCAAATCACGCTCTAATTTAAACTCTTCGCACCCAACACAGTAAATTCCCGAGTATGCCTTCTTGTAGACGTCTTTCGGGTCAAGTGATTGCCAAAGTTTTTGCGCGCCATCAAAATGGCGCTTTTCTGTAGTCCTGATAAACTCGTCGTTTGCTATAGAAAGCTTCGCCGCGAGGCGTTTAAAGGCTTCTGCTCGTTCTGCCACAAAGGTCGGAACAGCAACACCCGCTTCGCGTGCGGCCTGAACATTCTTAAGGGCATTTTCGTCTGTACCGGTCAAAAAGAACACATCCCCGCCCCTAAGGCGGCGATGGCGAGCGAGCACGTCCGCTTGCACAAACTCAAGTGCGTGGCCTAAGTGCGGAAATGCATTCACATACGGTATGGAGGTCGAAATAAAGTGTTGCTTCATAATAACCAATACCCAAGAAACAAGAGACAAACAAGTTTCAATACTCAAATAGCAATGTACAAACTTATTTTGTTTTAGCGATTATCGCGGAGAGGATGTTTTTTAGCTCCGTTGCTTCACCCAACAAATCGTCTGCCCCCTCTTGTACATTGGGGCTGGCTTCTTTTATCAACTCCAGCCAATGAATCGTTTCTTTGGCCTCTTTTCTGGCAATTTTCAAACGGTGTGCAAAATCTTTTTTCCCGAGAGCATCGTTCGCTTCTCGATAATTTGCGCCAACGGAGCCCGCTGAACCAACTATCTGTCCTACTAAACGATCATGCATTGGGCTTCTTGGCAGTGTTTTGCACAACCTTATAATCGCCCTTGCAAAGTCGGTTGTTCTCTTTTCGAGATCAAACCTTCGGTTATTGGAGTTGGTTGTTGGATATTGTTTGGTTATTGTTTCTTGCATCTTGCATCTTTTACGCTTTTTTTGCTTCGCGCTCTAGTTGTGCCGCTTTTCCCTTTTGGATGTCGTCTGCTAACTCCATAAGGGCTGCCGCTACTGGCACGGCAAGGATGAGCCCCAAGAAACCCGCGAGCTCACCTCCTACGACAAGTGCAACGATAACGAGGATAGGAGACACCCCGACAACCTTCCTCACGACGAGCGGATAGATAAGGTGATTTTCAAACTGTTGAATAATAACATAGAGACCGACGGCCATGAGTCCAAGCGGCACGCCTTCGAGGAAGGCCAAGATAACAGCCGGTATAGCAGCGAGGATGGGGCCAAAGAGTGGGATGAGCTCGAAGACAGCTGCCAATACAGCGAGAAGCAAGGCGTATTTGACTCCGATCACCATAAGCCCCAGATAGACGAGGATGCCGACAATAAGGCCGAGCAAAAGCTGGCCCTGCATCCAACGGCCAATCTTCATGTGCGTTCGCTCCCACAAGTTGATGACACGACGCTCGTGACGAATGGGGGTTATGAGCCGCAAAAAGTTCTCAATCCCTTGCTCTTGCACGGCAAGATAAAATGAGAATACGAGGATGAGGACAAAGGAGAAAAGACCCCCAAAGATGGAGCTTATTGTTTGCACGACACCGCCCGAGAAAACAGAGAGCGCTGACCGAAGCTCATTCACGGCACTTTCGAGAGAAAGTCCCCCGGGAATACTGTTTGCGAAACGCTCTCCGCCGAGAAGGTCGTTCTCAATCTTTTGTACATGCTCGGGGAGAACAGCGAGAAATGACGATACGTCTTCAAGAAGCGGGGGGAGGAAGAAATAAAGGATACCAAAGAGAACGGCCGTGAGGGTTGCGTACATAAAGAGCACGGCAATAACACGCGGAATTCTGTAACGTCCGAGGAAGCGTGTTGCGGGCTCAATGGCTGATGCAATGACAACAGCCGCCAAAAGCACGAGGACGAGATCAATCAAAAAATACAAGGCAACAAAAAGAAGGCCAATGAAAATGGTCTTAAAAATAGTTTCGGTCGAGATCGTGATGGTCGTATCCTCGCGCATTATCCTCATTATGCCACAGGGGCATCAAAATACCACCCGTCGCTACGGTAAGCGAAGGATCTTGCTTAAACCCGCTGCGCTTCGTATGGGCCCAATCGTAGCAAGACAAAGGTGCTCGTTTCTAAAAATCTCTCGGGCTGCCTTCTCTATATCATCGGCTGTTACGCGGTGGACTTTGTCGGCAACCTCTTTTGGTGTAAGTAGCTCCTGTCTCAACACTTCTTCGCGGCCGTAAAATTCTGCAAGTCGACTCCCTGTCTCAAGCCCCGTTGCTAATCCGCCTGCAATATAATTTTTTACCCGCTCAAGCTCATCCGCGGAGATCTTCTCTTTTCTGAAGCGATCGATTTCTTCCAAGGTTACTCTAATGACATCAGCAACGCCGTCATGACCAATGCCCGCGTATACGAAAAACTCACCGTGGTCTAAGTATGATTCGCTCCCCGCATTGACAGCATACGCGGCACCCATTTCTTCTCGTATGCGCTGAAACAAGCGCGAAGATGATCCGCCGCCAAGAGCCGCCCCCAACACTTCTGCCGCAATACGTCGTGGATGCGTGACGGGGTATGAATGAAAGCCGAGCACAAAGTGTGTCTGGCTTGATTTCTTGTACGCAAGGCGAATACGCGGCTTTCCTCTTTTAACCGTGGTCTTTGGTTTACCCATCGCTTTCCCTTCAGGAATCCCGGCGAATGCTCTGGTGACTTCTCTCACCACTTCAGTAACACCAACATTACCAGCGACGACCACGACTGTGTTCTTGGCCGTATAGTATCGTTTCCGATAGGCAACAAAATCCTTGCGCTGAAGACTCTTTACTGTTCCTCGGGTACCGAGTATGTCCCATCCCGCCCCTTGGTTTCCATACAAACACGACATGAAAAGATCGAAGACGCGATCGGAGGGTTCGTCCTCTGACTTACCGATTTCCTGAATGATGACGCCGCGCTCTTTTTCAATTTCTTTTTTTGGAAAAATCGGATTCAAAAAGATATCGGAAACGATATCGAGAGCTTTTTTGAAATGACGAGCCTCTGCTTTTATGTAATATCCTGTTTCCTCAAGGCCTGTGAACGCGTTGGAACGCCCGCCGATACCTTCGATTTCTTCGACGATCTCGCGCGGTGTTGAGCGGCTCGCTGTTCCCTTGAAACACATGTGCTCGAGAAAATGCGAGAGTCCATTCGTCCGTTTCGTCTCATACTCCGATCCGGCCGAAGTTAGTACTAAAACAGTGACCGATGCGCTCTGGTGCATCGGCACGGTTATGATCCGAAGGCCGTTTTTGAGGACATTTCTCGTGAATTGCATAAGATTCGGCTATTCTATACCACAAAAACACCCCCGAGCAACTGGGGTGTCTTTTAGGTTAGGAGAGGCTCTTTTTCAAATGAGCAACCAAATCTCCGACTTTGACCCGTTCCTGTTCCCCCGTGTCACGGTTCCGGACAGTCACGGTGTCTTCCTCAAGCGTTTGGAAGTCAATTGTCACGCATGAAGGTGTGCCTATTTCGTCTTGCCTTCTATAGCGCTTGCCGATGTTGCCGTTATCATCCCACACCACCTGCGGTATTTCTTTCTTTATCTGCACAAACACTTCTCGGGCCTTGCTCCACAACTCCGGTTTATTGCGGAGAAGCGGGAATATTGCTGCCTTAACGGGGGCAAGGGCTGGTTTCAACTTCAAGACAAGCCGTTTCTCGCCGCCGAGCTCGTCCTCCTCATACGCTGAAAGTAAGACGGCAAGCAGTGTTCTGCCTAAACCAAATGTCGGCTCGATAACGTGGGGAACAAACTTCTCCCCAGAGACAGGGTCAGTGTAGTGGAGATCAACCCCTGAAGCCGCCATGTGCTTTTGAAGATCATAATCGGTCCTATACGCCAAGCCGTATAATTCTTTCCTCCCAAAAGGATAGTCGAATTCAAAATCAACAGTGCGTTTCGAGTAATGCGCGCGATCATTTTCCCCGACCTCAAGTTCGTGGACGCTTTCTCTTGCAATGCCAACACGGTCGATCCATTCCCACATTCTGTCCTTCCACTTAGTAAAGTATTCCTTCCACTCTTCTTCTTTTACAAAGTATTCAAACTCCATGAGATCGAACTCACGAACACGAAAGAGAAAATCTCTCGGCGCGATTTCGTTTCTGTACGCCTTGCCGATTTGCGCAATACCGAAAGGAAGCGTTGGGCGCATCGTATCAAGCACGTTTTTAAAATTCACGAACATTCCCTGCGCCACTTCACCACGGAGATAGGCCTTATCTCCGCCTCCTTCTGTGCTTCCCATAGAGAGCGGGAAAAGGAGGTTAAACAGTTTCTCTTCACCAAACGCGCCCCCACATTCCGGGCACATTTCTCCCACTTGGTCTTTTCTGAATCTGCGCTTACACTTTTCGCAAGAAACCATAGGGTCAGCAAACCCTTCAAGGTGTCCCGATGCTTTCCACACCGCCTCAGGCATGATAGTGGTCGTCTGGAGAGGATACATATTTTCCTCTTCGTACACAAAATGCTTCCACCACAAATCTTTAATATTATGCACAAGCTCGGCACCCAGTGGCCCATAATCCCACATACCACTCAAGCCCCCATAAATCTCGGAGCTTTGAAACACAAAACCGCGTCGCTTCGCGAGTGATACAATCTTGCTTAATTTGTCATCAGCTTCTTTCGCCATGGAATCATTTAGTTAAATCACAAAAATTGCTTTCGTTCAAATCTGCAATCTGAAATGTAAAATCATATTATTCAACCACTCTCCCCTCTCCGGCGGTAAACTGTGGGTCACTCGAAAGTTGGGTATTCACAGAACGCGCAGTCGCTGCAATGGTTGTCTCTGTAAAGGCGTCAAATCCACTAAACACAGACTCGTTCACTAATGTTGGCACGTCGCCGACTTGGGAGAGACTCGGACGAAAGCCGACCCGGAATGAGACTTCGCGCGGAGAAGCCCCGATGCCTGCCCCCGCACTAATGGAGCCCAAATCCCAGACAACAGACCTGTCACTTTCGGAGAACGTAAGCGTCTCGTTTCCTGGGCTCTTCTCCCCAATCCACCGTATATGTGGCGGTAGAGTCGCGCGCACCTTTCCACGGCTGACGTCGCTTGCGGTGTTCACAACATTCCAAAGAATCGTATACGTCGTCTCCTCGCCTACCTTAGGCGGTAAGGGACCGGTGTTGGCGAAACTCCCCGCGTAGTAAAGCGCTCTTTGGGAAAGAGAGACGTTCGTCTCAACCTTGAGTAGGTGTTGTACGGAACTTTGCACCTGTTCACTGCCGCTCTCCCCAACACGCGTCCCTTCTGCTGTCGCAGTGAGTGTAATCAGCGGCTCTTTAATGAGTGTTCCGCCTGACAAGACTAGCTCGCGGGGTTTGAAGCGAACGGAGACAGCACCCCGCTCACCGGGCTCTAGCTCAACAAGCTCTGGCGCCGTGGTTCCGTCCCAGACAACGGTTCGGTTAAACGACTGATAGAACCCCCTAATGGGAGATACGGAGGCAGTATCAAGTGCGTCTCCAACCAGTGTCACTTCAATTTTTGCATTACTGATTTTTATGGGAAGATTGTTTACCCAAGAAATCTCCGCCGTTACCTCTTCATCCGCTCCCAAGATATGCTCCTTGCCGGGGCGGCCATTCAAAAGGACTTGGAGCGCCAAGAGTGGCCGGGTAACCGCAACATCGTGAAGAAGGGTCCCAAACGCAACACCGATCTCTCGCTCATCTTTTTCCTTTGGCGTGCCAGAGACGACACGGAAAATCTTTTCCTCGCCATCTTGTCCCTCCAACACACCTCGGATGATGATGGTTCTCTCGCTCCCAGAAGGCAGGTCTCCTAACACCCACGTATCGTTGCCGTATGTCGGCTTGGGCGTTGCATCAAGGAACGAGAACCCAAATGGGTAATCCACGGCAACAAGAACATTCCCGACGCGCTCGCTCGCATTAGACGAAACAGTGACTTCGAGCGCAAACTCCTGCCCGGAGCTCACTTCGGTTACCCCCTCTGCGCTAATACGTACTGGCGAAGAGCTCACAACTACAGTGAACGTCTCTTCAGCAACGAAAATCGCGTTCGAATCGGGCACCCGATACTCAAGGGCAATACGAACCTTCTTTTCTTCTCCTTCTTGCCCAAAGAAGACAGCGCGCACGCTTTCTTTGACAATACCGCCCTTGGGTATGACTCCGAGAGAAGTGCGTGTGCGCGGCAACACTTCTTCAATGTCACCGGCAACCCGTGTCCCTTCTGGATATTCAATCAAAAGATCCGTTGATTCGAGGTCGACGCTGTTTTTATTGTATATGGCGATCTCAAGTTGTACTTCTTCCCCCGCCTCGATGGAGACAGGCCCCGTAACAGTGATGTCAACATTGCGAGTAGAGATGAGATTCGTTCCCCCAAGCATCACGAAGAGCGCGATTAATGTTGCCACAGCAAAAAACGCAATGGATGCGTAGAAAAATAGGAGCGCAAATGATTTTGTCTTCACAGGTGCCGCCATGGACTCAGTTTCAGTGTTTTGAATAGGTTCCTCCGCCCATCCGGAATGTTTCTCGATATCATGCGGGCGAAGATGGCTACGGCCATCTTTTTCCTCTGTGGCATCTTTTCGATACAGCGTTTCTTCAAGACGCCTAAGCGGACTCTTGCCGTTTTGATCCTCTCTCATTCCGTATAGTATACCAAACATGACATATGTTTACGACACATTTTTATGAACTGCGCACTATGTGCCGGAGACAGACCCTATGCTATCCTTCTTTTTTAGATGTCCTCGCAGGGAGACCGAAGGTGAAGAGCATCCCCCCTTTCACCCCCATTGACACTGCAGCTGCCGAGCGTACATTCGCTTCCGATAAAGCTGCGCAGTTCATTGATATCATTCCTCCCGTTGAATATAGCAAGGTTGCGGCTCGCTTGCGCGCCTTTTTCTCGGGTGAACTCGGGTTTGTTGAGTCCTCAACGCAGCAACGCATGCGCCCCCCCCTTGCCCGGCTCGCGGCATGCGAAAACCCGGCAAGTATTATGCCGGTTACATTTCTCGGCAAGACGCTACCTCTCCCGCAAACAGGGCAAATGTGGCTTGAGCGTGACCTTTTGACTGATCCCTCTCTCCCCGGGCTTTTCTGTATTACGACAAGCTATCGAAACGAAGACGACCCGCAACCAGGGCGACACAATCTGATTTTCCCCATGTTTGAATTTGAAACGCACGGCGGAATCGACCGCCTAAGGAAAATTCTGACAGACCTTGTTCTCTTCCTTGGTTGGCATGATGTTACAGAAGTTGATTACGAGAGCGCCGCAGAATCTTACCGCGTCACTGAAATCGGAGACAGGGAAGAAAAGTGGCTCTATGAAGAGTGCGGCGGAGCAGTCTTGCTTTCTCGTTTCCCCGAACATACGTCTCCGTTCTGGAACATGAAGCGTGGACGGGACGGAAAGGCAGAAAAGATAGATGTGCTCATGCCCATCGAAACTATCGGTTCTGCGGAACGAAGCTGCGACCCGCATGATATGTGGACGCGCTTCCACACCATCACGGATGGTAAGTATGCCCAAACCCTCTTTGAGAAATTCGGGGAAAAGGAAACCCTGGACGAACTCCGTTATTTCCTCTCCCTTAAATTCTTCCCGCGGTGTGGTGGGGGTATTGGTATGACACGACTCGTCCAAGCACTCAAGCTTCGCGGAAAGCTTTAAACAAACACAACCCCGACGGTACCGTCGGGGTTTTTCGTTTACTTTCTATGCAAAAGGTTTGTTCCGTCGCTTTGAAAAATGATTGTTCCGATTTTTGCTGTTTCAAAAATTTCCACGCCAAATTGTATGAGGCGGTCCACTACTTCTTTGTGCGGATGCCCATACGAATTCCCTTTGCCCGATGATATGACGGCGTATGCTGGTGAGGCAAAACCGAGAAGCGCGGCATCACTCGAGGTCTTTGAGCCATGATGCGCAACCTTCAGAATGTCTGCGTCTAAATCCTTACCATCCATTGAGGCAAGATATCGTTCAATCTTCTTTGTTGTATCGCCAGTTAAGAGAAACGAGGTTTCGCCGTAGTTGAGCTTCGCGACGATGGAAGCGTCATTTGTTGTCATACCCTTCGGATCGCGATCGGGAAACAAAACATCGAAAAATACATCTTCACCCAACACAATGCGCATCCCGCGACGCGCAAATACACGCTCCACCCCTTTTGATTCGACTAATGAAACCAGCGTTGTATAAACGGCGGTCTCACGCAATACACCAGGCTCAAGAAGGTAGTGAACATCATAGTGCTTTAGTATGTCTGGGAATCCGCCGACATGGTCTTTGTCCGGATTGGTGATGACGAGAACGTCAATTGAGCGGTCGTAAAATGGCATCACGTTCGAAAGCTCCCTTAAGAGTGCTTGCCCTGAAGGGCCGCCGTCAATAAGCATCTGATTTCCGTTCGGCGCTTCGATAAAGGCGGCGTCGCCTTGTCCAACATCAAGAAACGCAACCATGAGAATACCGTCACTTTGTTGTGCAACGACAACGCTCCATAGATAATAGTTGGCAATCAAAAGCGCCGCGAGGAGAAAATATTTGCCATAGGTCCTTTCAATGTGAAGCATGGAAAGATTATATGCGTGTTCGTAGAAAAAGAAAAACCTCTATCTTTCGATAGAGGTTGATGTGCAACTTAAGCGACTGCCATTTTCGGCTGATGCCTGTCGAGATTCCTCTCGAATTCATGGAGGCGCTTCCAGATGCTTCGTAGCTCGGTGATAGTCGTCCAGTTGTGCAGGAACAATGCAAACCCACTATGTACCTTTTCGAATGCATTACTTACCTGGACAAGAATGCCAAGCGTGATGAGCCCCGTGAAAAGCCCCGGCCCCATGATGAGATATGGCACGATGACCATGGCCTGGTCGTAAGTGATCATCCACGTGTCAAAATATCCATAATGTAGATATAAGCGGTGATAGTTGAATCGAATACCTAAGAAGAGCTCCCACAATGTTTCGGGTTGCGCATAATGTTCTTTGTCATCTTCTCCAAGAACAAGGTCCTTACGAAATGCTGCCTCAACTTTCTGATTGTTGTATTCAAGTCCGGGCAAGAACCACCCGACAAACCAGGAAACAGCAAGACCTCCAACGGAAACCAGAAGTGCTCCCCACACCAACGAACCTTCAATGTTACGGAGAATTGGTATATCAACACCCGCGCTTAACCCCCAGAGAACTGGGATAAAGGCAATTAAAGTCATTACCGCCCGCGCAACTTGGAGCCCCAGAGACTCAACGATACGTGCGAAACGGTTGCAGTCTTCTTGGATGCGCTGACTTGCGCCTTCTATCTCCACCTTTACTGCACGCCATCGTGGAATATAGTCAAAGGTAATTGCTTCGCGCCACCGAAGTCCGTAGATGCGCGTAAACCAGCCGGTAAGCACGGCGAGGATCACATAAGGGAACGCGATAACGGCAAAAGAAGGATTACCTTCAAAACCATTCAAGAGATAAGAAAAGGAAATGAGGTGTTCAAAGAAAAGAGAAATCCCCTCTTGCGAATTACTCGCGTAAGCCCCTGCGTTCTGAAGAAGATCATAGAATCTCCCGTACCAACTATTGATGGCAACTGTCATTTTGACCTGTAGCCACAGTGAGAAAGCGAGAAGAAGCCCGCCACCGTATGCCCACAGGAACCATTTCCTGCTTTTGAAGAACGCCGCAAGCATTTCAATGTCACCCTATAAAGAGTCTGCGTAGAGCGTATTCCTCGTTTGAGAAAAAAGCAACAAACATCAACCGCGCGATGTGTCGTGTGCTATACTGATGATTATCGTTACCAATTGAACATCGTCTATGCACTCATACACGGAACAAAAATTTGATATTCCTGATTTAATGGGGCTTTCCGCAAAACAGTTAGAAGAACATTTGAAACTGTATGCTGGGTATGTGAAGCACGTGAATCTTATACGTGAAAAAATTCACGAGCTTGAAGCAGACAAGGAAAAGAACGCCTATCTTATTTCTGAACTCCGCCGCCGCTTTAGTTTTGAATTCAACGGCATGCGAATGCATGAATACTATTTTGAAGGGTTCGAGGGTGGCTTTGCGGAGGCAGAGCATGACACGGCGCTCGCCTCATCGCTCGCTTTAAAACACGGAAGTTTTGAAAACTGGGTGGAACATTTTAAAACGGTCGGCATGACGCGCGGCATCGGTTGGGCCGTGCTTTATGTGGATCCGAAAGCGCGCCAGCCACACACGGTATGGGTGGGAGATCACGAGCTAGGCACACTAGCGGGGCTTCCGATTCTCCTCGCGCTCGATATGTGGGAGCATGCGTACATGATTGACTACGCCCCATCGGAAAAAAAGAACTATATTGAGGCATTTTTCAGTAATCTCAACTGGGGTGTCGTTGAAAAACGATTCGGTAAAAATAAGTAATAAAAAAACCCCTACTTCGTTGGGGGTTTGTGATTTCGTCTCTTTTTGTATTCGACACGGAGTAGCTTACCTCCATTTCCGTTTTCGTACTCCATTTTGGCGAACGTGGGCCGCTTTTGCTTTTTTCCGCGTGGCGGCAGCTCAACCACGACATGATCACCCTCTTTGATCTGACCCGTGAGCCTTAAGCGATCCAGAGGCCCGTAAATATACTTCTTGAGCTCTTTATCGAGAAGCCGCGCGCCTTCAACTCGTTTTCTTGTGGCTCTCCCAAACATAAAGTTGACGACGGGCTCTGTGATATCAAGCTTGATCGGGAACGTTTCGACAAGGTACTTCAAATACGCATTAATCTTTGCATCAAGAATGGTTCTGATGTCTTCCGGCACAAGCATGCGGGCAAGAATAAATTCATCCAGACGACCCATAAACTCAACTCCGAATGCTTTTTCAGCTTTATCCCGAACATACCGATAGAGCTCGGTGTCGTCCGTTGGACCAGTATTTGCCCCTGAGCTATTTTGGGGCCTAGTTTGAAAGCCAAGCTTAAACGTCTCGCCACTCTGCTCTGCCACAAATCGGGCAATTTCATCCTTGCACAAATTTGACGTGAAAAGAACAATGGATCCGCGAAAATCAATGACATCGCCTCTACGATTTTCAATGGCGCCGTCACCAAGAGCTCCGAGGAAAAAGCGTTGGAGAGCCTCGTGAGCTTTCTCAAACTCATCGCAGAGAATAACGGAAGGGTACACCTGTCTCGTCGGATCGTAAACGATGTGGGGATTGATTGCGAGCACTTTGTTGATAGTTGTATCGAGCCTCGCTTGCAGCTCTACAAGTTGTCCTCGCACATCTTCCAGCTTTGACTTGTCAGCTGTTTTTGAAACCGCTTTCTGCAAAGCGTTCGCTTTAATCATATCCGCCTTATACATCTTCTCAAGGTCTGCGAGTTCTTCCGCTTCTTCAGGCGCAAGAGCTTTATACGCCCGTTCTCGCAGGGCCAAGAAGCCAGGCTGATCGAGTTTTTCTTGAGTGAGAAGCGGCTCTTTGTCAGAGCCGATATATCCATCGGGGGCACCCAGCAGACTTTCGAGCGCGTGCCTTTCTTGATAATTTTGGCCCGGGATAAAAAAGAATCCTCGCTTATGTCCAGTCAAAACTTTTGCGAGCAATTTCGCAAGAAGCGTTTTGCCGACACCCGAGGGCCCGGGGATGAGCACGCTTCCGATCACGCCCTCAGCGTCCGGTAGCCTACTACCTGTCTTCATGTACGACTCGAGACGGTCAAGACAGTCGACGGCGTATTCAACCAATCGAGGTTGACCGACATATTCATTTTCGCAAAGTGCAATAAATTCTTGAGCGAGAGATCCGTTCTGGTCGGGGTTCAAAAAAATCTTGCGAGGTTCTCGTGCTTTGTGTTCCGGCAGTGAGGCGGCCTCCTCGTGTGGTTCCTCTTCCTTCTTTTCTTCCATCTGACCTTGGCTTGCGGTGCTCATTACGCTCTCCCACTATGACACAATTCTTTTCCAAGGATAGCAGAAAGTCTCGCATAATGAATGAAAATGGCAACAAAAAAGATACTACGTCAAATGACACCCTTCTACCAACCGGGTACGTTATAGGAAGAAGAGTCTTCCGGGTGGTCTTTGATGCGAAATTTCACACTTGAGACCGTCTACAATAAAGGTGCTGGAGCCGTTAATGAAGACGTGCTACTTGCAACATCGAGAACCATTGGTGTTTTTGACGGCGTGACCAGCTTGGTCGGATTCAAAGACGCAAGAGGCAACACCGGCGGACAGATCGCCGCACGCATAGCGGCGGAGGAATTCGCTGTTGGCACCGGCAGTCTTGCAGCTCGGGCCGGGCGAGCAAATGAAAGAATCCGCACGACGACAGAAGACGCGGGGGTTGATTTTTCCGACAAGTTGAGCCGCTGGGGAGTTGTCGCGGCTGCGATAGAGCTTCGCAATGATGGCATGTTTGACTTCTTCACTGTTGGCGACTGCATGATTCTCGGTGTTCCCGGAAATGGAACACAGGAGCTCTTGTGGGGTTCGAGTGAGCTTTTGACACCGTATGTTGACCTTGATATCGAGACACTGCGGCGTTGCAAAGAGCTTGCTGCACAACGTGTGCGGGATATTCCTAAACACCTCCGCCCGCACATTGTGAAGGTTCGCCAAGCATCAAATGTGAAGTATGGCGTCTTGAACGGTGACCCCAACGCCGCAGAGTTCTACCAAACCGGCACTGCCGACACGAGAAAATACGGCACGCTTCTTCTTTTTACTGACGGATTTTTGATCCCGAAAGAGGACCCCGATGAGGAGCCGGACTGGGACCGTGTCGCGTCTCTCTATGGAGAACACGGACTCCGCGGTGTCTTGAAAGAAATTCGGACTCGCGAGGAGAAAGACCCAAACCTGTGGAGATACCCCCGGGTTAAGGCGAGTGATGACGCGACTGCGATCGCAATTCATTTCAACCAATAACACAAAGCATACCAAGAGGCGTTGTACGCCTCTTTTTTGTTATACTGTACGAGTACCCATGGAACCAGCACGTATTGCGCAACACTTTACTGAAAAGAGTGTCATAAACGCCGCCCCCTACGGAAATGGGCGTATTCATCAGACCTATCTTGTGACATTGGGGACTGGTGAACAATTTATTCTTCAAAAGCTCCACTCTGTTTTTAAGTCTGAAGTGCTTTTCGATATAGAAAAGGTCACCCACCATCTCGCGGCAAAGGGCATTAAGACACAGCGGCTCATCCCAACGCTTCATGGCGACTACGGGTACACCCACAATGGTGCCTGCTGGCGCGCGCTTGCTTTCATCCCCGGTAAAACATTTGAGACCGGCATAACTCCCTCGCAAGCAGAAGATGCCGCTGCCCTTATTGGCGCATTTCATGCGGCGCTTTCTGATTTTAACTATGAATACAGACATATATTACCTGGGTTCCATGACACACCGCGCATCATGGAGCACTTAAAGAAAACCCTTGCGGATAACTTAGGTACCAAGAAATATGACTCGCTTGCTCCGCTCGCAGAGGAGATACTATCCGAATATGAAAAAAGTAAAGGCGCACTCACCGCGCTCCCCTTACGACACGTCCACGGTGATCTTAAGCTGGACAATATACTCTTTGATGAAGGGGGTCGATCTGCTATAGCGCTTCTCGACCTCGACACCCTCGGGAAAAGGAGTGTCCCCATTGAACTGGGAGATGCGGCAAGGAGCTGGTGTAATCGCGCGTCTGAAGATGCCGAGGACCCAGAGTTCTCCATGGAAATTTTTGAGAGCATGATGCGGGGTTATTTCAAAAACGCGAGTTTTTTAACAAAAGCAGAAAAAACTGCGATTCCCACAGGGGTGGCGACCATCATTCTCGAGCTCTCTGCACGATTCGTTACTGACGCATTTGAAGAATCCTACTTTACACTTGATGTAAGCCGCTACAAATCCTCCTATGAACAAAACGCTGCGAAAGCACATACGCAGATGAAACTCTATAGAGACTTTATTGCAAAGAAAGACGCGGCGCAGAGAATCGTTGGCTCATAAAAGCCCGACTGCATAGTCGGGCAATAAAAATACATCAACATCACTTAGCGGCGAAGCGCGGGAAGCCTCATAAAGGAGATTGGGATGGTAATGAGTTCATCGTTGCGCTTAACGATGAGCTCCCCTCTCGTATTCGGTGACACTTCAAAAAATATGAACTCCTCAAGTGCGCGCCTTGTCGTCACGACATGCCTTCTTTCCGCGAAGCGAACTTCTTTCAACAGGTCGCCCATGCGGAGCCCGGCGCGCTCTGATGCAGTATCAGTGTATACTTCGTACACCATGACGCCTTCTTCCGGAGGTGGGTAGTCCTTCTCCGTGTAATATTCGTACATGATAGGCGATACTTCGCGTGTCCCTCTTATGGAGAAATCGAACGAGGCGTGTTCTACCAATTTATCTCTTTCGAGACGAGCGAGGAGGCGTCCGACAACGCGAGCGTTGAGAGAAAATGACATTCCCCCTCCATCCCCGCCTGCAATAACAAGACCGTTAGGAGTATTTATTATTGCAGCAGTTAACGGAATGATGCTTACGTTTATGCCGACAACTTCGCGATTATGGTTCAAGAGCGGGCCTCCCGAATTTCCTGGGTTAAGCGGTGATTGGGTCGTAATATAAAGCCAAGAAGGAAACTGAACAGGTAGGGGTATCTGTTCAAGCGCCAAAACGACGCCGAACGTTGTGGCTTTCAATTGGTGCGGAAACCCAGATGCAAACACGATGTCTCCAATCTGAAGCTCGTCAGAGAAATTGAAACGCGCTGGTTCAATACCTTCGGTAAGCCACGCTGGCACCTTAAGAACCGCGATGTCGGCAGCCGGATCTCTCCCGACAATTTCTGCCTTCGCAAATCCGTTACCGAACGTCACCCATATAGTGGTTGCAGTTGGCGTCGGCCCCAGGGCGTGGTTCACGGTCGCGATACGAAGTTCCCCGGCATTGTTTCTGTAGAGGAAACCTGTGGCGTTGATTTCATCAACAAAGGGCTCATTTTGGTTTTGGGGATTGGGAGAGGTCCGCGGAATCTGAATGCGTGCAAGATACTTGTTCTCAAGAGCAATTTGCTTCATGATTGCGCTTACCTCGCCGATACCAAGACTGTTTTCCGCCGCGTAAGCACTCGTGCTTATGGTAAAGAATGTCGTGACAATGAACAGGGCAAAAATTTTGGCAAAGCGCATGGCG
>JACQLS010000023.1 GCA_016204005.1 Parcubacteria group bacterium | reverse complement strand
TCTATATTCTATATTAGGGGTTCAAGGTCTTCAAAAAGTCTAGGTAGATTTGATGGATATCTCGCCAGGTGATATCCACGTGATCAACTCCGATGACATTGTTTGCCCAAATACACCGGAATACTTCTGACCACGGAGCGTCGGGCGGCAGGTTGAATTCTGCGGCAATCTCTCTCCGTTCCGACTCAAGATAGAGCTCGCCAAGTTGAACCGGGGTCATGACGGCAACTTTTGCGACCTCAATGCCGAAGGACTGTGAAATGCGACGATGGTTGAGTTGGATCCACGTGGTCCCAATTGGCGCGTTCATCACTTGCGCAAGCGCGCGACGTTCAAGCTCCATCTCTTCCCGCAAGATGTGAGCGACATCATCGAATCTTTGCACAATGAGCGCATTGGCAACAACCTCTGCCGTGCGGTCCATGATGCGGGGGATGGCCTGCATTTCAAGATTGGTGAGGAAGAAATTCCCAACACCTTCAAGGGTGACTGTCGAGTTAAAACCGAACTCTCGCGTCGAGAAGATGAGGCCGATTTGATCCCAACTCATATCCGGAGTTCCTTGGAACTGGATTGCCGAGACTTCGCGCATATATTCGCGAGCGGCTGTTTCTTGAACTGCGACATCGCTTCCAGACGGAGGTGCTCGCGGGGGAGCGGCAGAGGAAGCCAGCGTCCAAAGCGCTGCCGCTAATGCGGGAAGCAGGGCAACTGCTCGAAGTGTTCGCACGACAGATCTCCTTGGGCTAGTTTGCACGAAGGCAAAACCACCTTACTCTATTTTGAGTGTGTCACTGTCGTGTGGCGGTGTCCAGAATTTCCCATTGACAAAAACAACAATATCATCTGTAGTCTTTACTTGGTGATGCCAGGGCTATGAAAGCAGTGACGCCACCACCTCTTTAACTACAGCACCATCGGCCTTTCCTTTAAGCTCCGACATAGCCGCACTCATGAGTTTTCCCATATCGCTTTTAGCGGAAACGCCAAGCTCCGCCTTTTTCTTTTCAACGACAGCGCGCACTTCCTCAACACTCATCATCTGGGGTAGGTATGCCTCGAGATAGGCAAGTTCGGAGCGCTCTTTTTCGGCGAGGTCTTTTCTCCCGCCAGCTTCGAACTGCTCGATAGAATCACGTCGCTGTTTTGCGAGGCGGCGGATCACGGAAAGAGCATCTTCGTCTGAAAGTACTCCATCCGGCTTTTGTCGCTTGGCAACAAGCTCGTTAACGAATGCCGCGAGGAGATTGCGCGCAAAGGAAAGTCGCAACTGGTCTTTGGCCCGCATTGCTTCTGTAATGTCGCTTTTTACTTTTATATGGAAATGCATAGGGCTCATTATATCAGTCTCCGTGGTATTATTGAAGGTGTATGACGCATGTACAGTGGGGGAACGTGCCGCTTGCCGTCGTGGAAAAAAAACTTGAAACGGATTTTTCAGGCGGCCTTTCTGCTTCCGAAGCAAAGAGGCGTCTCTCACAATACGGCAAAAACGTTTTGGAAAAGAAACGGAGGTTTCGCCTCCTTTTTCTTTTTTTAAAGCAGGTGAAGAGCCCGCTTGTCTACATTCTCCTTGCGGCGGGCGTTGGTACCTTTGTACTGGGAGAATATACGGATGCGGCAGTTATCTCCATTGCACTTGCTGTCAATGTCGGTGTCGGATTGCTTCAAGAGGGTCGTGCCTCGCGCGCATTCGAATCTCTTCGCGCGGCGCAGAAGACGCGCGCGCGTCTTATCCGAGGCGGCAAGACGCGCGAACTTGATGCAGAGGAGCTGGTTCCTGGGGATGTGGTTTTACTTGCGGCGGGGATGAGGGTTCCTGCGGACGTACGCCTTATCTCCGCAACGGGGCTCCGCGTCAATGAAGCAGTGCTTTCCGGTGAATGGGTGGGGGTGGTCAAAGAGGCAGAGACGGTTTCTAAAGAGAAAGTGTCAGAAATAGAACAGCCGTCAATGGTATGGATGGGAACGCTTGTTGAGGAGGGCTTCGGTCGCGCTGTAGTTGTTGCAACTGGGGAACAAACGCAGTTTGGAGTTATTGCGCGTGCCCTTGAAGAAAGGGAGGATAAGACGCCACTAGAGCGATCCATCATCCAGCTCGCGCAATTTCTTGCACTCGCCATCCTTGTTATTGTTGCGCTTATCGGAGTAGCAGGTGTTTTTCGCGGCGAGTCACTTTTTGACATGTTGCTTGTTGCCGTTGCCGTTGCCGTTGCCGTGACTCCCGAGGGACTCCCAGCCGCTCTCACTGTGACGCTTGCGGTAGGCATGGAGGCGATTCTTAAAAAGAAAGGGCTAGTCCGTAATTTGCTTGCGGCCGAAACGCTTGGTGGCACAACAATCATTTTGACAGATAAGACAGGAACACTTACAGAGGCGAAGATGGATGTGGCACGCGTCATTACTGTCGCGTCGCTCTTAAATACGCAAGAGAATAAGGAGGAGGGTATCGAGAAGGCAAGGCTTCATCTTGGAAATGATGACGAACGTGCAATACTTGCGATGGGGGTTATGGCGTCCGATGCGTTTATAGAGTGGCGGGACGGTGCCTCGGTCGTTCGTGGGCGGCCCATTGAGAGAGCGATTATCTCCGCGGGGCTTACCCACGGACTTGTTAAAAATGTACTTTTGGAACAGATGCCGCAGGTGGACTTTATCTCTTTCTCGAGCGACCGACAGTTTGCCGCCTCACTCCACTATGAAGCGGGGAGAAAGCGGCGGATGTTCGTTATTGGCGCACCTGAGCACCTGCTCGGGCATTCCTCCTTTATTTTAAGACAGGGAGAACAGCGCTATTTGGATGAAGAGGACCGCATGCGGCTCCAGCGTTTCCAGCACGATGAAGGCGGGCGCGGTAGCCGCCTGGTGGCAGTATCCTTCAAAGACGTCGAATTTTCTTCTTTTTCGAAGGAGATTACAGGGGATGACAGAGAATTGCTTCCAGAGGCACTTGTGTTTGGGGGTTTCATTGTGTTACGCGATCCTATACGGCGGGGTGTCAAAAAAGCGATACAGATCGCTCAACGGGCGGGGATTGAGGTGAAAATGCTCACAGGTGATTATCCAACTACTGCCGCTTGGGTCGCAGAAGAAGTGGGGATAAAGGCAAAGGGTGAGAAAGTCATACTTGGGAAAGAGATTGAGGGCCTTTCGGATGCGGAACTACTTTCCGTTCTCAAACGGTCATCGACATTTGCCCGTATCCCGCCGCATCTTAAACAGAACATAGCGCGTGTCCTCAAGTTGGACAAAGAAGTAATTGCGATGACAGGCGATGGTGTTAATGACGCCCCCGCACTCAAAAGTGCCGATATTGGCGTAGCCTTAGGGAGTGGTACGGAGGTTGCAAAAGAGGCTTCTGACCTCATACTTTTGAATGATGGTTTTGATGTGATTGTTGTTGCGATCAAGGAAGGACGCCGCATTTTGGATAACTTAAGAAAAATCGTGGCGTATCTTCTTTCAACGGGGTTTTCTGAAGTAATTGTGATCGGAGGCGCCCTCCTGTTTGGTGCGCCCCTACCTCTCTTGCCGGCGCAGATTCTCTGGGTCAACCTCATTGAGGAGGGGTTCATGAGTATTGCGTTTGCTTTTGAGCCAGCTGAAAAAGATGTCATGGCGCGTAAAGCGCGCGCGCTTCAGAAAAAAGTCCTTTCCCCAAGGCTCCGACAGTTCATTATCCTAATTGCGGTAGTGACGGGGATGTTTTTGATCATGCTCTATGCCGCACTCCGCGCATTTGAGGTGCCTCTTGGTGAGGCGCGCACCATAATGTTTATTGCTCTTGCAGTTGACTCTATTTTCTTTAGCTTGTCTCTCAAAGATTTAGGCATTCCTCTCTGGCGCATCAATATATTCTCGAACAAGTATCTTCTCTTTGCGCTTGGTACGAGTACAATCGCGCTTTTCGCCGCTCTAACCTGGGAACCGTTGCGCACACTCCTGTCGCTTGAACCACTGTCTTTCTCTTTCTTTGGTATGGTTGCCATCTTTGGTTTGGTGAATCTCTATATTATTGAGGGAGCAAAGTATCTTGTTTTCGGAAAGGAAAAGACGAGGTAAGATGTAGATATGGAAACCACTCTCCTTTTTATTGTTGCGGGGTTTGTTGCGGCGTTTATTGGGGCATTTGTCGTGTGGTTCATCATGCGTCGCTCCAAGGGGGCGAATGACGGGAGCTTCGTTCTTCTCCAACAGCAACTTCAGAACTTGTCGCAGACTATAGACCAGAAACTTGGGGAGTCCCACCGGCAGATGAACGAATCCGTGCGAGACCAGTTTAGGGAATCCTCGAAGATTATTCGGGACGTGACGGAGCGCCTGACCAAACTCGACGAGACAAACCGCCAAGTGGTCTCTTTTGCCGATCAACTGAAGAACCTCCAGGATATTCTGAAGAACCCAAAACAGCGCGGAGTCCTTGGTGAGTATTATCTCGAGACGCTTTTAAAAAACGTCTTGCCGCCCGGTTCCTATCAAATGCAATATCCGTTCGGAAACGGCGAAATAGTGGATGCGGCTGTTTTTGTGAAGGAGAAGATTATTCCCATCGACTCGAAGTTTTCCCTTGAGAATTACAATCGCCTCGTTGAGGCGAAAGACCCGGGAGAAAAAGAGCGACTCGAGAAGCTTTTCATAAACGATCTAAAGAACCGTATCGTTGAAACATCCAAGTATATCAGGCCTTCGGAAAACACCACGGACTTCGCATTTATGTTCATTCCGCATGAGGCAATTTACTACGACCTCTTGGTAAACAAGGTGGGGGCGGTGACGGAAGACACAGAGAACCTTATCCAGCGTGCGGCGGGAAAGTATAAAGTGATCATTGTCTCACCAACGTCGTTCCTCGCATATCTTCAAACAGTACTCCAAGGGCTTAAGGCCATGCAGATCGAGGAGCAGGCACAGGAGATCACCAAGCGTGTCGGGGAGCTCGGTAAGCACGTAGGGAGGTACGAAGAGTATATGCAAAAACTCGGAGCATCTTTGGGCACGACTGTTTCCCACTACAACACTGCCCACAAAGAGCTAGGTAAAATAGACAAAGATGTTTTGAAGATAGCGGGCAAAGCGGCGGGTATTGAGCCGTTGCAACTCGAGAAGCCAATACGGGAAGAATGATTTGTTTGCAACCGATTTCACCTGGTGTATAGTGCAATAAGATTATAGAGGGGTTAGAGAAATGCTCTCAAGGCTTCGGGAACGTTATCCCGCGACCACTTGGGAAGTCGTATGGGGTTGGGCAGGATTCTGTTTCATTGGTTTCTTTTTTTGGGTTGTTGGAATCTTTTCTTGCCCGAGCTGTGTTATTGAGAAGATCGTTTCCGATCTCTTCCTCTTCGTGCTGTACGCAGGTCTCCTTATCTCACTTCTATACAAACTCTTTTTGAGTTTCAGGGTGAACCTCAGTTTCTTGGGGAACACGTTTGTTGGCACGATGCTTGTCGGCGCGTGGATGTCAATATATATGTCAGGTCTTCCGCCTGCCAATGAAGCGTTCCAAGAAATTATGTTTGCTCCTACGGTTGCTTTTTTGGGCGGCCTTGCCCTCATGGTTGTACTTATCTTCGACCTTGCGGTTGCCTCGCGGGGCTCCCAACGTATCCGCGAAAAGAAATTCAAGGCGACTGCAGACCAGAGATAAGCCAAAAAATATCCTTACCGCTCGGCACTAGGCCGAGCTTTTGCTTTTTTGGGGGGAGGTTGCCTTTTTACCTACCTTTTGTTATAGTCATCAGGATAAAAACCAGCGCTTACCATATGAAATTAGCCATTATCGAAACCGGCGGGAAGCAGTACAAAGTTGCCTCCGGAGAAGAACTCAAAATCGAAAAGCTTTCTGTAGACAACAATGTCGGCGCTACGGTTATTT
The DNA here is from genome assembly GCA_016204005.1 of Parcubacteria group bacterium. Taxonomy (GTDB): domain Bacteria; phylum Patescibacteriota; class Minisyncoccia; order Phycocordibacterales; family UBA2135; genus JACQLQ01. The sequence continues at coordinate 5,837 of JACQLS010000023.1, read as the reverse complement.
TTGATAAAGTACTCCTTGTGGACGATGGGAAGGAGGTCAAAGTTGGCACGCCCTATGTAGAGGGCGCGACGGTTAAGGCGGAGATCACAGATAAGGGGAGGGACAAGAAGGTGGTCGTCATCCGGTACAAATCAAAAGTACGTGAGTATAAAAAGAAAGGACACAGACAACCATACACAAAAATAAAGATACAATAAAAATCCGGCACTACCGGATTTTTATTTTGCATCGTGGGCGTCTCTCCATAATTTGACAGACTTGTTTAAATGTAGTATCTTCTTCCCAGTCGTAGTCGTCCGCATTGGACGGGACAAGGAGACAGGATGAGGAGAGAAGGCGACGACCCGTTTTTTGAAGAAAGACTTATTGGCGGATTTGCCCGTCTTGTGAGCGGAGGGATGAGAAACGAGATCAAGCTGTCCCGGCCATGGCAGAGGCCGCTACCCATAGCACCGGAGAAATGCCCGTTCTGCACCAAGCCGCAGGAAGAACTTCCTCTACCTGGTATTCCCTTTGGTTGGCGCTTGATTCCCAATCTATTCACACCTCATGCTCGCCATCGGCTTATTATCCCGGATGGGTGTTGGGATGAGCCAAAGTTGCAGCGGTTGGGTGGCTTCTCGGGAATCTTCCAAGCCCTTCAGACTGCGCGTCTCGTGATTGATAACGATATGGCGGAGCGGGGTGGCGTAGAGATGGCGGTATTCATCCACGTTGGACAGAGCGCCGGCCAGAACATAGGGCATCCGCATTGGCACATCGCGGAAGTTAGTCCGGAAAAAACACTCAAGACCCGCACAGATTTCGAACGAGATTTACCCGCACTCTTTGTTCACAGGGATCAGGGCCTTCAGGTCGCTGCCCTTGGCGCGCGCGCGGGAGAGTGCCTCATCGTACCGACGAGCATCTATAACCCCACCTTTGAAACCGTAACGGCGGCAAGCGTCGCGGCAGTCCTCGAGTGGCTCATTACCCGGTGTAATGAAAAGTTCGCAAGCACTGAAGGCAGGCCTCCCGAGTTTACGGTGTTGGTTCGTATCTCGGCCGATGGCAAATTCCGCTATGCGGATTACTGCCCGATATTGAGTATGTGGGGCGCAATGGAGTATGCCCTTGCACATTTCGAAGGCGGACCGATTACACTTCCGTGGCCGCATCAAGTCACAGCCGAACATCTTCGCGGCTGACCACACACTCGCTATGCCCCCTGGCCTCTAGCGGGTTTTTAATTAGACGAACTCGAAGTCGATGAGGCGCTTTTCAACATCCACTTTTTTTACTTTGATTTTCACCTTATCACCGAGAGAAAACTTCCGTTTCTTTTTTTGCCCAACAATGCTGAACGTCGTCTCATCAAGGAGATAGAAATCATCCTTTATATCTCGGAGGCGCACCATTCCTTCTGAAAGTGTTTCATCGACAGAAACAAAAATACCTTTTTCCATGAGTCCGGTTATTGTGCCGTCGTATATCTCTCCGACATGTCCTTTCATATACTCCGAGTGTTTGAACTTCTCCGATGCCCACTCTGCTTCGTTTGCCGCTATTTCCTGCTCTGTTGCGTAGCGTGAAAGCGCTTCGTATTCGGCGAGCTCTTCGTCGGGGATCTCCTTTTTTTGAAGCACATCTCCCAACATGCGGTGCACCATGGTGTCCGGGTAGCGCCTAATGGGCGAGGTGAAGTGAGTATAGTGAGAGAGCGAGAGCCCAAAGTGTCCGATGTTTTTTGTCGCGTACACCGCCTTTGCCATCGCTTGGATAGTCGCCATCTGGATGATCTGCTCATGCTCTTGGCCTTTGACGGCTTCGAGAAGCTTGCCCACGTCTTTCGCCGTCCAGTCGGTTTTGCCGCGCGGCACCTCGTAGCCGAGTGCGTGCATGAGGTTTATGATCTCACGCATTTTGTCCTCTTTGGGGACGGTGTGGACGCGGTAGACAAATGACTCTTCAATACGCTTATTGAATGAGGCCATGAAGTGCGCGACCTCGGTATTTGCGAGAACCATAAAGTGCTCGATCAACTTGTTCGTCTCGAGCCGTGGCTTCTTGTAAATGCGGATCGGTTTCCCGTCTTTATCAAGCTCAAAACGAACCTCGTCTCTTTCAAAAGAGAGCGCGCCCGCTTCGCTTCGCTTTACCCCGAGCTTTTTTGAGAGCGAGTCGAGTATCGCGAGCTCGCTTGCGAAGACGCCCTTCTTTTCGTCGAGTGTCTTCTGCGCGTCTTCGTAGGTGAACCGTTTTTTCGAATTGATGATTGTTCTCCCAAACCATCGCTTTTTGACGTTCGCGTTTTTGTCCATCTCGAAGATCGCGGAGAAAGCAAGCTTGTCTTCGTTTGGATTCAAACTACAAAGGTCGTTCGAGAGCACCTCGGGGAGCATCGGTATTGTGCGGTCAACCAGGTAGACCGAGGTTGCGCGTCGCGATGCCTCTTTGTCGATGGGGGAGCCACGCTTCACATAAAAGGAAGGATCTGCGATATGGACGCCTACCTCAAAGTCGCCGTTGGGCAGGGTTACTATTGAGAGCGCGTCGTCAAAGTCCTTCGCGTCGGCAGGGTCAATGGTGCATGTTGGGAGACTCCGAAGGTCGCGTCGCGCGCCCTCTTCTTTGCGAAAGATTTCTGCTGCGTTCCTCTTTATCTCGTCTGCCGCTCTCAAGACCTCTGGTGAGAATGAGAGGCGAAACCCTTTCTCGAGTGCCGCCGCGCGCATCTCTGTTTCGTGGTTTCCTGCCTTACCTATGACCTCAATCACTTCTCCCAACGGTGGCTTCTTGGGGTCGGTCCATGTGGTGATTTTGACGATTGCTTTGTCACCGACGTTCGCCTTCCCGAGCTTGTCTTGGGGAATAGCGATATCCGTGTACATGCGGCGAGACTCCGGATCAAGAAAGAAAATACCGCCTTCTTTGCGCAACGTGCCGACGAACTCTTGTCGTGCGCGAACAATGATCTCAAGCACTTCGCCACGCATATTCTCTCCCTCTTTTGCAGTACCTGTTTGGGGATGAATGAGCACCTTAACTCGGTCTCCGTGCAATGCCGTGTTTATATAGACTGGATCGATTTCGATGTCTGTATCGGGGTATTCTTCCGCGGTGATAAAACCGATTCCTCGAGAGCTGATGCGAATAGTTCCCTGGACTTCCTGCTTTCTTGTTCCGTTCTCGTCTTTTTTCATAAAGGTATTGTTGCATTTTTCACCCCTTTTTACCAGAACCGCCCCTGCCCTTGTTGACAAAAGAAGTGCTTTTTGCTATACTACATTTGGTCAGTTCTCCGGTTCCGTCGGAGCTGTGCGCTAGTGGTAGGGGGCCCCTCCCACCTCTGCCTCTCGGCGCACGCTCCGGCGGGCCTCCTTCGGGTGCTCGCTCCCCTTACCGGGTTGAAGCTCGTAGCATTCGGAGTCGTGTCGCGCTGACCTCCGCGGCACGAACCTGTGGGCGCCTTAGCTTCTCGTTTGAAGCGGGCGCCCACCTTTTTTAAATATTCACGTAACAGTTTACTATTCTCACTATGCAAATCTCCATACAACATAAAAAATCTCTACCTACCGATCGCGTAGGCGGAAAACGAGTTTTTGTCGCGCTCGATTATGCCACGAAGGAAGTGGAAACAATCCTCGAGGATGGCAAACGCATCATGCGCGTCGGTGTGGGCGAGCGCAAGGACATGACACGGCGCAAGCTCGTAACGCTTGTTCGTCGAATCGTAAGGACAGCAAAAGGTAGCCACTTCACGGAAGGGGTGCTCACGCTTCCCGAGTTTTATTTTCCCAAGCTTAAACTTAAAGAAGAAGCGTTGGGCTTCCTCATTGCGCAGGAGGCGATGTTGGCAGACTTTGATTTCAATCTTTTCAAGACTAAGCCAAAAGAGGGGTGGAGAGACATAGAAAAACTTATCGTCGTCGACCCCAAGCGCTCCAGGGCTTTTGCGCGCGGCATAGAGCGGGGGAGTGTCGTCGGGCAAGGAGTGAACGAGGCACGCATTCTCGCAAATACTCCCGGGGGAGACATGACGCCCGAGAAACTCGCGGAAGCGGCGAAGAAATTTGCGCAAGGCACGAATATCAGGGTTACCATCTTTGGTAAAAAGGAGCTTGAACGCGAAAAGATGGGGGCGATCCTTGGCGTAGGAAAGGGAGCAAAAGCAGAGCCACGCTTCATCATTATGGAATACCCGGGTGGGAGAAGGGGGGAGAAGCCTATTGTCCTCGTGGGAAAAGGCATCACTTTTGATACTGGTGGGCTTAATATCAAGCCGGGGCGTTCTATGAATGATATGCACATGGACATGTCCGGGGGCGCCGCGGTGATGCTTGCGGTGGTGCTTGCGCACAAGCTCGGCATAAAGAGAAATGTCATCGCGCTTATTCCTGCGGCAGAGAACGCCGTTTCGGGAGATAGTCACCGACCGGGCGATATCATCACGTCACATTCGGGAAAAACAATTGAGGTTTTGAACACAGATGCAGAAGGCAGACTCGTTCTTGCTGATGCGCTTTCGTACGCGAAGAAGTTCAAGCCGAAGCTTGTTGTAGACGTGGCAACGTTGACCTCAAGCTCGATTGCGGCCTTGGGACAAAGAGCATCCGCCGTCCTGACAAAAGACGAAAAGCTCCAGAAGCTTTTTGCGGAACTCGGGGAAGAGAGTGGGGACTATGTGTGGCCACTGCCGCTTTGGGAAGAATACGCAGAAGATGTGAAGGGCGTTTTTGCCGATCTCGCAAATATACCGACCAATGGCGCTCAAGGTGGAGACGTCATTAGCGGGGCTATGTTTTTACTGCAGTTCGCCGAAGGCTACCCATGGGTCCACATTGATATTGCTCCGCGCATGACCTCTATTCCAAGCGACTACTTGGGCAAGGGAGCCGCGGGCGCCCCCATACGGTTGCTTGTCCGCCTTCTCGAGAAATATTGACGTTAGTAAAAGTCTTTGCTACCATCACTCTCATGTTAATGATTCGTCTTCAACGTTTCGGCAAGAAAAACCAGCCCTTCTTCAGGGTTGTTTTGACTGACAAACGGAACAGCACCAAGAGCGGCAAGTTTATTGAGGTTCTTGGCTGGCACAACCCAGAGACGGGAAAATCAGAAATAAAGAAAGAGCGCGTTGAGACGCACCTTAAGACGGGGGCAGAAGCATCAGATGCTGTGCACAACCTCCTCGTTCGCACCGGCATCATCAAAGGCAAAAAGCGCGATGTTGCTTCAAAGAAAAATACTGGCGTAGTGGCCAAAGAAGGGGAAGTAGCTCCAACTCCTGCTTCCGCTCCCGTTGCGGCCGAAGCGCCTACAGCGGAGGCACCCAAGGCGTAGAAAAGAGGCTTGACTTTTCTCTTCATTTCTGTATACTATTCCTACCACACAGGCTATGTTTGGCTTTGGTGGGTGCTATTAGCAGTTAAGTAATTGTTGTTATTCATATGGCAGAACGAGACCAGGAATTTCTTGAGTATGTTGTTAAGGCATTAGTTGACACTCCTGACGCGGTAAAGGTAAAGAGGGAAGTTGACGAAATGGGCGTTCTCTTGACGCTCGACGTCGCCGCCGGAGACATGGGCACTATCATTGGCCGCGGAGGTGCAACTGCAAAAGCGATTCGCACCCTACTTCGTATCGTCGGTTTGAAGAACCACGCGCGCGTTAACCTTAAGATTAACGAGCCAGAAGGTTCGACACGTCCACCGCGTAGCGCGGCAGGAAGCGCTTCACGAAGCGTTGACCAGGCGATGGAAGATCTCAAACTTTAATTTCTCAAAAACTAAAGCTCCGCCATGTGGCGGAGCTTTAGTTTTTGAAGTATCTCGTATTTGGTATATGGTATATAGTAT
>JACQLS010000024.1 GCA_016204005.1 Parcubacteria group bacterium | reverse complement strand
CCACAGGGTAGTAAAGCAGATCTTACTACCCCGCAGGCACCCTTACATCTTACACACCTTAGTCTTCCTGACTGGATGAGTTTTCAGAACCGCTTGTCGGGAATACAGGAGGCGGATTGGGTATTTCATCGAAATTAAGTTCTTGTTCGTTCAAGGTAGTGCCGCCTTGAGAGCTACCTCTCCCGCCGCCAAAGAAGGTCCCCCCTCCGCCTCCCCCGCTTGTGGGTAAGAAAGAGAATCCAGATCGAATGCCAAATGTATTTGTGAGGACAGAGACAAGTCCCCAGACAGATACCATGACGAAAAGACCGATGAGTCCCCAAACAATTACGTTTATGGCCTCCTTTTTATCCTCCGGACCTTTTGCAATGACGTAACGGAAGACACCCCACAAGAATGCGATGAGGGCGAGTGTAAGAATGAGGGGGATGAGAAGCGCTAAGATTTGGAGGAAGAGAGAAACGAGATCTCCCACGTTCTGCGGTTCCTGCCCAATCCGCCCCTGCGCCAATGCAAAAAAAGGAGAAAGAAAAGTGATGAGGAGAAAAAGATACTTCATATGATTACCTTACTATTTCTTGGATTGTTGCGCCGATAGCCTGCGCCAACACCCATGCTCCCAAGAGAAGGGCTGTGCCAATGACTGCGCCATAGAATGCTTTCTTTGCTGTTTTTAGTCTGGTCTCATCCCCGCGCGCAGTGACAAAAAGGAATCCTGAATAGATGATGAAAAGTGCCGCGACGGGAGTGCCAATCAAAACTACTATTTCGAGAATTGCCTCAACAAGTTGGGGCAACGTGCTAATGTCGCTTCGGAGTGGGTTTTCGAGACGCCGCGTTTGTGCTTCTGCAAAATACGTCGGCAAAAGCAAAGAGAGAGTGGCTAGTTTCAACCAAAGTCCAGAATCTTTTCGCATGTGTATAGTATATCGCTCCATAATGCTAGTGGCTAGTGGCTAACTCAGCTTCCTAAAAGAGAGAACCCTGGTCTAAGCAACGTGTTGACGGCAAGATTCACCGCAAGCCACGCGGCAAGAGCAAAGACGATTCCATAGGCTACCGTAGTGAAAATTGCTATCGCCTGCTTGGTCTTACTTTCATTACCAGCCGAAGTAAGGTACAGGTAGCCTGCGTACGCAAACGAGAGCGCCGCAACGGGCATAGCGATGACGGTAAGAATAGTGTTGATGACCGTCTGGATAAGAAGAACGAAAAAATCAAAATTACATTGCGGCTCGGCTACTCCGCTTTCACTTACTCCCCCACAAGGCACGAGGCCTGCGGCAAAAACCGCAACGGGAATAAATAAGAGTAAGGCAACACCGATGATACGACGCGATGGAGAGGACATTGATATAGTGTGTTAGGTGATAAATAGAGTATGGCTTAGGGATTCGCGGGAAAAAGCTCGGCAAGCTCTATTGCCCCACGACTAATCGCCTCAGCGACTGTGCGTCTCCCTGAGACGACTGTCTCTATCATATCTTGGAAAATACGGCCTGTCGCTTCTGGATTCGGATCAAGCCACAAGCGCACGGTGAGCGCCGAGTCGTAAAAGACTTGCCCCACAGAGTCTGTCGGCTTCCGAACCAAAAGATCACGACGCACAGGAGGAAGTGTGTCACGTTCGAGCATTGATTGGAGGAAGGGGGTTCCAGCAAGCGCGTACGCGGCGTAAAAAGCGGTGGCTAGATTGTCCGAACGCTTGAGGACTGCGACGCCTGTCATCTTGCCTGACGTTGTGACCTCCCTTCCATCTCTCACCTGAGGCATTGGCGCGACGTCAAAATTAAGACGTGGACTCTTTGCTTCGATTTCTCGCTTCTCGCTCGCGTACCCGAAGTAGATTGCCAAATCATTAGCCGCAAAGAGATCCTGCGCTTCCGGTAACGCGCGATTCCACGAATACATTGGCTTCACTGGGTTTGAAAACTCTGTGAAAAAACGGAGCGCGCTTTCGCTCGGAGGTACCACTAACCCAAGACGTTCTGAAAGGAGCACGCGGTAGAGACCACCGTCTTCTTCAACAATTGGGTTTCCGCTCTGGAGCATAAGGAGCGAGAGGATATCTTTTGCGTTCTTGATGTTACGATATTCTCCAAGAGCAACTGCGCTTGTTTGAATATTCCCCGCGGTATCCTTTTTGGTAAGTTTCTCTCCGAGGAGAAAGAATTCGTCCCAGGACGACGGAGCTTTTACAACGCCCGCTCCGGACAAAATTGAGCGGTTGTAGTACATGACGAGGGGGTCAATCGTAAAAGGAAGCGCCAAAATACCATCTTTTGTGAGGTAGAGCTCTCCTGCTTCTATATATGTATCGCGAAAATTGCGTTCAGAAAAAGACTCGTAGGGAATGGGAAAAATCTTGTCCTTGTGTCGAAACGTCAGGTTGTGCGGGAGCAAAATAAGATCCGGGCCCCGATCTGCCGCAAGGGCTTCTATGAGCTCGATATCAAAGGAGCGCGCGTCCTTCTCCACGTATTGTATTTCAAATACTTCTTTGTTTTCAGCATTTAAAACGGCGAGCGGCTCGCTCAAACGAAGCGCTGAGACTGTCCCCCAGACGGTGACTGTGCCGCCAACACCTTCAGGTGCCCCACTACCGATCGGGATAAGTCCTGAAAAAATGACGACGCTTACAATCAAAAAGGCTCCAAAGATACCGAGAAGTGTGAATTGAAAGGCGTTGAATTGCATGCGATCTCAAAAAAGCCTAGACCTTTTTGAAAAGTATACCATAGTGGTGTTCCCCTGCGTTGACAGTTTTTTCTACCGTAAAACCCGCCGCGGTAAATAGTTTTTCTGCTTCAGCGCTTGGGACGACGTCTTCACTACGAGGACCAATGCCCGCAAAAGAGGACGTCCAATCAACAACGAGCACTTTCCCCTTGGGTTTTAGAACGCGTTTAACTTCGTGCGCGACACCGCTTCTGTTCCTCGCTTGGAACAGAAGGTTCGCAACAACAACCGCGTCCATGCTTTCTGCCCCAAGCTTTGAACCGCCGGGCTGCTCCAAGTCGCCGTGGACGATTGATATGTTTGCATACCCCGCGTCATTTGCTTCGCGAAGCACTCGATTCAGGAGATTCTTTTGAATGTCGACAGCATACACAAAACCGTTTTTCCCAATCGCCTTCAAAATTCCTCGTGTGTACGCGCCGCTCCCTACACCAAACTCGGCAACATGCCATCCCATTCCGAAGTGACAGGACTCTATGATTGTTTGTGGATTTGAGAAGGGCATATATAAGCTACTGGGGAACTCTTTGTTTATTTATAGAGTGATGAATGTCGCGACTTCGTCTCCCTCGCGGAGCTTCATCACGCGGACTCCTTGTGTCGCGCGGCCTAGACGCGGGATCTCCGCCAACGATGTCCGTATTACGGTTCCGTTTTTTGAAATAGCAATTATTTCTTCAAAATCTTCCGTAACAACTCGAGCCCCCACAACACTTCCAGTTTTCGGAGTCACGTTTGCAGTCTTGATTCCGGAACCACCCCGTCCCTGGACTTTGTACTCGGAGAGCACGGTTCTCTTTCCATATCCCTTGGAGCTCATCACGAGAAGCATGGGGTCTTTGTCTCCCTTCTTCACCCCATTAGCCCCGACAACAGAGTCATTTTTCTTGAAGCGGATTGCTCGCACACCGGAGGCGGCACGTCCCATCTCGCGCGTTTGAGACGACTTGAATCGAATCGACTGGCCCTTTGCTGTTACTATAATGATATCATCATCTTTCTCAACAAAGAATGCGGAAAAGAGCGTGTCGGCACCCTTGAGCTTGATCGCAATAATACCGCTCCGTCGCACGTCCAAGAATGAGTCCGCGCGTACTTTTTTCACCGTGCCGCCGGTAGTAACCATTGCGAGCGAAAGGTCTTTCATTGCGCGCACCTCTTTGGGTACGGCGAGCACCGAGGTAACAGACTCGCCCTCCGAGAGCGGCAGGAAGTTCATTATGGACTTGCCCTTGGTGGCGCGTCTCCCTTCGGGAATCTCGTACATTTTTGTTTGGTATGCCTTACCGCGGTTGGTAAAGAAGATAACGCTTGCGTGGGTGGATGCCGTCAGGAATATGGAGATAAAGTCCTCCTCTTTTGTTGAAAGATCCATCACACCAACGCCACCTCGCTTCTGGCGACGGTACTCTTTCGGGTTTGTGCGCTTGAGGTATCCCCCCTGTGAAAGCACTAAGACCGTTTCCTCGTCGGGTACGAGGTCTTCTGCGGAAAGCATTTTGACGCCGCCCTTCATCACTTTTGTTCTCCGCTCGTCGCCATACTTTTCCCCTATTTCTTTAAGCTCGCGCTTGATGATGTCGCGAATCTTCACCTGGCTCGCAAGAATACTCTTCAACTCTTTGATAAGTTCAAGCTTCTCTTTAAGTTCGTCCTCGATCGCTTTCCGTTCAAGACCCGCGAGCTTCGAAAGCCGCATCTCAAGAATGGCTGTTGCCTGCCGGTCGGAAAACTTAAACTGTTTCTGCAGATTTTCATGCGCTTCTTTCGTGTCTTTTGACTTCTTAATAAGCGCTATGATCTTGTCGATGTTGTCGAGCGCTTTCTTCAAGCCTTCCAAAATATGCGCGCGCTCCTCGGCCTTTCCAAGATCAAACTCGGTCCTTCGGCGAACAACTACTTCACGGTGTTTGATGAACTCTTGTAAGATCGCCTTTAAAGAGAGCGTTCGAGGCACACCGTCCACCAACGCAAGCATGTTGTAATGAAATGTCGTCTCAAGGTCGGTGTGTTTGTAGATGTAATTTAAAATAGACTGCGGCTGGGCTCCCTGCTTCACATCAACCGCAACTCGCGTTTCTCCGCGCGAGGATTCGTCGCGGAGCGCCTTGACCCCCTCAAGCTTTTTCTCACGGACAAGCTCGGCAATGCGCGCCACAAACTCGGCCTTGTTAACACGGTACGGAAGCGAAGTGATGATAATCTGAAAGCCGCCGGTTTTCCCCTCTACGATTTCTGCCTCACCGCGCGTCACAACACCGCCGCGCCCTGTCGCATACGCATGCGCGATATCTTTGACATTAAAGACAAGACCACCTGTTGGGAAATCGGGGCCTAGCACATGCTGGAGCAAATCCTCTGTCGTCGCATCCTTGTCGTCAATTAGGTGAACGGTTGCGTTGACCACCTCACGGAGGTTGTGCGGCGGCATGTTCGTTGCCATACCGACTGCAATACCCAAAGCCCCATTCAGAAGAACATTAGGAACGGACGCGGGTAACACCTCCGGCTCTTTTTGAGTACCGTCATAGTTTGGACGGAAAGCAACCGTCTCTTTATCGATGTCGCGGAGCATTTCACTCGAAATCTTTGAGAGCTTCGCCTCCGTATACCGCATGGCGGCGGCGGAGTCGCCGTCCACGGAGCCAAAGTTACCCTGGCCCAAGACAAGCGGGTAACGAGACGAAAAAGACTGGGCGAGCTTAACAAGCGCGTCATAGACAGACACATCACCATGTGGGTGGTATTTACCAAGCACTTCACCGACAATAGCTGCTGACTTCCTGAATCGCCCGCCTGACGAAAGTCCCATGGAGTGCATGGCATACAAAATACGCCGGTGCACCGGCTTCATACCATCGCGGACATCCGGAAGCGCGCGGGAAGTAATGACCGACATTGCGT
>JACQLS010000025.1 GCA_016204005.1 Parcubacteria group bacterium | reverse complement strand
GAGTGAAGACGAAGTAAAATTGTCATCGGCGCGGCGAAGCCGCTCCGTTTTCGCGGGGGCTGCTCGCCCCTCGACTGGCTCAGGGAAAATTGCGCCTGCCCGGCCGAAGCCGACAGGCGAAGGCGGGGGTTCTCAAGGAGCGAAGCGACGTTCAATCCTACCCGGGGAGCCAAATTAGATGGTTGAAATCATTGCGGGTATCTGTTTAAATGGCGAAAGATGAGATAGAGGATACACCCATGATCCTGCAATGCGGTGCCATTGCTCAAATATATACCGCCCCTGAAAAAGAGGCGCCCATGGAACGTCACACTCGCGTTGAGGTGAGAAAGGGCGCGGGCATTGTGGGTGACCGCTATGGCAGGGACGCGGGTTCCTTCACCGACGCAAAGCGCGTCGTTGTGAGACACGTTACCTTCATCGAAATGGAAGCAATCGAGGCCGCGAGGACGGATCGGAAACACCCAGTCCCCGCTTTGTTGCCGGACTACACGCGTAGGAACATCGTGACATGCGGCATAGCCCTGAACCACACGATTGGCAAAATCTTTATGACCTCAAGCGGAATCCGTTTCCGTGGCGTTGAACTCGCCGAGCCGTGCAAGTGGCCAGCACAACGCGCGCACGAACATTGGAGCGTCGATATCGCTAATTTCAAAGAGGCCATGCGCCATCGCGGCGGCATCCGTGCCGAAGCGCTCGACGATGGCTTTCTTGAAGAAGGCGACAACATCATCTTTATCCCATAATATTTACTCCGCCCAAAACAGGCGGATTTTTTGTATTAAAAAAGGTCAGCAGAGCTGACCCGACTAAACAGGATTATAGTGTCTTCAGCGGGTAACGAGAGCGCCCGCAGAGCTTACGCGGCGCTCGCCGAGAAGTGAGCAATGGTTGCAATCAAGGTGACCATCATGCCCATGTGGGTAGTCAACGCTCGGTCGCTCGCATGAGGAACACTTGAAGAGATAGTGCGGGAGAAAGCCCGTCCACCCCTTATAGCGCCGCACATCAAGTGGAACACAGAAGCCAAGGCGATACCAAATCCTCCAAAAGAGCGAGAGTTCAGAGAGCCGCCACTTCGCTTCCTCGGCATTCGCACGCCGACTCGTCTCAATCGCAAAAGTCCGCTGGATCTTCATGTACTGCCTCATCCGCAACAATTCTCAAAAGACCATACCACAGGAAAAATGAGGACGCAATAGGCGCTTACCACTCAATCGGCTTTTCGCCGTGCTTTTGTAGGTACTCGTTTGTCTGACTGAAAGGTCTCGAGCCGAAGAAGCCATGCGCGGCAGAAAATGGGGAGGGATGCGCGGATGTTACGACGAGATGCTTTTCAAAATCAATGTGACTCCCCTTCTCCTCCGCATAGCGCCCCCAGAGGATAAAAACTAAATGCTCTCGCTTTTCTGAAAGCACTTTAATGATCGCGTCGGTAAACTCTTCCCACCCTTTCCGCTGATGCGAACCGGGAGAAGACGCGCGAACCGTGAGCGTGGCGTTCAAAAGAAGCACCCCCTGCTCCGCCCAGTGCGTTAAATCCCCGCTTCGGTCCCGAGGGGGGTTCCCTAAATCACTTTCGATTTCTTTGAAAATATTCTGGAGCGATGGCGGAAGTGAGACACCCTTCCCCACCGCAAAACACAATCCATTCGCCTGTCCTTTGCCGTGGTACGGGTCCTGCCCCAAGATGACCACCTTCACTTTGTCGAAGGGTGTGAGGTCAAGCGCGCGGAAAATGTATTTTGCGGGCGGGTAAATAGTTGCCTCTTGATACTCGCCGCGCACAAACTCTGTGAGCTCTTTGAAATAAGGCTTTTCAAACTCATCTTTCAAAACCCGCTTCCATGATTCCTCTAAGCGAATGTTTTGCATAGACGTTACAGCGCGCTTCGTAATTCCGGCACGACCTTTTTGAGCACGCCGATGGCGCGCTCGACTTCATCGATAGTGTTGTACTTTGAAAAGCCAAACCGAAGCGATGAGCGCTTAATCTCCTCCGAAATGGGAAGTGCTTCTAGGACATGGCTCTGCACTGCCTTCCCCGCGGCGCATGCGGGGCCAATTGAGGCGTATATACCCTCTTTTTCGAGTGCTTCAAGAAGTGTCTTTGCCGGAATACCCGGGAACCCCACGTTAACAGTCGTATACAACGCATCGTCGGAGGAGTTTATGTGCACGCCCTCTATTGCCTTAAGCGCCACAAGGAACTTCTCGCGAATACGGCGCACATGCTCCATGGTTTTTTCGTGGTCAGCGTAGGCAAGCTCAACCGCTTTTCCGAAGCCAACAATGCCTGGCACATTTTCGGTCCCCGAGCGGAGGCCATACTCTTGCCCCCCGCCATTTAGCAGTGGCTGTATCTTCACCCCCTTGCGAATGAAGAGCGCCCCAACGCCTTTGGGCCCGTGAAGTTTGTGCGCGGAGACAGCATAGAGGTCAATCCCTGAAAGATCGACGGGGAGCTTCCCAAACCCTTGGACGCCGTCGACGAACATGACAATCTCCGGATCATACTCCTTTACCTCACGTGCGATTTCATTAATGGGGTAAATGGTACCGAGTTCATTATTCACATGCATGATAGCAACAAGCGCTGTGTTCTCGCGAAGTGCTTCGCGCACTTGCTCTACCGCGACTCGCCCGTTTTTATCCGGGGTAAGATACGTCGTCTCAATGCCCCAATCTCCCATGGCGGCAAGCGTCTCGAGGACTGCGTCGTGTTCAACGAGACTTGTGACCACATGCGTTCTCCCCCGCATTTTGGCCGCCTGTAAAACACCCTTCAAGGCAAAGTTAATACTCTCTGTCGCGCCCGAAGTGAAGGTGATTCCCCCCTCCTTACTTAAGTGCCGCGCGAGTATGAGACGGCTTTCTTCCACCGCCTTGCGCGCTTCTCGCCCCTTGCTATGCATACTCCCCGGATTCCCAAACGTAACGTCCCAATAGGGCTGCATTGCGGAAAGCACCTCCGGAGCAACCGGGGTCGTGGCGTTATTGTCGAAATAGACCTCTTTTTCCATACTTCCATGTTACACTCTCGCTCAATCTGCTACAATATCATTTTATGAGTCCCGATAGTGTTGGGACAAACGTTACGTATCCCTGCCACATTCGGTATACAATCGTATGAATAAACCTATTACCAAATATTTAAATTACGGTCGTGCTAGCACGACCTAACACTATCGGGATGAGAAAGATAGTTCTCGATGTCGAAACAAAAAACATGTTTGCGGACGTCGGCGGAAATGACCCGACCCTTTTAGACATGTCGCTTGTGTGTATCTATGATTCCGCGACGGATTCATACGCTTCCTACCTTGAGGAAGAACTACCCAATCTCTGGCCAATCCTTGAACAGGCGGACGTCTTGATCGGCTTCAACTCTGACCACTTCGACATTCCTCTCCTTAATAAGTACTATCTTGGTGACCTCTCGCAAAAGAAAAGCGTCGACCTTCTCTCGGAAATAAAAAACGTGCTTGGGCATCGGGTCAAACTGGACACGGTTGCGGAAGCAACATTGGGAGTTAAGAAATCAGGCAACGGACTCCAAGCAATAGAGTGGTGGAGAAAGGGAGAAGTAGATAAAGTGCGGCAATACTGCATTGACGATGTGCGCATCACCAAAGAGGTATATGAGTATGCGCTCAAAAACGGCCACCTCAAATACAAAGACTGGGATGCCGTAAAAGAAATTAAGCTGAACACTTCAAGCTGGGAACAAAAGAAGGTTGGTGCCGTGCCACTATCGCTTCCGTTCTAGCCCCTGGTAGCCAGGAGAGCTTGCGCCTCTCTGTTGATCTTTGCAGCAACGGCTTTTTTAATCCCAAACTTGGTTTCCAGGGCTTCTGCTGTGTAAGGGATAATGTCCTGGGCGAGCATCATGCCGTTTTTCGCAAACACTTCAAGCGCATGGCTATTGACCGAAGGAAGCACTGTCACGGGGTAGAGCGCGTGTTTCGTAATTAAGTCTTCAAGCGCCCCTTCGCTTGGATTGCTCCAACCAGTTGTTTTTATTTTTTTGCAGTTTGCATATTGAATGGCGCTCAAGGTGAGCTTCGTGTTTGTGATAACCCATGCGTAATGGGCCGCTTTGGTATTCTCCTGCTTTTCCTCAACGCGCCTAATATCGTCTAGCCGCGCCCATGCATAAGCAACCACATCAATATGGGTCTTCAGGTGTGGCTTGTTTTTGTACTTCGCCTCAATGAAATAATGCTCGTTGCCTTTATGGGCAACTATGTCCACCTCGTGTGTCCCGCACTCTCCTCGGAGAAATTGATTGCGCTCTGTCGTGTACCCTTCCGCTCGGAGCAGTGTCTCGACAAACTGTTCGAAATAGAAACCCGCTGGGCCAAGTTCCGCCATGCCCCGTTTCAAACTATAGCGCGCGGCGAGGCCAATGTTTTCTTTGACCAGATAGCGAAGAGCGCTACGGAAGATGTCTGATGTTGTTGCTCCGGGGCTGATCTCTTTTGCGACCGTCTCACAAATCCTATCCGCAACATCGGTCGGCGCGCCGGACGCGCGCAAGGAGGAGCATAACTTTTGGTGCTCAAATACTTCTTTTTCTCCTGTCGCTTTTATAATATCCATCCCGATAGTGACAGGTCGCGGTCAGCTTGACTGCGCACTGTGCGTAATTAATTTAAGAAGTCCAATAATTATTATAAAGAGTCCCTCCCTGACTGTGATAAACGCGACCGCGGTCACTATCGGGATCCATTCGCAAATTGTAACATGTAAGAGCATCTTGAAGAAAGTCATCCCACAGCGTATAGTGGCGTAAGAAACCGAAGCGTACGGGAGGTCCTATGTGCGGCATCGTCGGGGTAGCGAACGAGAAAGAAACCGCGGCTCCTGATATTTATATGTGCCTTCTCGAGATACAGCCGCGCGGCAAAGGCGGGGCTGGTATTGTGACCGCCACCGGCGCTAACCACCATGACCTGCGTGGCATGGGAGAGGTCAAAGAAGCGGTCGGCAAAAAAGAAGAACTCAAAAAGATGCCGGGGAGAATCGGTGCGGGGCACACCCGTTACCCTAATGCCGGCGCAGATTCGAAGGAGAACCTACAGCCAGTACGCGACTCTTTCCACGGGCAGGAATTCGATATCTGCCATAACGGCAACGTGGTGAATATTCATTCACTCCGGAAAAAGTACGGGATTCCCGATGAAGAAACCGTCTCTGACACGCGGACGATAGCAGAGATAATCAGACGTTCAACGCGTGAAGACTTTGCTGATGCTCTTGTAGACGTTGCGCGGGAACTTCGCGGATCTTTCAGCTTCATTGTCCTTTTTAATGAAACATTGTACGCGCTTCGAGATAGGTTCGGCTTTCACCCGCTCCAGATTGGTCTCCGAAATGGAGACATCTTCATCGCTTCAGAAAGCTGCGCGTTCACGCAGCCGCAAATCGGCGCGACACTACTGCGAGACATTAATCCCGGGGAACTGGTCGTCGTTAAAGATGGACGCATGACGAGCCAATCGTGGCTCCCCCAGGGCGTGAAAGCAGAACTTCGTTTTGATATTTTTGAGTTCATCTATTTCATGTCTCCGCACAGCGTCGCCCATGGCGTTGAGGTAGGCAGAGCGCGAGAAGAAATGGGCAAACGTCTTGCGCGACTCCACGGAGCCCCAACTGACATCATCGTCCCCGTGCCTGATTCCGGAAATCAGGCGACGCAAGGATATTATGAGGAAATCAAACGGACGTATCCTGGGGTACGCTTCACCCCATGGGCATTCTTCCGCCCACACACTGTCGGACGCACGTTCATTGATCCGATCGCCGAGCTCCGCGCAGAACTCGTCAAATCGAAGCTACGGCCCAGACCCGCTGTGCTTAAGGGGAAAGACGTAACGATTGCCGATGATTCAGAGGTTCGCGGCAACACGATGAAAAGGGCGGTAGCCATGGCACGAGAGTCGGGTGCGACAAGAGTAGACGGACGTGTTGCTTCCGATATGTATCTGTATCCCGACTACTACGGAATGGACACGTATCGCTACGGAGAAGATCTCATCGCAAGGAAGCACAATGGAGATGTCGACGCGATTGCTCGCGACTGCGGACTCGATAGTTTGGGCTATCTCCCGAATGACCTTGTGATCGATGCAATCCTTGCCGCACGCGGACCAAGCTCACCTCTTACGAAAGATTCGTTTTACGACGGCCCCTTTACCGGCAACTACCCTGACGGTGTAGGTGACTTCGCCAACACACATAGATAAACCGCCCTTCCGGCGGTTTTTTAAATACAAAAAGCTCTCCCCTCATCTGCTTTCGCATAAGAGCGGGAGAGCCTGCGGCCGAAGCCGACTAGTTTTTCGCGAGTGCCCTAACCTTGGCCATCGCTGGATCATCGGGGAACATATTCGCAACGCACTCCGCCGACATCGATGGAAGATCACGGATGTCCGGAACCCACGTCACATAGACGTAGTCCGGACTCATCTGCAACCAACCCAACATGTTGCCGACCTGTTTCGACGGGTCTTTGACGATCTGATGGGGTTCGTCAAAGATGACCTTGATCGCTCGGCTTCCACGCCGGAAGTGCACAGCGCCGTCTTGGCCAACCTCGACGGTCACTTCAGGACCGGCCGGGAAGAAGGCAGCTACCGTCTTCTCATGCCACGTCCATTCGACGAATCGAAGGTCGGCACCCAGACTCTTGTTAACCGAGTCACTGCACCACACCTCGTCGTCGTCGGGAGCCGAAATGACCGAGGCAAGGTTCGCTGGCGGAGCAACATAACTCATCATGAAGAAAAAACTGACAACAAGAACCAAAACAGCAACCGTTGTTGCGGTCGACTGTCGAACTCGTAGCATCCGTGACCTCCAGGCTTGTTGCTTCGCTAAAGACTATAGCATGGCTGTTTAAAATAGTCAATCCCCACCCCGATTCCGGGGTGGGGATTATTCGAGAGCCGTGTTTATGACCTGCTCCACTCTGCCCTTTTGCGGCGTATCCGTTGGTTCTCTGCCAAGACGAGCTCATCGTAAATACCGTCAATAAGATTATGGCCCTTCGCTTCATTGAGTGCCACCCATGCAAATTTGTCCGTCTCCCCTTCCTGGAGCGTCACTTCACCCCCCGCATAATCTGCGACACACGAGATAACGAGTGAGGGGCTCCCATCTTCATGAACGGTTGCGAGACTTGTAAGATATTCAATATTGTCGATGTCGAGCCCAACTTCTTCTTTAACTTCACGTCGAAGCGTCCGCTCAAGCACATTGTACCAATAAAACTCGGTATCTTTTTTAAGCTTCAGATAGTCGTCTGTCTCAAGCTTTCCGCCAGGGACAGTCCACATATTGGGAAAGCGTTTCTTGGTTGGCGAACGGCGAATAATGAGGAACTTCCCCTCTGCATTCGCAATAATTGCCGTAATCGCGACTTCATGGAGATGTTTGTTTTCTGTCATGTCTTATAGTGTATACTTTGATTATAGCTGTCGCAATTGTCATTCTATGCAATTTAATTTTAAAGATTCAATTGGGGTTCGGGATAATGTATTCAGAGAGGGCAGAGAAATCCTTGCCCCGTATATAGCGTATGTGCAAAAAACGATTGATGATGGCGGATACGATAAGGAAGAAGGTTTCGCAAACCTTCCCGGAGACGAGGTTCTTCTTACTGCCGTCCAAACACTCATTGCAGAGAAAGTAACCGGCAAACTTGTGTATGTTGTTGTCCTTGGCATTGGGGGCTCAAATCTTGGCACAAAAGCGGTGTATGATGCACTGCATGGTTTTGTGGATGCACTGGAGTTGAAACGTTTTCCTAAACTCCTCTTTCTTGACACGATTGATGCGCGATACAGAAACGCGCTTATGATTTTGCTCAAAGAGCGTGTCACCTCCCCCGAAGAGATACTCATATGCCTCGTGAGCAAATCGGGTGGCACGGCCGAAACGATTGCGAACGCGGAATATGTACGGGTGGAGCTCGAACAAAACCTTGGGGACATGAGCGACCGATTCGTCGTCATTACCGATCCAAACTCGCCACTCCAAAAAAAGGCCGATGAACACGCTATCGCGGTGCTCACCGTTCCGGAAAAAGTGAACGGACGTTTCGCGGTACTCTCCGCGGTAGGGCTCTTTCCTCTGGCGGCCGCGGGCATCGATATACGAGCAATGCGGGAAGGGGCACTAGCAATACAAAAAACCTGCCTTTCCTTGTCAGTCGAGGAAAACCCGGCGCTCGCTTCGGCAATTGCACTATGGGCACTTCACAAAGAAGGGTATACGATACACGATACGTTTTTCTTTAATCCCTGTCTTGAGTCCCTGGGCAAGTGGTACCGCCAGCTTATGGGTGAATCGGTCGGAAAAGAGAACGATCTTCACGGACAAGTCATCCATATGGGAATCACACCCACTGTCTCTATTGGCTCAAACGATCTCCACTCTGTTGGCCAATTGTATATCGGAGGCCCCAAAGACAAAGTAACCACGTTCGTTGTGGCGGAACATACTGGCCCCGAAAGAACTTTCGAAGAAGGTTTGTTTGCGGGCCTCGTGCCAGAGTTGAGGGGGAAAACGCCCAACACCATTATCACCGCAATGTTTGAAGGGACAAAAGCGGCATACAAAAACCACGCACTGCCGTTTATGGAAGTGGTGTTCCCCGACATATCCGCGCACTCGCTTGGCTCATTCCTCCAATACAAAATGTTTGAGATGATGTACCTGGCAAAACTCTTAAACGTAGATGCTTTTGACCAGCCAAATGTTGAAGCATTCAAGACGGAGACAAAGCGGATTCTCAAGTAGATTGCTATAGACAATACCGTGCCGCTTATGGTACGATGCACGTAATTATTTCCTAACAACGTACCCATGGAGAACAACAATCTTCAATCTCTCGAGCGTTTTTACATCCCGGGCGCTATCGTCCTCGCGGGAGTTATTATTGCCGGAGCAGTCCTCTTTAACTCTTCCCGCAATGGCACAACCGCGGCTCTCCCCGAAGCCGTAATCGACCCCAAAGAGGTCATGGAGCCCGTTTCTCCAAAGGACCACGTTCTCGGCGACCCGTACGCTCCCGTCGTCATTGTTGAATATTCTGATCTCGAGTGTCCTTTCTGCAAAGACTTCCACGAGACGATGAAGCTCGTCATGAAGGAGTATGGCGACGAGAGAAAGGTCGCATGGATTTTCCGCCACGCGCCGCTCACGCAACTCCACGCCAAAGCACTCCCCGAGGCAAAGGCCGCGGAGTGCGCAGCAGAGCTTGGTGGAACAGTTAAGTTCTGGGAATACGTAGACCGCGTCTTTACTGTTACCCCATCAAATGACGGGCTTGATCTTGCGACACTCCCCGACCTCGCGGAAGACGTAGACCTTCCCCGTAAAGACTTCGAAAAATGCCTTAAGGAAGCTGATTACAATGAGAAGATTCAAGGCCAGCTCCAAGACGGTCTTGAAACGGCACAAGCTTTCGGTCTCAACTTCGGAACACCATTTAGCGTATTCATAGAATCCGATGGTAGGGCACGCTCGATCTCCGGCGCGCAATCCTTTGAATCGTTGAAGTTCATGATTGACGAAGCTCTCGCAAAAGACGCAGAGGAATAACCCCTCAAAAACCCCGGCTAGTACCGGGTTTTTTGTTGGTTGTGTTTTCTTGCTTTTCTATATAAAGTGTGATATAATTAAAGCTGGAATGGAGGGACCATGTCGAAATACTTGGAAGATCTGAAGCAGACCTGGAAGCCGGTCTGGAGTGGGTTCACCCACGTCATCGGTGACGTACTGGCGCTCGACCCGAAGAGGCTATTTGGAAGCGTCTGGCACCTCATCGGCGCCGTCGTCGTCTCCACCGTGAAGACCGTCTTCTTCTCGGTGAAGCTCGCCTGCCGCATGTACTAGGGAGGGGAACACCATGCAACGCTTTCTCCGCTTCTTCCTCGGGACACCCCGGAGGATAGCGATAACGATCACGGCCTTCGTAGCTCTCGGAGCGATCCACTACTTCGCTCCCGGGGTCCTCACGTCGGTCGCGGTCGGGACGGTGGACGAACTACGTCCCCTCCTACACATGATCCTTGTTTACGGAATCGCCTTCGCCATCCTTATTTGGGCGTTCCGAGTTCTACTTCGCCCGCTTACGGGCAAACGCGGCAAGTCATGACCTGACTGCCGCGTTTTCATTTTGCCTTAGAGACCCAGGCGATAAATATCAAAGGAGTTTTCTCCTTCAAACATGTCGGAGGGATTGGGGAGAAAGGTGCGCGTTCGCGCAAGCTCTGCCGTGGCGTCATTCAAGAGGCGGTGAAAAGTTTTAAACTCGTCTTCACATTCATCGTAGTTAATGATGTACCGCCGCATTTGGGAAGACCCGTCGGCATTTTTTGTTTTCTTACATTCCTGCAATATAAAGCGGCGGACTGGCCGCTTGAACTCGTTTTGTACAGTGTAGTAATTAAAGATTGCTTGAATAACGAAGAGGGTCTTTTGTGAACCTAGGGGGCTTCTGAAATCAACAAACTTGTGATCAACGATGTCGACACCCCTTGGGTCAACGCGTGACTCAACAACCAAATCAGAAACAGCTTTAATGGGGAGCGGAAGTCCCTTTACATTGGCCATACCCTTCACTTCAACACCAAGCACTTTGTGCCGTGGCGGGCGCGCGAGATAGAAAGCTATAGCGCGAAGGTAATCACGCTCCATCTGGAGACGTTTCTTTTTCTTGGCAAGACGGCTCTTTGCTTTACCAAAATTGACTTCGAAATCAGGCACATCACGGAGGTACCGAAGGCCGAGGTCTACAGCCCCGTCTTTTTCTATTCCGCCGTAAAAATGCTGGAGTGCTGTGTGCCCGGCGCGCCCGACGATTGAAGACGGGGTAGAGGGCGTATCGTATACTTCCTCGACGTAACGCTTGTACCACGCGAGAGGGTTCCGGAGAAACGTCATCAATGACGAATAGCTCCAATGCGCTATAGGGAACTCCTTTTCTTTGGGCTTCATGCAAACAGTATAGCACGCCTCTACACTTTATATTGACATATATACTATAATATGTTATCTTTTGAG
>JACQLS010000021.1 GCA_016204005.1 Parcubacteria group bacterium | reverse complement strand
CCTAAGGTAAGCTCGGTGACAGGGACTAAGTCGTAACAAGGCACGGGTAGCGGAAGCTGCTCGTGGAACTATTTCAGATAAGGCGACCTCAAACATTGTTTAAGGTCTTATCAGGCGATCGTCTCATCACAAGTGAGACGAAGGTGTTGGTCTCGGAACCCTAAGTTGAGACTGTAGTGAACGGAACAAAATAAAAAGCATCTCTCCTCATTTTTTACAAATAAAAAACGTCAATGTGACGTTTTTTATTTGTGGACGATCATGTTCATGAATTGTTCGGTAGTCGCGAAGGCTCCTGCGGCATTCCGATGACCTGTGCCCCCAAGCGCTTCTGCAAGCTCCATGGCGGAAGGGTTGTCGGTGTCGTTTCCTCGAAAACTCAATCGGACGCCTTCTCCCATAAAGCGAAAAATGACAACCGCTTCATTAAACTGTGTCGAGAGACGGTGGCCGATTTCTGAGCGGAGAAAGACGGGTGCATTATATGCGCGCACAAGCTTCTCACCGATCTTAAGCATAGTCGGCTCGGCACCTATCATGAATTCTTCGACGAGTGCATTTTGGAATTCTTGTATCGCCGCTCCTTTTTGGAGGAGGGGAGTTATGTCTCCATCTAGGTATTCTTTTACCACCTCGGGTTTGTTCATAAGAAAGGTGGCATTTGCCGCAAGAGAGTGGGCTTCATTGTCCGGAGTGAATTTGAAGAGATCAATTTGCTCGGCAAGGCGAACAAACTTTGGCATGCCCTCTTCGCCGTAGAAGTGTATCCATGAAAGCGAGCCGCCTGCGTGGTCGTTGTCGAAGATGAAGGTGAAGTTGCTGCGATTTTTTGCAAAGCTCTCGATTTCCTCTTTCGTTCCGATGTGGTGGTCAATGTTGATTACCTCTTTTGCCTTGTCCGCAAGTTTTACAGCTTCTGCTTCGTTTAAGCCGAAGTCAACAATGTAGACAATAGTCGTATCATCGACATCATGGAGTATACGGTCAAAGTCCTCTGGGGTATACCAGCGCACAAGGGAGTAGAGCTGTACGTTGGGGAATCGCTTGAGAAGCACTGCGGCGGCAGTTGTGCCGTCCAAGCAGTTCTTGTGGTAGATACCAACAATTTTTTGAGATATGTCTCCGCTCATGAGGGGTATTGTAACATAGATGCAAGCATTAAAAAGCAGCGTCTGTAACGCTGCGGGATACGGTGCTTTTATCGCGCGGTAGATTCCGCCAATTGTAGTTGAGAAGGGAGACGGCGCGGGTCGTCCGGAGATTTGACGCGTACTCGTGCTCGTGCACGTTGGTGTCGGCGCACCTGTGTGCGTGGGTTCTTTGGTGCGGATGTGGCCGGCTTGTCTCCCGGTTCACGACTTCTTCCCTCATCTGCCCGAATCGGTGTACCATTTTCACCGCTCTTAAACCGCATGCGTGTCCCTCATTACCACTCAACCTCCTGGTTTTGCTCCCAGTTGAAAAGCATACCACAAGTCTTTTTTTATGCAAATCCGTTGCGAGGATAGAGGTTTTTTGGTACTATGACGCCATTGCTGAGGGCGTGTAGTTCAGTGGTAGAACGCTGTCCTTGATATCATGATGTATATCATGATATAAACACGGCACTCGGGAAAAGTGAGAGAGCTCTTTTAGTTTTTTGTGTGCGGGCGTAGTTCAGTGGTAGAACGCTGTCCTGATAAGACAGAGGTCGAAAGTTCGATTCTTTCCGCCCGCACACAGAGAAGTACGCCCTCTCATTTTCTCCCTCGTTTGTGTTTATATGCACAAGATATAATTGCGGCGCTCGGAGAAAATGAAAATAGCATTTTCATTTTCTTCCTCGTTTGCAATTATAAGACAGAGGTTCCGCCAGAGGCGGATAAACTCCGGTTCGACTTGTCCTGAGCGAAGTCGAAGGATTCCTTCCACGCCCACCAACATCTGACTTTTAAAAACCCACGACATGTCGTGGGTTTGCTGTGATTACTGGACAAACTTGTTGCCAGACTCCTTAAGGAGTTCATCAATCACCTCGGGTGATATGACCAGTTCTGACTTGCAAACTTCACCTAAGTTTGACTGCCCTGTCTGTCGGAGCTCGTTGCTTATCTGTTCGAATATGCGAGGTAGGTGGGTGTGACAACAGGCAAAACAGATAGAGAAATGAGTTGCACCCGTCTTGATATGGGACCATTGGTAAGAACCGAAGCCTGAACGTCGCTTTTCTCCATGAGCTCGGTCCATCACCTTGAAAGTGAAAAAAGGTTTTGTATTTGTCGACACGTCTGCATTGCATAGGAGGCAGACGTCAGTCGGGACCAATTTCAACTTTTCTTCCCAAGCAGTTTCGAGTTTGAGTTTTCGCTTGAATTCCCTTCCTCCCATATCTATCCATTTACCCTCCATGCTCTGCTCGTGCCGCCTAAGCGTCACTTCGGCGTTGTAAGCATCGCAAACATGAGTGAGCTTTGTCAGGCGTTCAAAATCGTATCCAGGGACACTTCGCCCGACGCATTCGAGGCAGCACGCTATCCCTTGAGGCGCTTCCACGAACACACGCGTCCATGTCTTTCCGTCAGGGAACCAGGCAAGTGAAATCACATTAGGATGAATTATCCCACCTTCGCGCGCGGGGAGGGTATCGCTTGGCTGTATGTCATTGCCGCATTCATGGCAGACGAGAGACATGGTTTTTCTCCACTGGGTCTCCGCCGAGAATATCCCAACAGAGCTGGTTTTTCAAGCCCGTCTTCAAGGTTGACTTAATATGTGAAATATGATATAATTAAAGCATAATCGGTTAAGGAACCGAGACCCTCTACGGCATTGGGCCGTGGAGAAGTACCTTGAAGGAGGAAGAAAGCATGGCGAACGTGCTCGTGGCGCTCGCTCTTGTGGGTGCCGTGTTAGCCCTTCTGGCCCCGCGAGGCTTTGCTCATGGTCCCACTACACGCGGTTACTGGTTTGTGTTGGGTGGGCTCACTGTGGTGTTCGTCAACATCTCAATCCTGAACCTAGCGCCCCCGACGACGACTCAAGTAGTCGCCTTGACCATCTTGATCATCATCTCGCTCTGCTGTTTTGCGCAGGCCGTATGGATGATCAATTGGCCGAAACGGTTCGCCGACTGGATTCGCGCCAACTGGCGCATCGGCCGACCTGAAGTCGGCTAGACTCCCAACCCCCAAGACCAAGGAGACCACAATGATCGAATTCATCACCGGTTTCGCTCAGTTCCTCGCGCTCATCTACACCGCCACCGACCCGATCGTCATCATGCTCGGCGTGTGCGTCGCGCTCTTGAGTATCTTCATGGGCGTCTGCATGGCCGAGGCAGATCGGCGTTCGCGTGCGTCTGCATGCGGCGCACGCCACTAACGTCAGTCGGCCACGTCGCAATGGAGCCCCTTGCGGAACGCGTTCTAACGCGTCTCCGCTTGGGGCTCTCGCTATATATAGAATTGCCTTTCCTTTTGGGTTCCTCTATTCTTTAAATATCTTTGGGCGTGTGGCGGAACTGGCATACGCGTACGCTTCAGAAGCGTATCCCGCAAGGGTTGAGAGTTCGAATCTCTCCACGCCCATTTGTAACATTATTCATAATCAAGAATATAAAAAAGCATGACTAAAACACCGCAATTACCAAAGCATGTTCCCGATGTGATGTTTCGCACTCGGGTGAGTGATGAAAATGTTTGCGGAGATGACGCGCGTGATTGGCAGAACATCACTACAGGCGATCTTTTCAGGGGCAAGAAAGTGGTGCTCTTTGCATTGCCGGGAGCATTCACGCCGACATGTGATTCAAGGCACCTCCCCGGATACGAAGATCATTACGACGAATTTAAGAAACTTGGCATTGATGATGTCTTCTGCCTTTCAGTGAATGATACATTCGTAATGAATGCGTGGGGCAAAAAGCTTGGTTTTAAAAAGGTGCGGCTCATCCCTGACGGATCGGGTGAATTCACCGAAAAAATGGGCATGCTCGTGCGCAAGGATAACCTCGGCTTTGGCGCTCGTTCATGGCGCTATAGTGCTTATGTCGAAGATGGCGAAATCAAAAAGGCGTTCATAGAGCCGGGATTTATGGATAACAGCCCCCAAGACCCTTTTGAAGTGAGTGGCGCAGACACGATGCTTAAGTATTTAAAATCAGCGCAGTAGATATCTTTCTCGCGGATCAAAAAACACTCCAACAATCTCAAGATCATTGGAGTGTTTTTTGACTTCTTCTTGATCGCCTGTAGTATGTGGAAAGAATAAATACGGGGTTGTGAAAATGAAGGTCTTGCTCCCGTTCTTGTATCTTGGCGCGGTAGTTTCAAGCGGTATCTTTATGTTTCTCCACAACGGACAGCTCGATGAAGCATTTTTCCTTTCGCTTGCTGTTGCCTCCGGTCTCGGCTTTACCTTTGTACTGTTGGATCGCATCCTCACACGCTTGGGCGGATTAACACTCTCGCGTTGATTACAAAGGTAATGCAAAGGCACGCCATGGGCGCGCCTTTTTAGTAGTACTAGCCGTATTTGATCTTGAGGAAGAGGACCGAAGATGTGAGTACCAAAGTTACGCCGTTTACAACATATAAAGGTGCTTCGTTAAGCAGTATGCCGTAACATAGCCACAAAGCGACACCCACGGTAAAGGAGACGTACATTAAAAGTGAAATACTTTTTGTCTCCTTTGTTTTCCAAATTTTGATAACTTGCGGCAAGAATGAAATCGTCGTAAAGGTGCCTGCCAGAAAGCCGATGAGAGTAACCAATTCCATAATGAGCCATTGTAGCATAAAAAAAGAGGAGTATTTTTCTCCCCCAAAATAGTAATGGCGGGAGCGCGCTCATGCGCTCCCGCCATTTTTTCTTCAGTCCGTTACGGCTGGTATGTCAGCCTCAGCGTCGCCGGCGGCGAAGCCAGCAAACGCTGCGGAGGCCGCCGCGACTCAACCGAGGGCTCGAGTGCCATGATATTGAGCGGCATACGCTGCCGTCCATTCCGACTTCTCATGGCGGCGACCCGTTCGGTGAGGTGGCTGTGGGCCCAACTCGAACTGCGACGAGTCCCGAAGTCGGCGAAGGGCAGATTCGCTTGAAGGTCTGCCATTCTCCGTTCCCACTGGTCACCCACGTCACGAAGCGATCCGCCGCCGACGATTGCCAAGTTGGCCTCCGCCAGAGCTTCGCGCATCGCCGCTTCGGTGGAGATCCCATCGTCAAGGTGTCCGCCCGGGATGTGCCAGTCGTCCACGGGGTGCATGGTGAAGCCGTCGCCGTGGACCACATCTTCGTGGTCGACGCTGACCTCGAGCGAGACCGACTCCGCCGAGTAGCCGTCGGGGTCGATCGTAACCGTCGCCATCGAGATGCCGGTCGAGCTGATCGACGTGGCCTTGAACGTGACCTCGGCGACCTCGCTGTCGATCGATGCCTGTGCCAAGGTGCTCTCGACAATGAACGCCATCGCGGGGCTCAAGCGTCCGGCGACTGCGACCATCTGGTTGCGGCGCTGCTGTTCCTGGGCTCGACGCTTGACCTGCTCAAGCCGTGCGAGCAGTTCGAGGTGCCGCAAGGTTTCCGCGGCGCACTCGCAGTTTGGGCCGCAAGCGAGGCGGTACGCGAACCACTGAACCATCAGCTGCTTCATCAACATGTTCATGTGCGTTCCTCCGAAGGGCTCCCCGCATAAGGGAGCGTTGGTACCTTTATTATTGTATCATAATACTACTGAAAAGTCAAGTCTTTTTCAATCAACCCATGGCGACCTGTCACATATCTAGGCCGATATGTGTTGTAGAATATGAATATGCAAAGGGATTTTTGTGAACCATTTCGCGGCAAGAAAATAACAGTAGCTGGTCTCGGGCTCCTTGGGCGGGGCGTTGGTGATGCCGCGTTTTTAGCTGAGTGCGGAGCCTCACTCGTGGTGACCGATCTCAAGTCGGAGGAAGATCTTAGAGAATCAACAGACAAGCTCAAACACTTCCCGAACGTATCCTTTGTTCTCGGGGAACATCGCCTGGAAGATTTTCAAGACAAGGATTTTATCTTGCGCGGGGCAGGGGTGCCATCTCATTCTCCGTATATTGATGAAGCAAGGAAGCGCAACATCCCCATAGAGATGAGCGCGTCGCTCTTCGCGCGTCTTGCCGGAATACCGATCGTCGGAGTAACGGGCACGCGGGGTAAGTCCACCATTACGCATATGATCGCGGATGTCCTAAAGGCATCGGGGCAGCATGTGCTTTTGGGCGGCAATGTTCGCGGCGTTGCCACACTCCCACTCCTCAAGGAAGTACGAGCCCAATCGATTGGCGTCTTTGAGCTCGATTCGTGGCAACTCCAAGGATTCGGAGAAAGCAAGATAAGTCCGAACATTTCTGTGTTTGCGACGTTATATCCTGACCACATGAATTACTACAAAGGGGATATGGATGCGTATCTTCAAGACAAGGCGAACATTTTTCTTTACCAAAAACAAGACGACACACTCATTGTTGGGAGTCAGGCTTTAGGAGCAATTGAGAAGTACAAAAAAGATATCCACGGAACGGTCGTGGTCGCAGATGAGGCCGGGCTTCCCACGCATTGGAAGCTCGCCATCCCGGGCGACCACAACCGTTACAATGCATCACTTGCGCTTGAGGCGGTTCGCGCGCTCGGTGTTTCTGACGAGGTGTCAAAAAAAGCACTCGAAGCGTTCAAGGGTCTACCTGGACGAATCGAGCTTCTACGCGAAATAAATGGTCTGAAGTTCTATAACGATACGAACGCAACTTCGCCCGACGCGACCCTCGCATCGCTAAAGACGCTTCATAAAGGAGCGCCCAATACCATCCTCATTATGGGCGGCGCAGACAAGGGGCTCGACATGGGAGGTCTTTTGGAAGTATTGCCAACATATTGCAAAACAGTCGTGCTACTTCCTGGTACTGGCACAGAAAAGTTACACCTAGAACCTGCAACCTACACCCTAATTAAAGTTTTCAGTTTGAAAGAGGCGCTTGAAATGGCATTGAAAAAAGCGGAGCGGGGGGATACGATTCTCTTTTCTCCGGCGTTTGCCTCTTTCGGCTTGTTCAAGAATGAATATGACCGCGGGGATCAGTTCACAAAACTCGTCAACGAGATTTAAGAGGTGAGCGGGCTCTAAGAAAAACAAAAGCCTCGGTCGCTATCCGAGGCGTCTCTAGGCTTTTTATTGATGACAAAAATACCGTTGCGTCCTTGTTCTCCTCGCACGTGACTCCAAAGATCAGCGTCACTAAATGTATCGAGCCCGTCCGTGTCTATGTTTTGGGCGGGCACTCCGTTTTGGCGTAACAGCGAATGGATGAGGCGATAGAGATTGATCTCACCCTCATCGCTTGCCGATCGTTTGTCTATTGCGCGGATCTCATCCAAGATCTTTCTGTTCCCCTCACCGTAGAGTGGGTGGTGCGGTGAGTATACAAAGTGCGTCGGTGCGATAGAACAAATAACGTGCACGAAGATTTCTTCTCTGGGGATCTTTGCATCAAACGAGGCGAGGACATTCTTCACAACCTTCCCTTCTGGAAGAAGTGATTTAAGTCCTGCATGTGCGGCAATTAGCTTCTGCGATGGGTAGTGATGGGCGACGATTGTTGGACAGTCGCCTGTTGGGAAAAATGCAGTATACCCCGGAGGAATAGTGACCCCATCAGCGGCGCATCCCCAGTAGATACTCACACCCTTTGCGTAAAAGCATCGGTCCAGGTCAGCTTCGGAGACAACATTTCCAGTAAAGGCGGTGATGTCGGGGGCGAGAATGTGCGGCGTAATCCAGCTTTGGGAACGTGCGAACTGCGCGAGCGTTCCAAAGAATGGCGGTGCCTCGTTTTTATCCGAGCGATCATTCCAACCGACACGAAAGCCGGTGAGGTGGTCGAGGGAGCGCTTCCCACACACCACAACCAGGGCGTTTCCGGAGTGTCTTGCGTAACGCATGAAGCGCTACCCGCGTAGAAGTTCTCTGTCTTTATTACACGGTTTTTTCTTTGTCGTCAATCACGTCGGGGCAATAAAAAAACGGGAGTGCAGAACACCCCCGCCCGTAACGTACTCGCAATTGTATCTATTGAAAGTCGATCTCAATCCCGAATAGTTCAGGATGGGTCTGGATAAGTTTGGCAATGGCCCCGGATTCCGTTAGGGCTTTGACCTCCTCTCCTTCGCCGACCTTCGCGCGGAAGTAGTCACCATCCTTGCGGGTGACAATTTTCTTTGGTCTCGGCTTTTCGGGAAGCGGGACATCGTGCAAGTAACAGTTGACGTCACCTGGCGTAGTGCCAGGGTTTTCGTTCTGGAACTGGCGTCCGGCCTCGAAAACGCAGGCAGCGAGAGCTTGCACACCCCGATCACGAGGGTCGTCTCCCAAAAGGACATCCCTGACGTTTGGGGCATCTTCCGGACGATTCTTCTTGAACCAATCGACGATAGCTTGGTCGCGTCTGTTCAGTTTGGTTGCCATCGTTCGCACCAGTCGTTTGAGGGGACTCATAGTTTGTTACCATTTTTACATATAGTTGTCAACAGTCATCTGTTTCGCTATACTGAAGCCATGTCTTTCGACGTGAAGAAGGTTAAAAAGGCCCATTTCATCGGTATTGGTGGTATTGGCATGTCGGCGCTTGCCCAGCTTTTTTTGCATGAGGGGGCGATTGTCACGGGCTCTGATCGAGAGCCCTCTCCAGTGACGGAGCTTTTGGAGCGAAAGGGGATTGGGGTTTCATTTGAACAAAGAGAAAGTAATGTTCCAGCCGATGTTGATGTGGTGGTCTACACGGCCGCTATTTCCGAGGATAATCCGGAACTTATGCGTGCGCGTACGCTCTCCGTGCCAGTCCTTAATTACTTTGAAACACTTGGCACTGTGTCAAAAGGGAAATTAACCATAGCGATTTCGGGCACACACGGGAAAACCACGACGACCGGAATGATTGCGGAGATTTTTATCCGCGCAGGACATAAGCCGACGGTCATTGTCGGGAGTCTCCTGAAAAAGTACGGAAGCAACTTTGTACCGGGAGAGAGTGACCTTTTTATTGTTGAAGCGTGCGAACACAAGCGGCACTTTCTACATCTCCATCCCGCCATTTTGGTCATCACTAACATTGAGGAAGACCACCTCGATTTTTATAAGAACCTCGAGAATATCAAGCAAGCATTTCATGAACTTGCGTCCAAGGTGCCAAAAGGAGGTTTTGTCGTTTCCAACGCGAACGACCAGGTTGTTATGTCGGCCGTTGGAGACATCAACGCTTCTGTCATCGATTATGCAAAAATGGACGTGAACACGCTCTCTCTCAATGTGCCAGGCGAGCACAACAAGAAAAATGCCCAAGCCGCGCTCGGCGCCGTCTCGGCGTTCAATAAAATGAAACAGAGTACTCCTATTGCCGAAAGCGCGGCCCGCGAGGCCCTTTCTTTTTTTGTCGGCACATGGCGACGATTTGAATACAAAGGAGAGACCTCAAGAGGTGCTCTTGTATATGACGACTATGCGCATCATCCAACCGCGATTAAGGCGACGCTTAAAACGGCGCGCGCGCAATTTCCCTCCAAACGCATCATTGCCGTTTTCCATCCGCATCTCTACAGCAGAACAAAGCTTCTTTTTAATGATTTTGCCAAGAGTTTTGAGGATGCTGATGAAGTGCTCATTGCTCCCATTTATGCCGCTCGCGAGGAAGAAGATCCGAGCATAAACGCGCACGTGCTTGCTGAAGCAGTTGGACACACAGGGAAACAGGCCCATGGGTTTTCAGACCTTCAATCAGTTGGGGAATATCTGAAACAGAATACAGGCCGAGAAACCGTTGTGTTCACGATAGGAGCCGGAGACATTTATAAAATCGCTGAAGAACTGATAATGTCATAATCATGCCAACGCTTTACATTGTGGGAACACCCATAGGGAACTTGGAAGATGTCACGCTTCGTTCGCTCAGGATACTTAAGGAAGTGGATTTGATAGTGTGCGAAGACACGCGTGTAACAAAAAAGCTACTTCTGCGGCATGATATAAAGACCCCGGTAGAGAGTTATCATGCTCAGAGCACCCTCAAGAAGACCGACAAAATCTTGGCCTTACTTGGCGAGGGCAAAAATCTCGCCCTGGTTTCAGATGCTGGTACCCCGACCATTTCGGACCCCGGGGTTAAACTTGTCGCATTGGTGCGGGAGCGTTTTGGCGACGAAGTAAGCATTGTTGCCATTCCCGGGCCATCAGCGGTTGTTGCGGCGCTTTCGATCTCCGGAGTACCGGCGTCAGAGTTTCTTTTTTTAGGATTTTTGCCACACAAAAAGGGGCGGCAAACACTATTCGGTGAAATTGCGAAGGAGGAGCGGACTGTCGTCTTCTGTGAATCTCCCCACCGTCTCATGAAAACGCTATCCTCGCTCGCGGAGCACCTTTCCGAAAATCGCCTTGTTGTTGTAGCCAAAGAGCTGACGAAGATTCATGAGGAAGTGATACGGGGCACCGCGAAGGAGGTGATGGCGTATTTGGAATCCAACCCCGATAAAGTGAGGGGAGAGTTTGTTATTGTGGTGTCGGGAGCGTAGGGTTGTGGTATACTTAAAGGAATCTTAATCCTAATATTGTATGGAAAAACACTGGATAATTTTTGCATTGGGGATCGGAACTTTTCTTATGCCTTTCTTAGGTTTTCCGGGAGGTTGGAAAACGTTTTTTTACGTTGCGTTCGGCCTTTCCATTTCTGTCCTCATGCTTCTCATCATCGCGCGGGAACGATTTCTTCGTACTGCCCCTCCCGTGACAAAAAGTGCCCCAAGAAAGAACATTAGTAGACCAACACCCCGTGAAGAAGAGGCGCCTAATTAAATCGTTATCATCTCTACTCCGCCTGATAAAAGCGCGCTCCGCGCTCATATTTGCGGGGGTTTTTGTCGTGGGCGGAGTTGTCTCCTTTGCGCATTGGGGGGTTCCTATTTTCGCGCCAGCTGTGTATGAGGCGGGCGTTGGTGAGGCAAACGGCGTGCCCGCCGGAGAAGAGCCGAAGCCTTTTGTTGCGACCCATGTCGCATTGCCCGAGGAAGTGCGAGCCATCTACATGACCAGTTGGGTTGCCGGCACTCGGTCGCGTCGTGCCGAGCTTGTGCGTCTTATCGATGAAACGGAGTTGAACGCAATCGTCATTGATATCAAGGATTACTCTGGGCGCATCTCTTTCGAGGTTACGGATCCTCTCTTGGTTCGATTTGGCGCAGCTGAGAAGCGCATTCAGGATATTCGGGAATTTATTGCCGACCTCCACAGGCGAAACGTTTATGTTATCGGGCGCATTACCGTTTTCCAAGATCCGTACCTTTCGAAAGTAAAACCGGAGTGGGCTGTGAAGAAGGAAAGCGCGACATCAACAGTCTGGACTGATTACAAGGGCCTCTCATTCATTGACCCTGGCGCCAAAGAAGCGTGGGACTACACCACCGCTCTCTCAAGGGAGTCTTACGAAATAGGTTTTGATGAACTCAACTTTGATTACATTCGCTTCCCCTCGGACGGTAATATGCGCGACATTTACTATTCCTACAGTAATGCTCGAATTGCTGCGGATCCGGCGCTGGGCAAGGCAAAGATTATGCGCGATTTTTTTAAGCACTTGCACACAACGTTGAAAAACCCATCGTTCTACGAATCAAATACAATCGCAAAACGAAGCATCGTCCCCGTGCTTTCGGCTGATTTGTTTGGCATGACCATGACGAATAAGGACGACTTAAATATCGGGCAAATACTCGAATATGTCGAACCATATTTTGATTACATTGCCCCGATGGTATATCCATCACATTACCCAAAGGGCTTTATCGGCCTTGCAAGTCCGGCTGCGAATCCGTACGAAGTGGTGCATTACTCGATGAACCGCGGTGTCCAAAGAATGCTTACGGCCAGTTCAACTTCAGAGAAGCTTCGTCCATGGCTGCAGGACTTTAATCTCGGCGCGACCTATGATGCCGCAATGGTGCGGAAGCAAATACAAGCAACATACGACGTCGGCCTTGATTCCTGGATGATGTGGGATGCCGCTAATACGTATACGCGTGACGCGCTTCTGCCCGCACCAGTGAATGCTTCAAATTGACCAAGTCGTGAACTAGTTACATAATATAGAGTATAGAGCTTGTTTTTCCTTATGGAACGCTGGGAAGAAAGAAAAACATATTTTGCAAAGACCAACTACCGAGGGAAGGAGAAGATTTTTGGCATTAAGGCTCTGGATCGTTTGAAGCACGTCTATGTGATTGGGAAAACCGGTATGGGTAAGTCGGTTACGCTCGAGAACATGGCGATTCAGGACATACAGAACGGAAACGGCTTAGCCTTTCTCGACCCCCACGGTTCATCGGCCGAAAAACTTCTGGAACATGTTCCAGAAGAGCGCATTCATGATGTGCTCTATATTGCTCCTTTTGACCTGGAATACCCAGTTTCGTTTAACGTCATGGAAGATGTCGGGTATGACAAACGCCACCTCGTCGTCTCAAACCTGATGAGCGCATTCAAGAAAATATGGGTGGATGCTTGGAGCGCGCGTATGGAGTACATTCTACAAAATGCGCTTCTGGCACTCCTCGAGTATCCCGGCTCAACGCTTCTCTCGGTCAACCGAATGCTCATCGACAAAGACTTCAGGAAAGACGTCGTCTCGCATGTAACAGACCCGATCGTGAAATCCTTTTGGGTTGATGAATTTGCAAAATACACCGACACATACACGCGTGAAGCGACACCGGCAATCCAAAACAAAGTAGGGCAATTCGTGTCCAATCCTGTCATTCGCAATATTATCGGACAACCAAAGTCATCCTTCGATATTCGAGAGATGATGGACAAGCGTAAAATCCTTATCCTAAACCTTTCCAAGGGGAGAATGGGAGAAACGAACGCGCGTCTCTTGGGGAGCATGCTCATCATTAAACTTTACCTTGGAGCAATGAGCCGCGCAGACTGTACAGCAAGCGAGCTTGCCAAGCTCCCGCCATTCTTTCTTTTCGTAGACGAGTTTCAATCTTTCGCGAACGAAACATTTGCGGACATTCTTTCAGAAGCACGAAAATACAAACTATCACTTACCATTGCGCACCAATATGTGGGGCAGATGGAGGACGAGGTGAGGGATGCTATTTTCGGAAACGTAGGTACTCTTATTACGTTCCGCATCGGAGCAGAAGACGCCGAGATGCTCGAGAAGGAGTTCTCACCGACGTTTACCGCGGAAGATATCGTGGGCACAGGGGCCTACAATATTTATCTGAAACTCATGATTGATGGTCTCGCATCCCGCCCCTTTTCCGCCTTGACGCTTCCGCCGATTGAAAAGCCGAAACGATCATTTGTTCCTGAGGTGCTTCGCCATTCGCGCAGGGCATACGCAAAACCACGCTCCGAGGTAGAGGAGGCAATCCGGAAAAGTTTGGAGCCCGTTCCTCCGCCTCCGAAACCCATTGGAGAAAAGTCTGCAATAATGCCGAAGGTTGGAGTAGTAGAGCGGAAAGATGTTCGCCCGATTACTCCTCAGAGTAGCGGAGAGAGGAAAGAGTGGAGGAAGGATGAGCGCCCAAGAGAGAGGGTGGGAGAGCGACCTGTCCCGAGCAAAGTCGAGGGAAAGATCCCCGAACAAAGAGTTGCGGCGCCAATTCCACCAGTTCCGAGCGTTCCGTCCACGCCGCCAATTCCGCCAGCGCCACCCATTGGTCACAGTTCATTCAAAGATGCGCTTGCGGCGGTAAGACAGAATCCTCCTTCGCCCGCGACTCCTCCAAGAAACGCTAATCCCTCTACTTCGGAAGCCCAGAAGATTGAACCGGTTTCGTTGAATGTGTTACGAAAAAACAGCACAGACAATACGGGAAAGCTGAAGGAGAACCTCTCTCAACTTAAGCGCGCGCTTGATGCGGCAATGGAAGAAAAAACACCCGGTAAAAATGCTGGAGTGGTAGTGGCGCCTAGCAGGGTAGAGGCGGGGATTCCAAATGTCCCGCGTACAGGAGAGGGAGCGCCCACAGAGGTAACCATAGCGAGCACGCCTCCACCAGCATCCCCTTCGAGCGTTCCGCCGTCTCCGCCACCAAGTACTCCGCCGCCGCAAGTTAAGAGGGAAGAAGTTAAAAGAGAAGAGCAAGTTCCCAAAGTGGCAAGCGGGGCTGAACCGATTCCAGAAATTCCAGAGAATGAGCTGCGTGAAATACTACGCATCGAAACAAAATAGGGTTAGCACAACAAAACCGATTACTCCAAGTGATCGGTTTTGTTGTAGAACACAGCACAAGAGAAGATGCAATTGCACGTGTCCGCAACGCGCTTACAATGGAAGATAATGTTTCGCGCATTACTCTTCATATTCTTTTTACTCCCGCTTAGTGTTGGGGCAACCGTACGCATTAATGAGATTGCTTGGATGGGCACAGTCACTTCTTACAACGACGAGTGGATTGAGCTCTACAATGATGGCAGTGAAGCCATTATCCTTGATGGGTGGCAACTCGTTGCGGCTGACGGTTCGCCAAATATTCTTTTGGGTGGGACAATTGCGGCGGGTGGGTTTTTCCTCCTCGAGCGCCCCGACGATGACTCTGTGCCAGGCATTGTCGCTGATTTGCTGTACACTGGAGCCTTGGGGAATAGCGGGGAGCATCTGGCCCTAAAAGACCAGAGCGGAGCAATTATAGACGAGCTTGACCAGACGAGC
This sequence comes from Parcubacteria group bacterium, assembly GCA_016204005.1. Lineage (GTDB taxonomy): Bacteria > Patescibacteriota > Minisyncoccia > Phycocordibacterales > UBA2135 > JACQLQ01. The sequence goes on along the minus strand of JACQLS010000021.1, from coordinate 25,193 downwards.
GGTTGGAGTGGGGGTAATAATACGACGAAAGAGACAATGCAATGGAATGGCGTTTCCTGGATGACTGGGACGCCTTCACCGCGAGCCCAAAACCAGGGAGTAACAGGTGGCGGGGGTGAGAATGAAGAAGAGATCTCCCCACCGGAAGAAGAGGTGGGCACGGAAACGGGTGCCACGGTCGGCCAACCTGCTACTTTTTCAGCGGTTCCACCAATAAAAACGATAACAGTAAAGATAAAGAAGGAAACAAAAACAGTGATAGTCGGAGCGGGAGCATCATTTCTTGGAGAAGCATATGGTTTCGAGGGGGAGGCTATCGCCAACGCTCGGTATATGTGGAATTTTGGAGACGGGACAACAAAAGAGGGGAAGCATGTCTCTCACATTTTCCGTTACCCCGGGACATACGTAGTAGTGCTCGATGCCGCTTCGGGGGAATATAGTGCCGGGGATCGTCTGGTGGTTGAAGCGGAGAGTATCGCTCTCTCTATTACACAGACAGAAGAAAGCGGAGAGCTTTTTGTAAAGATAAAAAACAATTCAAGTCACGAGCTTGACCTGTCGGGTTGGCTCCTAAAACACGGCGGTCTCTATTTCCGCATTCCAGAGCACTCCTTCCTTCTGTCTAAAAAAGAAATAATTTTCCCCGGTTCCGTGACAGGTTTTTTAAACGATACACATACAGAACTCCTCTATCCAAATGGCAAGACTGCAGTGTTGCAAGTACAGCCACCAACAACACAGATAGCCGAAGTGCCGAAGGTCTTACCCATGAAAGTCGTTCCTCCTCGACCTTCCGTTGCAGAGAAAAAGCTATCGCCAGCTCCCAAAGAAGAAGCCGAAAGGGTGGTCGAAAAACACCAGGCGCTCGCCAGAGTTGGTAGCGCTCCCGGCGTAGGGAGCGGGCCCTTAGCGATTTTCTTCCTCCTTTTGCTTGTTGGCGGCAGTAGTATAGGATTCTTAGTAATGAGACGGAAGGGAAACCTCGCAGATGAATTTTCCATTATAAACGATGTAGAGCGAGAGAAATGAGAAAGCAAGGCTTTCTCATTTCCGAGCCAAGGAGTTTATACAAGACGAAGTGCTTATTACGACGAGCGAGGAGGGGAAATAAGAGCTTGCTCTCATTTTCTCCGAGCGAAGTCGTAATATAGGGTTTAATACCCTTTATATAGGAGAGAAGGCAGAAGGAGATAATGAGGCTAAATAACAACAAAAAAACCATTCTTATAACGGGAGGGGCGGGATTTATCGGTTCGCACCTCTGTGAAAAGTACCTCGGTCTTGGACACCGGGTTATTTGCGTTGATAACCTGCGGACCACGAAGACAACCAAAAACATCGACCACTTGCTCTCAAACCCGCAGTTCCGTTTTGTGCAGCACGACATCATTAAGCCCTTTTTCCCAAAAGAGCATGTTGACTGGATTTTGAACTTTGGTTGTTCGGGAGCTCCTGCTATTTATCAATATGACCCCGTGCACACGCTACGCACAAATGTCGATGGAATGCGTAACATGCTTACACTCGCATACCGCGATGGAGCGGTGATACTCCAAGCATCCACTTCAGAGGTATACGGCGATCCACTCGAGAATCCGCAAAAAGAAGGTTACCGCGGGAACGTCAGCCCCACAGGCCCGCGCGCTTGTTACGATGAAGGAAAGCGTGCCGCGGAGACACTTTGCATGGACTTCCACCGGCAATACGGAGTTAAGGTGAAGATTATCCGCATTTTTAATACATACGGCCCGCGTATGGATCTCCACGATGGCAGGGCGATAGCAAATTTTGTCGGGAATGCTCTGGACGGCAAAGACCTCGTGATCTATGGCGACGGGTCTTCCAGTAGGAGCTTCCAGTATATTGACGATCTCGTGGAGGGGATTGATCGCATGATGTCCTCTTCAGAGGAATTCGTCGGACCAGTCAATATCGGAAACGATGAAGCGGAGATGAACATGAAAGAGCTTGCGGAAAGAATTATACGGGCGACTGGGTCAGCCTCCAAGATTGTTTTTGAGAAACAAGCAACAGACGATCCAAGAGAAAGGCGTCCCGACATTTCTCTCGCGAAGGAAAAACTTGGCTGGGTACCCAAGGTCGGTTTTGAAGACGGCCTTACCAAAACTATTCAATTTTTCAAAACACTAGAACGTCCGGATCGGAAGATCTTGGTTTTTGCGACAACCTACTATCCTGACCTCGGTCCTGCAGAGAGGGCGCTGTATGAACTTTCGGAAATGTTGCCTCGCACAGAATTTCACATCGTTACATCCCGGTTTAGGAGCGGTCTCCCGGCATACGAACGTCACAAGACAGACCACATTTATCGTATCGGTTTTGGTTCCACCTTGGATAAGTATCTTTTGCCATTTCTCGGGGTCATCAAAGCCTATCAACTCCACCGACGGCACAAGTACCACTTTGCCTGGTCCATTATGGCAAGCTACGGCGGGCTCTCCGCGCTCTTTCTGAAGTTCATCACGCGCGATCTCTCTTTTCTCGTAACCCTTGATCCAGCAGAGCTTGGAGAGGGGAATACGCGGACAAAGAAGTATCTCCCGATTTATCGCTGGATCTTTCGTAATTCGGATTCAGTATATGTCACGGATGACATACAAGGGGAGCAAGCGCGTTCGTTTGATCCAGAGCTGTCCGTTTCTGTTCGTGGGCGCAGTGCTCCTGACTTCCTTCGCCAGATACACGACACATATGCTGATCTCATTAACAAAAAGAAGCAAAAACTCGGGAGACCACGTTAAACCCCGTTAAGTCAATCGGTGACTTCTTTAGTTTTTGGTATACTTTTCTTCATTCATGTTGTGTACTCTGTGTTCAAACAATAAGGCGGCTTCGTTTCTCGACCTGGGGAAACAACCCCTCGCTAACAAATATCCGACAGAGGAAATGATAAAGACGGAAGACTTCTTTCCGCTCGTCGTCTTTTTTTGTCCTGAGTGTAAAAATGTTGAGCTTGGTGAGAAGGTCTCCCGCTCGAGAATGTTCGAGGACTACTACTATTTGTCTTCCGTGAATCCGGGCCTTGTTCGGTATTTCGAGGGGCTTGCGAAGAAGCTTGCCGGCGCGCGTTTCGTCGTGGACATTGGCTCGAATGATGGAATACTCTTAAAACCCTTGAAGGAGCTTGGAGTAAGTGCTCTTGGTATTGAGCCCTCCGTCAATGTCTCGAAGATCGCAAATGACCAAGGACTTACAACCATCACCTCGTTTTTCAATGCTGACACTGTAGAGAGAGTAGCAAAGGAGTGGGGGAAGCCCGATGTTATTGTGGCCTCAAGTATCTTTACCCACCTTGAAGATCCGCACACGTTTATTGATGACGTAAAAGCACTTCTGTCCGACGATGGGTCGTTTATCATTGAGGTCGAGTATATCGGGAACATTTTGAGAGATACCCAGTTTGAGCGATTCTATCTCGACCGAATCTTTTACTACTCGCTCTCCTCACTAAAAAATCTCTTTGAAGCTCACGGAATGTCCATTGTCGATGTAGAAGAAATAGAACCCCATGGGGGCTCTATTAAGGTGACGTTTCAAAAGACGGAGCACGCGGGAGATCCCTCACCCGCTGTCACCCGCATGCTTCAGGACGAAGCAATGAACTTAAACCCCGAGGCGCTCGGAGCATTTAAGGATACGGTGGACGGAGCCATTGCCGCCTTCCGCGCGAAACTCGAAGAATACAAGAAGCAAGGACTTAGGGTTGCCGGTTATGGAGCCCCCGCACGCGTCGCCACGATTACCAATTACGGGAATATCGGCCCGTCGCTCATTGAATACATTGTTGATGACAGCCCCTTAAAGCAGAACAAGTTCAGTCCGGGCATGCACATTCCCATCGTTCCCGGTAGTTATCTAGAAGGTGAGAGGCCGGACGTGCTTGTAGTCTTTGCTTTCGAATATTTTGACGACATTAGAAAAAAGGTGGGAGAGGGATACCGTTTTCTGCTCCCCATCCCACCAAGAGAAATCATATGAACTCTCCGATCATACAAGAAGATATCGAAACAATAGCGAGAACCCTCGGAGACAGGGTAAAAGCTTTTGAAGGAAAAACCCTTCTCCTTTCTGGCGGGGCGGGTTTCTTGGGATCATACTTCCGGGGAGTTTTTGACTACTTAAACAAGAATGTTCTCGACGAGCCGATGAGGGTCTTTTCTCTCGACAACTACATCACTGGTTCGGAAACAAGCTTCATCGGAGATATTGATTCCACGTATATCAAAAGTCAGCGTCACGACATTCGTGAGCCGTATGTTTTTAAAGAGCCGGTCCACTACATCATTCATGCCGCGGGTCTTGCTTCGCCCGTCTACTACAAGAAATTCCCGATCGAAACAATTGAAAGCGCCATTACTGGCGCCAAACACCTGCTCGAACTTGCGCGAGAAAAAGATGTCGCAAGTTTCCTCTTCTTCAGCTCAAGCGAGATTTATGGCGACCCGGCTCCTGACGCCATTCCGACCCCGGAAACATACAAAGGGCATGTCTCCTGCATTGGACCGCGTTCCTGTTACGACGAATCAAAGCGTTTGACCGAGACGCTCTGCATGACTCATTATGGCGTGTATGGCACTCCCGTTAAGATGGTTCGACCGTTCAACGTTTACGGGCCGGGAATGAAGACTAACGACCATCGCGTCATGCCAACATTCATCGCGCGGGGATTGCGTGGAGAAAATCTCCCCGTGCATGGCCACGGCAATCAGACGAGAACCTTCTGCTACATCACGGACGCGATAGATGGCTTTCTGCGGGTCCTTTTAAGTGATCGTCATGGCGAGGTATACAATATCGGAAGGGGAACTGAAGAAATTAATATGGCAACTCTCGCCCAAATGGTTGCAGAGGAAATTGGCGGAGGGCTCAAGGTGGAGCTTATTGATTACCCAGATACCTATCCGGCAGACGAACCAAATCGCCGATGCCCCGACATAACCAAGGCGTGTACAAACCTGGATTACGAATCGCGCGTTGACTTGAAAACCGGACTTGGCAGGAGTATACGGTGGTTTAAAGAAACACATTTTCCGGAGAATGTATGACTCTCTCCTTTGCGCTTGTTGGCGCAGGTCATTTTGGTAAACACTATATCCGCCTCCTCCGCGAGGTTAAGGGCGCTCGTTTAGGCGCTCTCTTTGATCGTTCTCTTGCGGCAGAAACCGCTGTATTTCCAGGAATACGGCGTGTTACCAAGTATGAAGAGATTCTTTCTGACCCTAATATTCATGCGGTTATTATCGCAACACCAGCTCCTACCCACGCGGAACTTGCTCTAGCGGCGCTTAAGGCAGGCAAACACGTTCTTGTTGAAAAACCGATGACGACCAACCTCTCCGACGCGCTTCGTCTTGAGCGCGCTGTCAGAGAAAGCGGTAAAACCTTAATGATCGGGCACCAATATCTCTACAACGACTATATTCGTGCGGCAAAAGGGATCCTCGACAGCGGTGCGCTTGGCACCCTGCGGTCTTTTACGGCGGTTAATGTTTACCCTGGCCCAATCCGAAAGGGTATGGGATGTTTTTGGGAAACAGCAACGCACGAGCTTGCAATACTTGATTACCTCTTCGGACCTCAGGAGATTGAAGATGTGAGTGGGCGGGCGGTTTTTATGACCAAGGAGCAAGAGTTTGAAGATGCCGCAACAGTAGTTGCTCGTCTTTCAAGTGGCGTCTCTGTATCAATTAGTGTTTCGTGGTTTGCTCCCAAGAAGATGCGTCATTTCTTCATCTGTGGCGACAAGGGGATGCTCCTCTTTGACGACATAGAAGAGAGTAACAAACTCCGAAAGTATCGGTATGAATATCCAAAGGAGGAGGTTTTTTCCGGAAAAAACTCTTTCTTTTTTGACCAATCAAGCGAAAATGTCATGGTTCCAGAGGTTAGCGCGAAAGAGCCACTCAAGAATCAGCTTGAGCACTTTATCCGCGTCATTGAAACCAATACAGAGCCGCTTACCAACATTGCGCACGGCGTGCGCGTGACGCGTCTTCTTGATACCATTGACCGAGTGCTTTAAGGTGAGGACTTTGCTTTGACAGAAGTCTTTTTATCTGTATTCTTCTTCCAGAAAGGAAAAGACGTGTCATGGACCTCAAAGAAGCGATTTATCTTGCGTGCCTGAGTGCCCTTATTGCATTGGGAGACGATGTAAGCAAGCTTTCTTGTTTGAGTTGGAATATACCCCCGAAGAAGCATACGTAGGGTAAAGATACCCAAGCTGTCACAACATGTGACAGCTTTTGTCAATTTGACATGTTGCTGAAAAGTCATCATTCTTCAGAAAGAAAGGAAGATTCCACGGAGATATCTGGTGAGTGCAGTCAAAAGCTACGCACTTGCACGCGCGTGTGTCTCGCCGGCTGAGTGGGAGAAGTTCATCAACGACCCAAATCGTTGGCAACTCACGGTTGATGGCAAGCAGCTTCCCAAGGGAACTGATTTTGCCCTTACGTCTAAGTTTGGTGAAGTTAGATCAGCGGTTGTCGTGGGGCCAGATGGCAAACCGTCTTTTGACCGTCCGCTCTATCGTGAAGCACCTTTTGTTCAGACGGTTACATGGGGACTTGGCGCTGACGGCCGTTATTATTTTGGCATGGTCGAGCAAGTACGTCCTCATGCAGACATGCCTGGAGCTGAAGCATACAACGTTGATGGGCACAAACCGGTGCCGTTCCTCCACGTCATTATGGGGTTCAGCGAGAAGGCGGCTACGGGCAAATTTGAGACGCCAGAACAGGCCGCGACCCGTGAGGCGAGTGAAGAAGGCGGTGCTTCGGAGTCAGCAGTTGTTGGTGTCGAGGTCTATCCCGTGGGTCACAATCCGTCGCCGTCCTTTACTCCAACGTGGGGCGCAGTCGTAGCGGTCCAGGTCAATCTTCGTAAGCTCGAGAAGCCGATCCCGGACCCAGAAGAACCCATTAACGGTGTTTACTTCATTGAAGTTGGTAGGCTTTTAGCGATGGTCCGATCTGGGAAAAGCGACACCGGTGCTTACACTGGTGTTTCCACCTCTCTTTCCGCGCTTTTCATTCATCTCGCGCATCATCCCGAACAATGGCCACGGGCAATATAGTAGTCACAGCCGCAGTCTCTGCGGCTTTTTCGTTGACGAGAAGGGGGTGGTCTTTATGCTATGATGACGTGTATGATGCGCCACTGGGATACGGTTATATTCATTTGCGTCGCGTTGTGTATCTTGATTGGTTCACTTCTGACACTCACCACAACACCAAAGTTATGGACGGACGAGGCGATAAGCATACACATCGCGCGCAGTTTCGAAACCAACGGAGTGTTGTCTCTCCAAACCGCTCCAGGTATCTTTTTCGAGGCACCACACCTCATCCAATCAACAGGATACCCCGTGACCGTGCCCCTCGCGGCCGCCTTTAAAGTTTTCGGCTTCGGCGTTGAAGAAGCTCGTACCTATATGCTCCTCTGGCTTCTCGTCGCTCTTGCGGGGGTTTTCTTTCTTGCGCGAAAGCTGTTTTCAAAACAAGAAGCTATCTACGCGGTGCTTTTGGTGGCAACGTTCGCCTCGTTCTACGCAAGCGGGCGGGCTGTGGTGGGGGAGATTCCAGGATTTGTCCTGCTTCTCGCCGGGTTTTATTTTCTCCTTATTCAAAAACGACCCCTTCTTTCGGGGCTTTTGTTGGGGCTTGCTGTGGTTACGAAACCGGCAGTGTTTGCTCTCATCATCCCGACCATCTTTTTCTCGTTGATTTTTGAACGGCTTTCGTTCAAGGAGCTTGCAAAACAGCTGTTTACAATAGCTTCGGGTATGATCCCGGCTGCTATTGTCTGGGTTTTTCTCGTCATTCCGAATCCCTTCGATCTCACTACATGGCGGGAGATACTGTTGTTTTACAAAAATCCGTACAGCGGAGATATTACCCAAAATATTTTGAACAATCTTGGTGGCTTTTTCAATTCAACCACGCTTATCTATTTTGCCGGCCTCTTTGCGCTCGTCGCGTTCGCATGGGTACTCATCGCAAGAGAAAAGAGGGGAGAGGGACTCTCGTTTCTCTATGCGTTTGTCACGGTATATAGTATTTTTGCTTTTGTTTACTATTTGAGAAGTCCGGGGTATCTCCGCTACATACTCATTGCCGAGCTTTTGATTCTATTCGTACTTCCCCATGCCATTCGCACGGTCGCCCCACTGATTTTACAGTGGTACAGGGCGGAAAAGATTCCTCTCAAAATCGCAACGTCGCTAGTCGTTGGCGCTCTTGTTCTTATGCAGGGAGTTCACTTATTTACCGCCTCAGGCATTTCTTCTGGAGACAGCGCGTTTCGTGTCGGATCCTACTTAAACGAGCACTTTCCTCAAAGTACTATAGGGCTTTTGAACGCCCCAATACCCGGGTTGTTTACAGATCCGTCACGAACTTTTCTTCCGATACATTTAGATGGCCTCTCGCCAATAGGAAAAAACCCGCTTCTTGCTGACACTCCGCCGGATGTCGTGGTGTCGTATCCGTCTAATCTTTTTATAGACGAAGGAAGACGCGTTTTAGAGGAGCGCTACGCGCTCTTTGGTGCCCTTGAGGGGTTTAGTATTTACACTAAACGTTACTAGGTAGTTCTTAAAGTGTTCCTCTAGAGGATATCAATGTTGCCAATGGGGACGACGAAGCGGCCTCCCGCTTTGTGGAACTTCTTTTCCTTCTCAACAATTACTTTGGCGTAGTTGGGTGCCAAGATGACAAAATAGTCCGGAAGTCTTTTCTCTGCTTCCTTGCGCGAGATAATGGGAATGTGATCTATCGGCGTGTACCAGCCTTGTTTTGCGGGAGAATCATCCACAAAATAGTCGAGGAATTTTCCGTCAATTCCTGAACAGCGTAAAATAGTGAACCCTTTTGCGGCAGCGCCGTAGCCGGCGAGCTTTGCTCCACCTTTTTTAAGGTCTTCCAAAGTCTTCCGTAGTTTTTTGGCGACGTTCCACACATTGTCCCTGTAGCGGTGTCCGGTCTCCAGAGTATTCAATTTGGTCTTTTTCTCCGTCGCTTCAAGTGCCTTCAGCCGCTTTGTGACAGGTCGCTTTCGGCGATCCATAAAGATGCGGAGTGATCCTCCTTGTGCTGGTGTTACGACCGCATCAAAAACCCGAAGGCCATACTTTTTGGCAAAATCTTGCCATACTTTGAGTGAAAAGTATGAAAAGTGGTCGTGGTAGATGAGTGAGTAGTTCGTATTTTTGACCATTCCGCCCCAGTAGTTTGCTTCAACAATAAAGACACCGTCGGGAGCCAAAAGCGCTCTGACCCCCTCTAGAAGGTCGCGCAAGTTATTCAGGTGAGCGATGCAGTTGCTGCCCATGACAACTTTTGCGGTACCCCACTCTTTCGCGATAAGCCCTCCAAGGCGGCCCGTGAAAAACTCCGACATAGTTGGGATTCCGCGCTTCACTGCTCGAAGCACCACGTTTGTTGACGGGTCAACACCGAGAATTCGGGCTTTATTTTTGAAGTGGTTTAGCATGACGCCGTCGTTACTGCCGATCTCTACGACGAGGTCGTTTTTGCTTTTGATGAATCTTTTTTGGATGTCATTTGCAAACCCCTTAAAATAGTCGGAAAGCGTTGGCATGTCCGAAGAGAAAAACAAATAATCCACGTTGCGGTAGATTTCTTCCGAGTCAATGATTTCAACCAATTGCACGAGTGAGCACTTTCGGCACCGCTTCACTACAAGCGGGAACATCGGCTCTTTTTTATTCAAATCCGCCTTACGAATCAAACTGTTCACAAGGGGGTGCTCTTGTAAGTCAATGACGACATCGAATTGCGTCCCGTCACACATTCGGCAAGTTTTATTTTTTATTGTTTTGATACCCATACGTGATAATGCTTAACCTTTATAATGTCTTAACAAATGCTGTAAGCCACGGAAGAACTTCTACCTTCGGATTCCAATCAATGACTGATTTTGTCTTGGTGATATCCGCTTCGTGACGTTCCACCTCAAACCCGCGTTTTGGAACAAACTCAAACGGTAAGCCCATGGCGTTCGCGATCTCTTCAATCGTGGTTACTCTGCCAGTACCTATATTATACACATCACCCTTGCCTGTTTTTGGTGAGAGGGCAACTTGGATAAATGCATCCGCCACCTCTTTCACATAAATGAAGTCTCGCTGGCCCGAGCGATGCGGAGATCCGGGCGATGTCTCCGTGAGGGTAGCAGGCCTCCCTTCTTTCTTGAGTTTAGTAAAGATTGCGATGACTCCGTCATAACGAAAGTTTTCTCCAAATACTTGGAATAGTCTTAGGGTCGCTGTGGGCAATCCGTAACACTCTGTCCACATGGAAAGGGCGTATTCGCAGGATCCTTTTTGCCAGGCATACGGCTCAATCGGGTAGGGCGGCATGTCTTCTCTCCACGGGGTTTTGTTCTTGCCATAGAGGGACGCCGTAGAGGGGAATAAGAATTTTTTCACCCCAGCTTTGGTCGCGGCATCTAAAAGATGCACCGTCATGTCAATATTGTCTCGTGTTGTCTCGAGGGGGTGCTTAATCGAGTTTGGTATGTTCGTGTCAAAGGCAAGGTGGAAGATGTACGTGATGTCCTTAAGGTCTTCCGGAGTAAGGGTTCGCACGTCGCGTTTCTCAAATACAAATCGCGGAGTGTGAAAGTCGCACTCGATTGCCGCATAATTAAAATCGCGAATGTCGACGCCCAAAACATCCCATCCTTTTTTGAGACACGCTTCGACGAGATGGGGTCCGATAAACCCAGAAACTCCAGTGACCAAGACGCGCATATTGAAAGATAGTAACAAAGCTACTTGCTTCTTGCAAACTAAAAAACCGCACAGGAATTTTTTGTCTCTGTGCGGCTTTGTCCACTAATCTCTTTTTTCTAGATATTCAAGAACGGCTTTGTTGGGGAGTAGGGGGTAGGGCGTTCCAACTGCTTGATACGCGGCGATTCTTTCGATTTCACCTCTAAAAATGTTTGTGCGGAACCCCCGCACAATTCCTTGCGAATGAACGACGTGTTCGTGCCAGGGGAGTGGAGTGCCGGGACAATTGTAGAGCGAGAGTTCTGGATATTCTCGAATGGCTACTGTTACGGCTGTAATAAATGAACGTAGCTGGTGAAATGCCGGGGCGACGATCACAAGTTTTTTCCACCCGAGCTCCTTCGCTTTGCGTATGGTGAGAATCATCTCTGTCAGGGTGTTTAACTTCGGGAAGATGGCTCGGTTGATTGGTATGGGCACAATGGATTCTTCGGGGGCAAGAAAGCCAAGGGTTCGCAGTTTTTCTACACAATGTTCAAAACCACAGTATACACCCGTGTCTCCTCCGTACTGGATGGCCAATCTTTGCACACAATCACGATGGAAAAGCTCAACCCCTTTCTCAAGTGGTGAACTCATATTGTCAACGGTTTGTGCTACAAGGTACGCGGCATCACACGTAGTTGGTGCCCGGTCCGACATAACCTGTGCCAAGAGCAGTAGTAGTTCTTGTTCGGTTTGCTGCACCGCTTTTACCAGGAGCGTGTCTACTGGCTAAAATACAATGCAAAATTCGTTTTGTCAAATTCATCCAGAAATTCACAAAGAGAAAAACAATGTCATTTTTCTTTATTCCCTATCTCCCACTTTATCGTTATAGATTAGCATTAAAGCGTTTGTGCCAGTTCTTTTTGAGGAGATCAAAATACATGCTTCTGTCCCAGTCTTTCTTGTCGAACCACTGATTAAAGGTGATTGTCAATCCTCTTTTCTCTACGTTGAGTGGCCCTAAGAGCCCGCGCTTCTCAAGGATTCTTCGAAGAATGACCTTTTGTTCCATGCCTTTGATTTTGAGTTCTGGTGGCAGACTAAATCCAAATTCGATAATGCGTCGATCAAGGAAGGGGCAACGATTTTCGAGCCCAAAGGCACCCGCTTGCCTGTCTCCCATTTGAAGCAGGCTCGGCAAGATAAGTTTAAAGTCGGCATATCCCATAGCAGTGATGGGGTCCTTGAAGCGCTCAAAGTACGGACGGAGTGTTTCTCGCACAAACTCCACATCGTCATTCCGCGCAGTAATGGTCGCAAAGGCATCGAGGTATGAAAAATGCCGAAAGTATTTCGCAAACAGATACGCGTTGTATGATGGGTAGCGCGTGCGCAATTCCCACTCTTGCGCAATGGGGAGATAGCGCACATACCCGCCAAAAACTTCATCAGCTCCTTCGCCGGAAACGATCACTTTTACCTTTTCTGATGCCCACTCTGCTAATTTCCACAAAGGGTACGAAGAGAGCGACCCTACGGGAAAGTCGAGGTGGTAGCCGACAGACTCAATATGTGCAAAGAAATCATCTCTCCATTCGAGTGTGTTGTCGAAATAAAATTGATGCTTAAAATCATGAAAAGTTGAAATAAGCGCCGAGTCAATGCCACCAGAGTAATATAGCCCATAAGGAACATCGCTCCGGGTGCGAATGGTTACGGCGTCTTCGAGCAGTGACTCGAGTTCCTCTACGGCTGTTTCGGGGTTGATGTCGCGCAGAGCAAGATCCCAATACGCTCGTATTTCGAAGCTAGCATCTTTTATATCGTAGGTGAGGTAATGCGCCGCGGGAACCTCTTTAACGTTTTTCCAAAGCGTATCGCCATGTACGTGCTGGAATGCCTCAAAGAAGCGGTTTTCCTGAAGCTCCAGAGGGACAACACCTACGAAGGCTTTTGCCTCTGATGCGAAAGCAAAGACATCGCCGCATGCGTAATAATAGAGCGGCTTTTCACCGGCGATGTCTCTTGCCAGGGTAACTGTTCCCTCCTTCTTGTTATAGATCGCGAACGCGAACATGCCGTTCCATTTATCAAACGCACGGACACCCCATTCCCGCCAAGATTTCAAAAGAACTTCCGTGTCAGAGTTTGTGCGGAACTTCCACCCGAGGTTCTCGAGCTCTTTTCGCAGCTCAACATAGTTGTAGATTTCTCCATTGTAAGAGAGCACAAACTCGCCCTCTTGGTATGGGCAAAGCCCCGGAGATTCCAGATCAATTATCTTGAGCCGCCCCATACCCAAGGCAATGTGCGCATCCTTAAAGACGCCCTCCTGGTCAGGAGCACGGTGTTTTTGCTGTTGCATCATTCTCTCCACCCCTTTTCCGTGTACAATGCCGCTAATACTGCACATAAGGATGTTCTTAACTAGAGAGCATACCACGCGGTTAAACTCCCGCGTTTCTGCTGGGTAAAATGCATTCTGTGCTATCATAGAACGATATCATATGTCCCAAAATAAAGAAAAAGGCAAGGTATTCGGTATCATTCTGGCGTATAACTGCGCGCATCTATTACCCGACGCATTTAGGAAGTTTCCTCTCCACTTGTTTGACACGGTTATTATTGCCGATGATGGTTCGACGGACGGAACGTATGAAGTGGCCAAAGGACTTGGAGTGCCCGCGTTCACAAATCCTCATCGCGGGTATGGAGGCAATCTAAAGTTCGCTCTCGCCAAGGCGGTTGAGATGGGCGCCGATTATATGGTGGAGTTGCACGGAGATGGGCAGTTTGATTCCAAAGCGGTTCCTTCGGCAATCGAAAAGCTAAGGGGAGGGTGCGATTTTGTTCTCGGCAACAGATTTATAAATCTCTTCGAGCCACTCAAGGACGGCATGGGCATCATTCGATTTTGCGGTAACCTAACCCTTTCTTTCATGGCGCGGATTGTTTTAGGCATTCGGCATCGCGACTTTTTCACTGGCTTGCGCGCCTACAGCAGGCGTCTTGTAACATCAATAGATTTCACAAAAGGATCGGACGATTACTTCTTTAGTTTTGAAATTATTGTACTTGCCCGTTATTTCGGCCTTTCTTTTTGTTTTGTCCCTACGCGGGCAAATTATCACGGAGAGCACACTTCAATGGCGCTTTGGAAGGGCGTTATTGAAATTTTCCAAACGTCATACACTCTTTTATTGTATATGCTTGCCCGGGCTGGGATACGTCTCGGAATTTTTACCTCCCCCAAAGGCATCCAAACGAGGGTTACTTAAGGTTTTGTGGGCGTGTTATCATACGGCAATGCGGTTGCTCATCTTTTCTCTTACCTATTACCCGCGTTTCGTCGGCGGGGCAGAGGTTGCTGTCAAAGAAATTACCGACCGGTTATCGCCGGCGGATTTTGATTTCGACATGATAACGCTTCGGCTTGATTCAACACTCCCTAAGGAAGAAAAAATTGGAAACGTGCGGGTGTATCGAGTAGGTTTTGCGAAAAAGAATCCTTCTCCAGAAGAGCTTGTCCGGTTTCCTCTTTATTTTCTCAAGGTCCTCTATCCCGTTCTCGCGCTTAAAAAAGCAATCTCGCTGTACAGGGAAAATCACTACGATGGGTTTTGGGCGATGATGACATACATGGGCTTCCCTGTTGTCCTATTCCGTCTTTTCTGGAAGAAGGTTCCCTACGTTTTGACGCTTCAGGATGGGGATCCGATCGAACATATTCGCGGCAGGGCTCGCATTCGCATTGTCTACCCGCTTTTTAAACGCATCTTTACGGAGGCGTCTGTGGTGCAGACGATTTCTCACTATCTTGCACAATTTGCTAAATCCATGAACACACAAGCTCCTGTTTTTGTCGTTCCCAACGGAGTGGACATGGCGCACTTTACTAAAAAACACGGAGAGCAGGAACTTGCGCGTCTCAAGGGGGAGCTCGGCAAAAAAGAGGGCGATACGTATCTCATCACAACGTCACGCATGGTTCCCAAGAACGCATCAGATGATGTCATTCGCGCACTCGCGTTGCTTCCTAACAATGTGCACTTCCTCATTCTCGGCACTGGCCCCGATGAGGCGAAGCTAAGAGCGCTAGCACGAGAATCCCGCGTCTACGAACGTGTTAAGTTCCTCGGCCATATCGATCACGGTCGCATGCCTCTCTATCTTTCAATTTCAGACATCTTTATCCGCCCGTCGCTTTCGGAAGGCATGGGAAACTCCTTCATTGAGGCAATGGCCGTGGGTCTCCCGGTTATTGCCACGCATGTAGGGGGTATTACCGATTTTCTCTTTGATCCTGAGAAAAATCCTGGCAAAAATCCCACAGGGCTGGCGGTAGATATCCGCGATCCCCAAGGTATTGCACGCCAAGTAAAGCGTCTCATGGAAGAGAAAACGCTCCGCGAGGTATTAGTTCAGAATGCATTTACTTTTGTTAAAGATACCTATGACTGGGGGAATATTGCGGGTCGTATGGAAAGGGAAATATTCACGAAAGTGAAGAGGGCATAGTTGTATGTTTAACTTCGCGCTTCTTAGATACGGCATCTCGGGCTTCTCCGCTGGAGTGGTACACTTGGGTCTTTTGTATGTGCTTGTCAACACGTTTGGTTACCACTATATTTTTGCCTCAACGGTTGCCGTGGGTGTTGCTATTGTCGTCAGTTTCGCCCTCCAGAAGTTTTGGACGTTTAAAAATGAAAATCTCGAAAGCGCCCCCGTCCAATTTTTTTATTATGCTATTATCGCCACCGTCGACATTATCCTCAATGGCGCCTTCATGTATGTATTGGTCGAAGCATTTGAGATGCATTACATGGTTGCGCAGATTCTTGTTATCGGCGCGATTGCGGCGGCGAGCTTCCTCTTTTATAGCCTTATTTTCACGATGCGCGGGGCAAAGGAGAGGAAAACGGGAAAAGTCCTTGTCGCCACGGGACTTTACCCTCCAGAGACGGGTGGTCCTGCCACCTATGTGAAAATAATAGAAGAAGAACTCCCCAAGCGTAACGTTCCCATTGAAGTTTTCCCGTTCAGAAGTGTTCGTGTGTTCCCGAGAGTCGTCCGCCACTTTATATATTTTTTTGAAATCTTGCAGAGAGCGACACACGCAGATGTCGTTTTTGCTCTTGATCCGGTCTCTGTTGGTTTCCCCGCATTTCTTGCGGCAAGAATGCTCAAAAAGAAGTTCTTCGTCAAAATAGTCGGTGACTACGCCTGGGAGCAGTTACTGCAAAAACAAAAACTAGAAATTTCAGACTCTTCTTTCATCACGCCGGAGGAGTTCCAAAAAAGACACTTTGATCTTGTGACAGAATTGAGGCGAAAGATTGAGCATCTGGTCGCCAAGAAGGCGGATAAAGTTATTGTGCCAAGTGAATATTTAAAAAAGATAGTCATGTTGTGGGGAGTTCCCGGGGAAAAGATTGTTGTCATACATAACGCATTTGAAGCACCGCAGAGTGGTGAGAGTAGAGACGAACTGCGCAAGGCCCTCCACCTAAGCGGATCTGTCATTGTCTCAGCGGGGCGTCTTGTTCCATGGAAAGGGTTCGATACATTGATTGATCTCATGACAGAGATTCAGAAACAAATACCCGATGTGAAATTGATTGTTGTGGGTTCAGGCCCTCAAGAAGAAAAGCTCAAAGCTCAAAGCTTAAAGCTAAAGACTCCGGTACTCATGGCGGGTAATGTTTCCCACGATGAACTCCTAAAGTATTTGCAGGCCTCGGATCTCTTTGTACTTAATACTGGGTATGAGGGTCTTTCTCACCTCATTCTCGAAGCAATGGGGATTGGCGTCCCTATCGTTACCACCAATGTGGGTGGCAATCCGGAGCTCATAGAAAATGGAAAGACGGGACTCCTTGTTTCTTACAACGATAGGGGGGCTCTTGCGGCGGCGATTCTTTCCGTTTTGAAAGAGCGCGGAGAAGCAGAAAAACGCTCTAAAAATGCAGAAGAATACGTAAGGCAGTTCTCGAAAGAACACATGCTAGAGGCAACGAAAAGGGTGCTTGTATCGTTCTAATACGTATGGCAGATAAAGCGATCTCGGTGTATATCGGTGCCACCTTGCCGGAGCGGCCCCTCTATCCGATTTTAAAACGCCACCTGGGCGTATCCGAATATGTCGGCCCGAAGCCCTTTCGGGCGATTTTTGATGAGATGGATTTTGGCTTCATAAACGTGGTGCACAATCCTGCGGAAGCAGACTTTTTCATGGTCCCGCATAACTACTCATTTGCGCAGAAGGAAAGGGGGTATATAGAACACTTCACGCGCCTTGCTCAAGAACACAATAAAAAGATTTTACTGTTTCATTATTCAGACGAAAGTGAGTATGAGAAGATACCCAACGCGCAGGTTTTTTGCGTTGGGCAATATAAATACAAAAAGCAAGACAATGAGATCATAATGGTGCCGCAGGTGTACGGTGGCGATATTCTCTTGGATGAAAATTTTAGTATACGACAGAAGTCAGAAAAGCCAGTCGTCAGTTTCTGCGGATGGTCGGAGTTTCAATCACTCCGTCAGCGCCTTCGATATTATCAGAAATTACTGTTGTGTGATTTTCGTAGCATTGTTCTCCATGACTCACACGCCAATGCCCACAAGCAGGGGGTTTATTTTCGGCGAAAGGCTATGCGCACGCTTCTTAATTCCCCACGTGTCGAGACCTCGTTTATATCCCGCGATTTTTACGTTGCCAATAAGCATGCGAAGCGTGCCATGACGCAAGAAGCAATGCGCGCAGAGTACCTCAAGAACATTCAAGAGTCGGATTTTGTTCTTGCCCCTCGTGGTGACGGGAATTTCTCCGTCCGGTTTTACGAGGCACTTGCCCTCGGGCGCATTCCCGTTCTTGTTGACACAGAGTCCATTCTGCCGCTTGAAAAAGAAATCAAGTATCGTGATTTCGTTGTGGTCGTTCCCCATGAGGATGTAGGACGCGTGGAAGAATACATTTTAGATTTTTATAACAAACATTCCCCGGAAGAATTTGCTGCTGCACAGGTACAGGCGCGCGAAACGTTTAAAAAGTATCTTCGCTTCGACGCGTTCTTGAAGCACGTCTTGTCGCAGATGCAAAAATAATATGCACGTCCTGATGTTTTCAACAGACGTGAAGATTTTTGATGCGAAAAGCGCGGTTCGGAATCGCATGATTAACTACGGTTCTATCTTTGACCGCCTTTCCATCATCGTGGTCGGAAGGGGGCACTTCACGCCAGTCGCTATTGCGGATAATGTCACGGCATGGCACATTTCTGCCGGGGGCATTCTTTCTTGGTTTATGCTCATGATGCGCGGCATTTCTATTGCCGAGTTCAAGAGTGTCAGTTTGGTTACCTCTCAAGACCCATTCGAGCTCGGTTTTCTGGCTTGGAGGACGGCAAAGAGACTAGGGGTGCCTATTCAGCTTCAAATACACACAGATTTTCTTTCCCCGTATTTTGCGAAGACGTTTGTGAACAAAGTGCGCGTTCTCATCGCGCGGCTCCTATTACCCCGCGCCGACTGCATCCGTGTCGTTTCAGAGCGTATAAAACAATCACTACAAACTACGAACTACAGACTACAGACTGAACCCGTTGTTTTGCCCATCTATGTTGATATCAAAAAAATACACAACGCAGAACAAAAGTTCAGTCTGCGCGACAAATACCCACAATTTGATTTTATTGTCCTCTCTGTCGGCCGCCAGACGATAGAAAAAAACCATACCCTTGCCATTCGGGCTTTTCGTGACGTCGTGGTAAACCACCCGAAGGCGGGGCTAGTTATAGTAGGAAGTGGCCCAGAAGGCGACAGGTTAAAGCTAAAAGTCATACAGGATAAGCTGGAAGCCAATGTCGTCTTTGAAGAGTGGCAGGATGATCTGGTATCATATTATAAAAGTGCGGATGCGTTTCTCCTGACGTCGAATTACGAAGGATTTGGCATGGCACTTGTTGAAGCGGCCGCGGCAGGATGCCCAATTGTAACAACTAATGTCGGCATAGCCGGAGAAATTCTCAAAGATCGTTTGAGCGCCCTCGTCTGTTCCGTTGGAGATGCGAGATGTCTTGCGGAGCGTCTTATAGAACTTGAGGTGGGGGGCAGAGCAAGGGACTCCCTGGTGCTTAAAGCCGAGCAGGCCATAAACTCTCTCTCCTATTCTGAAGCAGACTACCTTTCGCGGTACAAAGCGGCGCTTACACAATGTCTGAAAACCGAAAACCAAATATAGTGGTCATAGGCGGCGGCACAGGTTCACATACCGTGCTTTCTGGCCTTAAGAAACATCCGGTTAACTTAACCGCGGTTGTTACTATGGCTGATGATGGCGGTTCAACGGGGCGTCTTCGCACCGAGTTTGGTGTCTTGCCGCCGGGCGATGTTCGTCAGTGCTTGGTTGCTCTTTCAGAAGGAGACCCTATCTTGCAACAGTTGTTTTCCCACCGTTTCCAGAGCGGAGAACTCGCCGGTCATAGCGCGGGAAATTTGTTTTTGAGCGCACTGGAACAGATTACCGGGAGCCTCGATAAAGCGGTCGACCTCGCAGGTGGCGTTTTGCAAATCAGAGGGTCTGTCTGCCCCGTAACTCTCGAAAAGGTGCGCTTAATAGCGGAGCTTAATAACGGTAAGGTGCTGTATGGCGAGGCCGCTATTTCAGCCTACCAACTCATCTCACGATTTGGTTTGAAGCGTCTCTACCTTTCTCCGAGCGCACAAGTTAACCCAAAGGCAATTACTGCGATTAAAGAAGCAGACATGATTGTGATAGGGCCCGGAAACCTCTATAGTTCACTTCTTCCTAATTTTCTTGTAGGCGGTCTAAGGGCCGCGGTCGTGCATTCTAAAGCGAAGAAAGTTTTTATTGCAAATCTAATGACTAAGCACGGGCACACTGACGGATTCTCCGTGTTTGATTATGTGCGCGAAATAGAGTCAAGACTCAAACCTGGAATTATTGAGACAGTCATTTATAATACGAAGAAACCTTCCCAGCGACTCATTCATGAAAACGTTGACGAAGGAGAGCCGGTTCAATTTGTTCCAACAAAAGAGTTTCGAGGACGTTCTGTTCTTGGGCTCAATTTGCTTGCCGATCGTCTTCACGAGACGCCGAAGGTAGATATGTTGCGGCGTACACTCATTCGTCATGACTCGGAG
This sequence comes from Parcubacteria group bacterium, assembly GCA_016204005.1. GTDB lineage: Bacteria > Patescibacteriota > Minisyncoccia > Phycocordibacterales > UBA2135 > JACQLQ01. Next base: position 5,254 of record JACQLS010000021.1, on the reverse strand, counting down.
AAGTTGGCTAAAGCCATAATGTCTGTGCTCTAATTGTTGAATCAAACATTTATGCAATGTGTTATTTTAGCAGCAGGAAAGGGGACGCGGCTTCGACCGCTTACGGAAACACGTCCAAAGTCGCTTGTCTTAGTCTCTGGCAAGCCGATTATGCGACATATTCTCGAGCGTCTTCCCGACGAAATCGTCCAAGTCCTCATTGTCGTCGGCTACCGAGGTGACCAGATTGTCAAAGAAATAGGAGACGAAGCATTTGGGAGGAAAATACAGTACGTATGGCAGGAGGAACAGCTGGGGACGGCTCACGCTCTCGGTCTTTGCAAGGAACACCTCAAAGGGAAGTTCTTGCTCCTAAATGCCGACGATATCTACGACAAAAGGTCACTCGAAGATCTCGTAAAACTTCCTTTGGGTCTCCTTGCAGAAAAGCATGATCATCCCGAGAGGTTTGGGGTTCTCACTTTAAATGAAGACGGAACACTCCGCGACATTATAGAAAAACCAAAGGAGCCCCCGACAAACTTGGTGGCGACAGGGGCCATGGTACTTGACCCTGATATTTTTAGATACAAAGCAGAACCGCACTCGAACGGAGAATACTTTATTCCAGTACTCCTCACTCAACTTGCGAAAGATCGCCCCGTTCATGTCCGTGCGGCGACGATGTGGGTTACGGTTAATATGCCCGAAGACGTTATCAACGCAGAAGGAGCGCTCAAAAAAGAAAATGATTTAAGGGGAGAGTAAAGTCGAACTTTTTTGCATTTCCGGTTGTTAGCATATACCATAGGATATTCAAATTATTGTATAACTCTCAACGCATTCTATGAAAGTAGGCATTATGGGTGTTGGCATGGTGGGCGGCGCTGTTGCGCGTGTTTTTAAAGACCCAATCCTCTACGATCCACACAAAGGTTTGGGGTCTCTTAAAGAGGTGAATCAGGCGGATGCCGTTTTCATCTGTGTTCCTACGCCGTATGATGAAGAGAAGGGTGGTTTTGACCTCTCTATCGTCCGTGAGGCTGTAAACGGGCTTCTCCCGGGGAAAATCGTTGTCATCAAATCGACAGTGCTTCCCGGTACTACGGAATTACTCCAGAAGGAATACCCGCAACAGAAATTCATTTTTAACCCAGAATTCTTAACGGAGGAGACCGCGGATCAGGACATGCGGTACCCCGACCGGCAAATTGTTGGGTACACAAAAGAGAGTTACTCTATCGCAGGTGATTTCATGCAGATTCTTCCCCTTGCTTCATTTGAGCGTATTTTGCCGGCAACAGAAGCAGAGATGGTGAAGTATTTCAGCAACACGTGGTTTGGAACAAAGGTAGTGTTTGCGAACCAGATGTATGACATTTGCGAGGCACTGGGCATTGATTATGACCGAGTTAAAGATGCTACCGCGGCTGACAAGCGCATCGGGCGAAGCCACCTTACCGTCTTTCACAAGGGGTATCGTGGGTACGGCGGCAAATGTATTCCAAAAGACACCCGCGCTTTGATTCAGAAAGCCCATGAGCTTGGAGTTGATATCGGACTCCTCGAGCGAGTTGAAGAGATCAACAACAAACTTGTGGCACTACCTGTTCCAAAGGAAAAGACATCTTCCAATGAATCTTTTAATAATAACGCAAAAAGTTGATTCGCAAGACGAAACACTCGGTTTCTTCTACCATTGGCTTTTAGAGTTCGCGAAACAGAGCAAAAAGCTCACTGTCATCTGCCTCGAAGAGGGTGCGCACGACCTCCCAAAGAACGTTCGTGTGTTTTCCCTAGGTAAAGAAAAAAAGCGCTCCAGGATTTTATATCTGTGGCGCTTTTTTCGAATCATTTGGAAGGAACGACATCAGTATGAAAAAGTGTTTGTGCACATGAATCCGGAATATGTCGTCTTGGGGGGTGACCTCTGGCGGCTTCTAAGGAGGCGTATTGGGCTCTGGTATGTCCACCGAAATGTTGACCTTAAACTTCGTATCGCAGAAAAACTCGCGCATGTTATCTGGAGCACGACGCCCGAGGCCTTTCGTCTCAAAAGCAAAAAGGTTCGTTTTGTCGGGCACGGTATCGATGTATCCCTTTTCCCGCGCAAAAGTGCTTCTGCAGATTCCCACGTCCTTCAGATTCTCCATGTCGGAAGAATCACGGCAATAAAGAATCTCGATATCCTCATTGAAGCGCTCGCGATCATACAATCACGCGGGGAAGCATTTCATGTGAAGCTCGTAGGTGTTCCTACAACACCGAGCGATAGCGCCTACGAGAGAACACTCAAGCTTCTCGTAGAAGCAAGGGGTCTTAAAGACAAAGTCACCTTTGTCGGCAAGGTGCCCTTTGTCGATATGGGGAAGTTATACAGAGAGGCGGATGTAAGTCTTAACCTGACGCCGACGGGGGGCATGGACAAGGCTGTTTTGGAAAGCATTGCTTCGGGCACCCTAGCGCTTTCCGCCAACAAGGCTTTTGCGGATCTCTTTGGAGAATATGCTGGCCATCTTTTATATAATGAAAGAGACGCTCGAGACACCGCTAATCAGATACTCTCAATCATGAATATGGACAAGGGGTTGAGACAAAAAATGGAAGACCAACTTTCAACGAAAGTCCGCGAGCAATTTGCTCTCTCTACTCTCATCAAGCGTATCGTCGAAGATCTCAAAGAATCATGAAATATAAGATCGGCGTTGTAACGCCAATAGAGCGAGATGATTTTTATTGCGACACTGTCTTGGACGGCCTTGGTTTGCTTGCGAAAGAAAATCAAAGTCTGAAGTTTGCTTACGCCAATCACTATCCGCATCCGTTTGGTAGCGAGTTCACAAAACAATTCGGGCTTTCAAAGGAAGAATTCGAAGCATTCGCGCGTGAGGCGGATCTTCTCATCCTTTCGTATGGAAAATATGGGACGGACAAAGCGTTTATTGAAAAGCTTGGCGCATGGGACAAGACAGTCTATGTTGACGGTGCGGAGATTGGGAAGAACCGGTGGCGTGACCCGGAGCTCCAGTACCAGATTATTAAGGGGGAATACATCGGACGCGGCGCGCCTGACAAAGAGATGCTAGAGAAGTGCCAGCTTTATTTTCGGCGTGAGAAGCCCTATACAAATGGAATGATACCGTTTCCCCTGGGCATTGAGTCCCGATTCATAAAGTATGACCCGAGCAAAAAGAAGGACATCGACTTCTCCTCTATCTTCGGGCAGGAGCTTTATCCGATAACACGCCGTTACACAACCGAGCTCTTGGAGAAGTTTTGTAAGGAGAATGGTTTTACTTGTCACACGAAGAAGACATACAAACTGCCGCTCTTGAATCGTGGTCCGTATTCTCCGGAAAAGTCCCACGACATATGGGCGCGAACCAAGGTGGGCATCTCGACGGGCGCGGCAGGGTATGACTCACGTCGCTTCTGGGAGATTTTGGGTAACGACTGCCTTATTATTGCCGAGCGTTTCGATCTCTATGAACCGGATAGCGACGCAATGAACTTTAAGCGTGTTTTCCAATACAATAACTTATACGATTTTGAGTATCAGCTGAAAAAAGTCGGCGACTTTTTGCGCAGCGGCTATGATGAGAAAGCCCTCGACGAAGAATATCAGGAGATTTTGAAACGACACTCCACAAAAGCTCGCGCGATGACGATTATTAACGAGACAAAAAAGATTGGGCTCCTCAAGTAATATGACATGCCACGTTTGTCATAGCGCAACCAACTTTTTGCTTGAAAAGGATGGCTATACGTATCGCGAATGCCCGCATTGCGGTCTTGTCTTTATAGATCCACAACCTGAACAAGCGTTTCTCGCCGAAGAAGTCTATTCCGAAAAGGCGGGGTACCAGAAGGGGAAGACGAAAGATCTTTCGCAAACGCGCCTTGATGGAGTACGCGCGCGGCTTCTCGGTGATATACAACGCCTGAAGCCCGATGGGCGACTCCTCGATGTTGGCTGTTCAAGCGGCAAGTTTTTGTATCACGCAAAGAAAGCCGGATTTGATGTTGCGGGTGTCGAACTCAATGCGCTCACAGCGGAGATCGGGCGGGCAAACGGGCTCGATGTAAAGGTGGGGACGCTTGAGGAGGCGCGTTTTGGAAATGCAGAATTTGACGTCGTCTTTTTAGGGGATATCATCGAACACATTCGTGATCCGCGCGCTTTTGTAAAAGAAGCCGCTCGCGTGCTGAAGGAGAACGGTCTTTTGGTCATAGTAACTCCAAACCTGGACTCCCGATGGGCAAAGATGGGGCGTACGCTTTATGCATGGTTCGGCATCCCATGGTCATCGCTCACGCCGCCCTATCACCTTTTCCAGTTCTCTGTGAACAATTTGGAGATGCTCTTGAACGAGCTGGGCTTTACTGTGAAGAAGCGCTGGTTCCACCGCCCACCGACGCTCAAATACGAACTCGGCTCGCTCCATCTGTGGGGAAAGTATAAACAAGAAAAAACACTAAGAAATTTATTGCTTATGCTTTTTGCGTATGCGTCTTACACCCAACTATATTTGATTGATATGATACTCGTACCTTTTTCAAAAAAAGATTTCGGGATGGTTATGATGTCTCGAAGGGGAACCCCATCAACGGATATCTCTTTAACAGAAGTCGTGTTTTCTATGTTTCCCATCCCAATGAGATCTATCCCCCTACTTATTTTCTTAGCTCTTAGCATAGGTCTTTGGCTCACACTTTGGATCCCAATTTTTTCTATTCCGCCCATTCCCGCAACAATCACAGTGAAGTGCAATACAATCATAGATTATAGCGCGTATGAATGTATTCGAGAATATAACCCTGAGACATTCGTCAATACGTTGAGGGATGTAATAAGAGAGCAAGTTGGTAATAACTTCTTCCTACTTGCACTTTTGGATAGAAAGCTCGATGTTTTAAAAGACGTCCTCAAATACAAAATTTCTTTTCTAGACAGGTCTTACAAAAATATCACCTTCAGTTCTTCTGACGGATCTAAGGAGTTGGTTTCCTTTTACAAAAGGCTTGATACATGCCTTAGTCCCGATGGTGTCCTTTTGGAAGGAAGATCCGGAGTATTAAAAGAGGTTTACAATCTTGACGAAACCATCTCTAAATCAAGAGACCTGGTGACCGACTTGAATAATTGCCCATCATTTGATGTAAAGACAAATTTATACATAGAGCGTGTCGAAACAGCTGAGGAATATAAGCTTTTTTATAACCTGTCTGTGCGCAGTCTCTTGTTATTATTAGTTTTTTCTACTTTATTGGTAGT
>JACQLS010000020.1 GCA_016204005.1 Parcubacteria group bacterium | reverse complement strand
TATATGTTGGATATTAACTTCATCCGCGAAAATCAGGAGCTCATACGAGACGCTGCACGGAAAAAGCGCATTAAGTTTGATATAACAAAACTCATCGAAGAAGACGACAAGCGCCGCTCCCTCCTCCAGAGTGTTGAAGAGCTACGTGCGAAGCAAAATGCGGCCGGCGAGGAAATCGCAAAGGCAAAAGACGGCGAGCGCGCCGCCCTTGTCGGGAGCATGAAGGGCTTGAAAGAGACGCTCCAGAAAAAAGAAGAGGAGCTTGAGAAGGTGATGAAAGCATGGCGGCTTCTCATGTTGCAGGTCCCCAATGTTCCGGATGTGTCTGTCCCGGAAGGAGAAGACGACTCTAAAAACCAAGAGGTGAAGGTGTGGGGTTTGCAGCCACAGTTTTCTTTCGAACCAAAAAGTCACGTTGAACTGATGACAGCGCTCGACATGGCAGACTTCGAGCGTGGCGCCAAGGTTTCTGGTTTCCGCGGATACTTTCTTAAAAACGACGGCGCGCGGCTTGCTTTTGCGTTATGGCGCTTTGCAATGGATTTTTTTCTCGAGAGCGGCAAGGGTTTCTCTCCCATCATCACCCCGTCTCTCGTGCGCCCCGAACCTTTCTTTGGAACAGGCTATCTTCCTCAAGGCGAAGAAGATCTCTACAAAACGCAAGATGGCGACTACCTCACGGGGACTTCCGAAGTGCCTATTATGGGATACTACATGGACGAGGTGATCCCCAGAGAAAAACTGCCGCTTAAATTCTTTGGCTTCTCGTCGTGCTTCAGGCGCGAAGCCGGAAGCCACGGCAAAGACACCAAGGGCATCGTGCGAGTTCACGAGTTCTTCAAGTTTGAGCAAGTAATCCTCTGCGAAGCGAACCACCAGAAGTCTGTCGAATATCACGAATGGATAAACAGGAACACCGAGGAAGCAATGGAGAAACTCGGCATTCCCTACCACACTGTCATAAACGCCGGCGGCGACTTGGGCTTGGGGCAGGTGAAGAAATATGACATCGAACTCTGGGTGCCTTCGGAGAAAAGATATCGTGAAATCAGTTCTGCGTCGTATTTTCACGACTTCCAAACACGTCGTCTCAACATCCGTTACCGGGGGGAAGACGGTAAACTGCGTTTCGCGCACTCACTCAATTCGACCGCTATTGCGACTCCACGCCTCCTTGTTCCCGTGATCGAGAACAACCAAGAGGCCGACGGCTCCATTCGAATTCCAAAAGTGCTCCAGCCGTACATGGGTAAAGAGCGCATCACTAAAAATACTTAGCTCTCGCTCCTCATATGCTTATTCCCGCAAGGAGAAACATTATGAAGGGGTCATACAAAAGGCCTCCGTCACGAAGGCGCGCGCTCCTCATTCGCGCGTTTGTTTTTTTCTGCACGTGCGGGGTATTGCTCATGCTTGCGGCCTGGAGCTCGGAACATCCCATGGTAACGGTACAAACCCTTCACGTTTCAGGCACGAAAGAGGTTGAGGCGCCAGAATTGAAAGATTTTGTAATGCGCTCGCTTGAAGGCCGTTACGCATACCTCTTCTCCCGTGCAAATGTATTCTTGTACCCGGAACGCACGATAGAGAAGAAACTTTTAAGTACGTTTCTTGAGCTTAAATCCGCGCGTCTCTCACTCGACTCTCTCACGGCACTCTCACTTGAGGTCACCGAGCGCTCACCGCGATACCTGTGGTGCGGAGAAGCAAGAGCGCCCGAGGTACACATACCGGACCAATGCTATTTCGTAGATGATGACGGATGGATCTTTATGAACGCTCCGTACTTTTCCGGCCGAGTCTATTTCGAAATGTATGGCGTGCCAGAAGGAGAGCGTCTTCCCGTTGAAGAAGGACGAAGTGAGCCTTTGGGGAGGCGTTTCCTTTCGGGAGAAGATTTCGCACGGGTGATTCGCTTTATTGAAGGTCTTAAGAGCCTTGGCATTGAACCAGTCTTTCTTATTGCGAAGGGGGAAGGGGGCGATCAAATGTTATTGGAAAATGGGGTGCAGATCTTCTTCAACCGTAATGACGATCCGGCAACCATGACGAACACGCTTTCAAATGCGCTGCAAAGCGAGGAGCTTCCGCTTGTCGCTTTGACCGACATCAATACAAAACTCCAGTATGTTGATCTGCGCTACCCAAAACGGGTGTACTACCGGTTTGAGTAACTATGGTCAAAAAGTGCGAGAGCTTGCCTACTTTGTAAAGATGTTTTACAGTTTATTTGGCTGTTCTATTACCATGAAAGGGGGCACTGGTGTTTCGTCTACCGCCTATCACAAAGGTGGGCAAATTCCAGCACCTAGCATCTTCACCAGAAGCAGATCAGATCTTTAAGGAATGCCTCAAGTCTCATCTGCGCGGAAATGATCCTCCGCTATTTGAGTACTCTTTGGCCTTCAGCCATGGAAAAAAGGAACGTCGAGCCGAAGGTTTTGAGTGGTGGGACACACCCTTTGGTGTCGTTCTTAAATACCGCTCGCTCCGGAATCCAACAGACCCTCCGCTCTCTTTTTCAGCTGCTTGCATTGGTTTTTCTTGGAAGTGGGGAGCAATACGAATTGAGCAAATCCAAGGGCAACGGGGTTACCCGGAGGCTCTGAAGCCGCTTAAGTGGGAACGCATGCTTGTTGAGTATGTGACTAGGTGGGCACCCCTGCTTGGTGCGACGCACGTTCAGATCATAAGTGGCGAGGATAGCGAATGGTATAGAAAGAACAACGAGGCTCTCAAAAAGAGATTTTATCTTCGGTATGATGTCACTGCGCGCCGCCTTGGTTTCAGGTGGTCTGATGATGCGAATGCGTATGTGCTCTCCGTCGGTTAATATGTATCACGCCGTCCAGTAAAACTGGCGGCTTTTTAGTACTGTATCCTGGCCACTTCCTTGACTCCGTATTCATAGCATGTTACATTCTTGCACTGCCCCAACGCTTGCAAGAACGCTTGCAAGAATCAAGGAGGAGGTAACGTTGAAAGCGAGAATGCATGCTGTTTCGGTGCTTCTCTTTACCCCAAGGGGCATTCCTTTGGTGAGAGACAGAACAAAGCCGACTCCTCACTACTGGAAATTGCCTGGGGGAAAGGGTATGCCAGGTCATGACAGCCCGGCAGGAATTGCCGTAAAAAAGATTCAAAAAAAGATTGGCGTTTCGCTAGCGGAAGGGGATCTGACGCTCGCCCACACAGAGGACAGGGGCGATCATGATTTCTCGCTCTTCGTTGCGCGGCTTCCCAAGGTAGACGTGGTAGAAGAGAAGGGTCCGGATGGTGAAGAGGTGTCGTTTTTTGATCCACAAGAAATGCTCGGAATGGGGAATCTCTTCCCGAACCATCGCCCGCTTGTCCAAAGTCAGCTTGCGCCGCATCGTTCTCGGTAGCGCGTGAAGGGACGGCACGATGCAGGGAAGCAATCACTTACACAAGCGTTCGACCAGACAAACTCGGGAGAAGCGTAAAGCCCGGGCAAAGAAGAAAGGGGAATATAAGACCCTTGGCCACATCGAGCGGCATGCAAAACGCCGGGCGGAACGTGGGTACGCGAATGAAGAACGCGTCGCCAGCATCCTCGCCAAAGCTGTAGAGCAGAGTCGCTACCAGACTTGGAGGCAGACGGAGCATAACGATGCCGACGACCGGCGTGGTGTCGACTTCTTCGTCACTAGACGTTCCGAGAGTGGTGGGGTTGTAGAGCGCGGTTTTGGTGTCACCATTTCGCCTAAGAGTTGGAACGACGCTAAAAGTACACACCCGCAAGTCCTCACGATACTTGTCACCCCCGAGATGAAGGACGAAACCCTACTTTCGAAGGTTGACGCATTGTTCGTATAGAAATCGCCCACGTGCTGTCGCAAGACGGCGCGTTTTTTTAATTTCCACACCCGGCTTTCGTGGTATACTACTCCCATGTCTGTCGTCCTCTATCGGAAACATCGTCCGCAAAGCTTTAAAGAAGTCTTGGGCCAGGACCACATCGTTGGTCCTCTTGCGGAAGCTGTGAAGAAGGGCGCTCTTGCGCACTCCTATCTCTTTTTTGGTTCTCGCGGTACCGGGAAAACCTCGGTGGCGCGCATTCTCGCGCGCGAAATCGGCTGTGTTCCGGAAGATATCTACGAGATAGACGCCGCTTCTAACCGCGGCATTGATGACGTGCGCGAATTGCGCGAGGGGGTGCGTTCCCTTCCGTTCCGCTCGCCCTACAAGGTGTACATTGTTGATGAGGTGCACATGCTAACCAAAGAAGCATTCAACGCGCTCTTGAAGACCTTGGAGGAACCGCCGGCGCACGCGATCTTCATCCTTGCGACAACCGAGGTAGAGAAGGTACCCGACACGGTGCTCTCTCGTTGCGAGACGTATACCTTTAAAAAGCCGACAGCCGCTTTGCTCACGGGTGCGGTAAAAGACGTTGCGAAAAAAGAGGGCTACGCAATCGAGCCCGAGGCGGCAGAAGTCATCGCAATGTTGGGTGACGGTTCATTCCGCGACGCGCTCGGCGTCTTGCAACTCGTACTCTCCTCTGGAGCCGAGAAAAAGATCACCCGTGAAGCAGTGGAGAAGGTGACGAACGTGCCGTCGCACGTTCTCGTAAACGAAGTAATAGCTGGGCTTGCCGAAAGGGACACGGCAAAAGCTCTCGGAGCGGTTCATCGCGCCGCGGAGAGCAATGCCGACTTCACCATTTTTGTCCGCCTACTTTTGAAAAAACTTCGCTTCATTCTTTTGCTTCGCCACGCGCCCGACATGAAGCCGATGATCAAAGAAGAGCTTAGCGAAGACGACTTTGCCCTTCTCTCCAATTTGGCTGGCGCGTCAGGTAAGCATATAAACTCGGCAACAATCCTCGCTCTTCTTGATGCCTACACGCAGACATCAAGAGCTCATATTCCACAATTGCCACTTGAGCTCGCCTTGCTAAAACTCATTGGTGAAAATAAAAACGAAACGACACCATAAGAAGGTAGTACTATGATTTCTCAAAAACTTAAAACGATTTTTTATATTTCCATTCCTGTCTTCATCGTTCATGGAGTGGAAGAATATTTTTACGGGTTCTATGACATTGATCCTATTTTCCAGTTTTTCTTCAAATACTTTGATGTAATGACAACTCCGCAGGCTGTTTTTCTGGTGTTCCAGATTATGCTTTGGCTAACACTCGTCGTCTTTGCGCTCAGTGTCATGAATCAGAAATGGCAGCTTTGGCTCATGGTATTTCTTGGGCTGATCTATGTATTTGAAGCCCATCATTTTGTGGAAGCGATACGATTTGGTGGCTATTATCCGGGTGTGGTGACCGCCACCGCTTTTCTTGTCATTGGTTTTTTCTTTTGGAAAGAATT
>JACQLS010000003.1 GCA_016204005.1 Parcubacteria group bacterium | reverse complement strand
TTATTTTCACTTTCTCCGAGCGAAGTAGTATTATAGTGTTTAATACCTATATTTATATGAGCATGGAAAAAGCACCAACCGGGCAAAAAGAACATTCTCCGGAAATCGAAATCCCAGAAGATATTATATACGAACCAGACAATCTTAGAGAATATTATGTCACCAGAGCTGGTATGGGCAAAAGGAGAATTTCCGGAACATTTGATGGACGGGAAATAAAGCTTGAGCATGCCTCTTGGACACCCGATAAGCCTGATTCCTGGGAATTTTCGGGCGAGATTGATGGAAAAGAAATTCCTGATGCAGAAGCAGAATCTCTTTGGAAAAAAACTCTTCCTGCGGTCCTGGAGTATGAGAAGGTGAGAAAATCCAAGGAAGAGGCTACGCGGGCAGCCGACAAAGAAAAAAGGCGGCTCGATGAGATTGAGGAGAGAAAACGTGACGAAGAATTTGCGGCGGCAATAGAAAAAGCAAGCGTCCCGCTTAAGCAAAAACTTGAAGGAATAGAGTGTAGCAAGAAGGATAAAAAGTTTCTAGAAGGCGTGATCAAACAAGTTGCTGAACTTTTAATATTAGAGCCCATTAACGAAAACGCCCCTCCCGCAGAGCAGCTACGTAGAATGATTTTTGCCTTATCACTACCTGAATGGAGAAATTTTATGCCGGAGAACGAGCAGAAGGAGTATGACAAGCAGCGTGAGGAGTATCGCAGACGAAAAGGGCTTTTGTACCAGCTCATGGGCGTTGACGAAAAAAGTCCCCAGGTTTGGGAAGGCCCCACACCATCTGGATTCAGTTACACTGATTCACGCGTTTATAATACAACCTTTCCAGATGTAATCGTGAAAGAAAGCTATGGCAGACACGGTGATGCCCACACGAGCATAGAAAGAAACAGCCGTTTTCAGAAGAAGGCGAAGTCTAAGGCGGGGCAGTAGGCCCTTATGAACGAAGCGAATTAGTAGCTTGTGCTGAATCTCCTAAGGTCCACAAAACACAGAAGCTACCTGCCCTGCGGCAGGTTTTCTGGTTTTGTGGTGTTTGTTTGAACGAAAACGTCACCTCTCACCACGAAATACGTAAGTGATTTTGGATAGATGACCTACAAATGGCGTTGTGAGTTATCATAGATACATCTATGCAGGAATCCTCCCACATGGAAGTGGCGCGTTCGCTCGCTAAATCAGCTGGTAGCGTTATTCGAAAAAACTTCTCAAGCAATATGGAGAAAGAGTGGAAGGACGAACGCTCCCCTGTTACCGTAACCGACCTCCTCGTCAACGACATGGTGTTGAAAGAACTCCGGAGCTGTTATCCGACGCACAGCATTCTTTCAGAAGAGGGCAACGATTGTTTGGAGGAAAGTGAGCACGTTTGGATTTGCGACCCCGTCGACGGCACCCATAATTTTTCTCACGGCATACCAACTGCGACTTTTGCTCTTGCCCTCGTCCGTGAAGGCGAACCAATTCTCGGCATCATTTACGACCCGTTTCTCGACCGAATGTGGAGCGCAGAGAAAAGCAAGGGGGCGTATATGAACGGCAAGCCAATCAGCGTTTCAAAGCACGGAACGCTCAAAAGTGCTGTTATCGGCATGGGCAAAATGAAGAAAGTCTGTAACCTCTTCCCCGCAATGGAGGAAGGATACGGCAAGGGTATCTCCTTCATTACCGGCCTCTCCACGCACTACATGGCCGCCTTGGTTGCCCAAGGTGAGTTTGCCGCTTCTTTCTTCGGCGGCACTCCTCCACACGACATGGCTGCGTCAGCAATTATCGTTAAGGAGGCCGGGGGGTTCTCAACTGACCTTCGCGGCAATGTGCCCACACGGTATGATGGAGAGATGGACGGGCAACTTTGCTCCAACGGAATACTTCACGAGGAATTATTATCATTACTAAAACGTGGGGAGTTTAAAAAATAATTGTATGGACAAAGACGTTCTAACGCGCGTGGCAAAGCAGATGGTGAGTCCCGGCAAAGGTATTATTGCGGCCGATGAAAGCTCCGGGACTTCAAAGAAACGATTTGATGCTGTGGGTATCGCCCCAACCGAAGAAAATCGTCGACGATACAGGGAAATCATCATTACCGCGGACGGACTCGAAGAATATATCAGCGGCATCATCCTTTTTGACGAGACCATCCGCCAAAAAGCCAGCGATGGAAGACCCTTTCCCCAAGTCCTTGCCGACAAGGGCATCCTCACCGGTATCAAAGTTGACGCGGGACTCAAAGACCTAGCTTCTCACCCGGGCGAAAAGATTACCGAGGGATTGGATGGACTTCGTGAGCGTCTTGTCGAGTACAAAGCTCTTGGTGCCACGTTCGCAAAATGGCGAGCTGTTATCACCATCGGCAACAACATTCCGACTGACGCATGTATCCACGCCAATGCTAACGCCATGGCGCGTTACGCGGCGCTTTGCCAGGAAGTTGCTATCGTCCCCATCGTCGAGCCAGAAGTGTTGATTGATGGCGACCACTCTATTAAAGCGTGCTACGAGGCAACGGTGCGAACACAGAAAAAACTTTTTGAAGAACTCCAGGAGCAAGACGTGTTCATCCCCGGGGTGATACTTAAGGCGAGTATGGTTATTGCTGGCAAAGAAGCCCCGAAACAATCAACCCCGGAGGAGGTGGCTCGCGAGACCATTCGCGCGCTCCGGACAAGTCTGCCAAAGGAACTTGCCGGAGTCGTCTTCCTCTCCGGAGGGCAGGGCGACGAACAAGCAACCGAAAACTTGAACGAGATGAATAAAATAGGAGCGGGGTTGCCGTGGCCGCTCTCATTTTCATACTCCAGAGCAATTCAAAACCCAGTTCTTAAAATCTGGGCCGCGGATCCGGAGCACAACGCGGCGAAAGCAGTACAAGCCCTCCTCTTCCGGTCCAAGATGAACGCGCTCGCTACAAAGGGTGAATATAAAAGCGAGATGGAAAAAGAGCGACCATACTAAAGTGAAACAAGATCAAAGTAAACAAAAACGCGCCCATAGAGGCGCGTTTTTGTTTACTTGCGAACCAGAATTCTCTTGTTTGCGCCCTTCGCGCCAAAGTGCGCGATGGTGAATGCCGCGGCTTTCTCCGCGTCAAACTCGGCGCACGAGAAAATGTTGATGTACGCCTTTCCCCAAAACTCGGAGAAGTGCCCCGTAATGGAGCTCGTTTCAATGAGTTGCACGAGTGAGTATCCTGCGGTGAAGTCTTTACCGAATCCAAACTTTTCGACGAACGGCTCGCCAAACGGCTTCATCTCAATGAGGTTGCAGAGCTCTCTCGCATACGCAGTTATGCGCTCCTTTGAGGAAATCGCCTCGGGGTCGCAACCAAAAAGGTCGAGTACAAGCTCTACACCAAACTTTTCTTCTTTATTGTTTGTATTTTTTTGTTCCATGGTTGTAACGTCTCGACCACACAGCGAATCCTCGTCTTGTAGAGACTCACGTGTGCAGGCCGAAATATCTCCTTGTAGAGAGAGATCAGCTTTTCTGCTTTATCTCCATTGTCACGAGAAAAGTTGCAATAATGGAGCGACACCTCGACCGCTTGTTTTTCTGGCCATGTGTGAATCGCGACATGCGATTCGCCGATGATGGCGAGAAAACTATAGCCCTCCCCTACTCCTCCCTTAAACTTGTGAAATACAGACCCGACAAACGTAAAACCAGAATCCTTAATGCACGCTTCGAGTTTTCCCCGAATCGTGCTTTGGACCAATGCTTCGGTATTTTCACATTCAAGAAAATCGAAGCCCTGATCAATACTTCCCTGTTTCATTTCTCGTAATGGCCTTGAGACGTTTCTCTTTAAAAGGAGAAACGCGGTGGGGTGAGAAGTTATTAACACTGTTGTTCTGATAATGTGCTGTCTCTTGTCCGTGACCTTCGAAGATCGAAATGGCTCGGTTAAGGAGAACAAAACAAACCCCCGCAGAGGTTATTGTAATCAACTATAACAACACCGTGCAGAAATGCAAATGTTTGCGCTGGGTGTGGATAACTTTTTGGGTTTTTCGGGCTCAACCCGAGTGGCGTGCGGCAACAAAAAACGGCCGGGAAAACCCGACCGCTCCAAAGGTCAACATACCAGTGGTGTTTAACCAAAATAGTGTTGAACAAAATTTCGAAAGATAATTCTCGTGGCACGAGTATCTCTGTAAAGATTGCTTGCGATGATCTGTTTGCGAAAACTTGTAAGCCGCCGAAGCCACAAAGAAGAAAACTCTGCGTGGAATTGTATTGTTCGTATGTTTTCCCCTATTCCGAGGGCTTGGATATCTGTCATTGCAGAATAGGCGAGCACTGTTGCACCGAGCGGCTTCACGGTAACCTTGTGCCCATGACTTTGCATTGCTAAAAAAGTATCGGGTAAGCCGTCAAACAAGAAGTCACTTCGTCCAGCGGTGGTGAGGCTAACAGGCAACGCTCCTACCTCTCGTCCAGATTGATTCTCCCCCACCAGTCCGCCAAGAGCGTCTGCTATGAATTCGTGGCCCCCGCATACGCCAAGCATTGGAATCCGCGTCTCGGCAACCCACCGAATCGTATCCTTGAGCCGCTGCATCCACGGGCGAAGAAGCGCCTCTGACGGGTCGTGCGCAGAGCCACCGATAAGAATCACGTCACACAACGGGGGCAAAATAAAACTCTTTGTCGCGTCGATAGTAATGACCTCTACGGGTAAAGGACGCAGTGCCTGCGCGTAAATCTCCCCGTATGGCATCCCACCTTGAACCCGCTCTTCCAAAGTCTGGCGCAAGTTGTCGTCGTCTGAAAGTATGTCGAGGAAGACAATTTGTATTTTACGATCCATGTTTCTCTCCCGTTCAACGTTTAATCTAGAAAAAACAATAACTCAAAACTTCATTACTGTCAAGTTTACTAGAGATTCAACACAACAAAAAACGGCCCGAAAGGGGGCCGTGGCTTCAAACTTAGATCTGGTCGAGTGCTTGCGCGAAGTCTCCCGTGATTTCCCCGATGACCTTCTCTGGCACACCCAAGCCCACAGAGTAGCGAACCATTTCCGGAGCAATGTTCACTGCGGCAAGTTCTTCCGGGGTTAGTTTTCCATGCGTCGTAGAAGCGGGGTGAATAACCAAGGACTCGCTGTGCCCCAAGTGAGGCCCGAGATACGGCACCTTGAGTAGTTCAACAAGTCTTTGCGCCGCCTCAAAACTCTTCACGCGGAACGAGAGGAGGCCTCCAGCGCCACGCGGCATTTGTCGCATAGCTACATCGTAACTCCTACTTGATGGAAGATGCGGATAATACACCTCTCTGATTTTCGGATGGCTATTCAGAAAGTTCGCGACACCAAGCGCAATGCGAGAGAAGTCCAACATGTCGCGCTCTAGCGTGACGCGGCCCTGAAGCGATGTCCATGCCGACATTGGGTGCACAATCAAGCCGTTTGAAACATCAAAATCGTTTAGTAGATCTTCAAACCTATCCACAAAGCCCTGGCTTGCGACCAAAGCACCCCCCAAACCTGTCGAGTGGCGGTTGATTGCCTTGGTTGTCGAGTGAAGGACGACATCAGCACCAAGTTCGAGCGGCCGCTGGAGCGCAACGCCAAGTGTGTTGTCCACGACGAGCGGCACTCCATACTTATGCGCCACTTCTGCAATAGCCTTAATGTCAAAAACGTCGATTGTCGGATTGCACGGCGTCTCAAGAAGGGCGAAGGCGGTCGGGCAACACGCAAACGCGCTGTCCCATGCCTCAAGCGAGAACGGATTGTTCAAAAAGACGACATCGAATCCGTGCTCGTGGAGCCAGAGCGACAGCTGGTGATGCGCACCGCCGTAAATATAAGACGAGGTTACAATACGCCTCTTTCCACCCGCGCTCTTTGCGGTAAGCCCGAAGACAAGAAGGGTGAGCGCCGAAAGTCCAGAATTGGTGGCCCACACATTTCCCGGGTGAGCACCTTCGATTTCCGCAAGGAAGTGCTCAAATTCAGTGACCGTCGGGTTGCCCATTCTGCTATAGGCGTATCCTTGACCGAGCTTTGCAAATGCCATGCGTGCGCTCTCGAGCGAATCATGCGCGTGCACCACACTGAGGTGGAGCGGCGGCACAACAGAGCCGTATGCGTCAGCAAGTTTGCGAGCCATGCTTTTTCCTGTGGCTGTGGGTCCAAACCAACCCTACTACTAAATTTGTAAAAAGTCAAACATTAAAATCCTTTATACTTGATACTTCATACCTTATACTTAATTTATGCCGATCTTCGACCACATCCGCGACCGATCGCTCGCACACATTGTTCGTTTTAGCGGACACCCTCAACACTTTGAGGAATCAGTCGCGGATCACTCCTTCTTTGTCGCCTACATCGCCTCCCTCCTTTGCTTACTGCTCGAAAAAAATGGAAAGACAGTGAACCGCGAGAAGGTCACGTCCATGGCACTCATCCATGACATGGAAGAACGTTTTTCTGGAGATATTTTGAGCCCATTTAAACACCACTCAAAAGAAGTTAACCTCGCGATCCGCAAAGTAAACCGAGTACTGGTCCATGGTATTTTTAGTGATTTACCGAAAGAACTCCGGGAATATTACATCGCGCTTTGGAATGAAGAGAGTGAGCAAAAGACAATTGAGGCACAAATCGTGAAAGCTGCCGATCGGTTATCGCTCCTTGCAAAATGCAACGAGGAAATCAACGCAGGAAACGAATACTTTCGCCATATATACGACCGTGAATATGAAAAACTTAAAGGAGATACTAAGGCTTGGTGGCTCCTCATCAAAGACGAGGTGATCGAATAACAAAAACAGCCCCGACGGTACCGTCGGGGCTGTTTTTGTTATAGCAAATCATCGGGCCGGGGAGAATCGAACTCCCACTATATGCACCCCATGCATACGTACAACCACTATACTACGGCCCGCCATCCCCTCTTTTTACTTTCGGGGCGCCGAGAATTGAACTCGGTCTACATAAATTCCTTCTTTGAATTTCCGCAGAAGCGCTTATGCGCTTCTGGTCGATTCCCCAGTCGGGGCGCCGAGAATTGAACTCGGTCTACTTGCTCCCAAAGCAAGTGTACTGCCGGTATACTACGCCCCGACTGGGGAATCGACCCCAAAGCATGTGTACTACCACTATACACTAAAACCCAATTAACCAACAGGGATTCTTATAAAGGACATTATAAAAGACATTTGTCCTTTATTATTCCCGCAGAATACCGCGAGCGTAAGAGCGCGGATGAATGCGGGAATACAGGAAGGGGCCGGGAAACCAGGTATTGGTTTCCTGTGGAGGAGTTAAGCGATGCGTGGAGTGCACGCATCGCGC
>JACQLS010000019.1 GCA_016204005.1 Parcubacteria group bacterium | reverse complement strand
TTTAAAAGCGCTTTTTCAGTTAGCGTCTCTAGATCATGCAAAGATACCTTCATAAGATTTTCTAAGTTTAGAACCCAAGAGTATTTACATTGGCCACTTCGAAATCATAAGCATCTCCCCGTCTTTTTGTTCTTCGGGAAGCATGGACCAGACTTCCTCGCTTATGAATGGCATGAAAGGGTGGAGAAGTTTGATACATCCTACCCAGAGGTGAAGCAAGAGAGCTTCACGCGAGCGTTTTGCTTCCGCATCACCACCTAAGAGTATGGGTTTGCTCTCTTCTACTATCTTATCAGCAAACGTGTGCCAAATGTAGTGATACGTCTTTTCTGACGCGAGGTGCAACTGGTATGTTTCAAAATTCTCCGTGATTTCCTCTGCAATGGCCTTGAATTCGTCTACGGTCTTTTGATCCTGTTGGGTAAATGTTGTTTTATCCTCGGTAGAGGCATTACCAGTACTAGAAAGCACAAACCGGGTGATATTCCACACTTTGTTTGCGAAGTGTTTGTAGCCTCGAATCTTGTCTTCCGAAAGTGCGACCGTGCCTCCGGGGGTGTTTCCGACGGTAAGTGCCATACGAAATGCATCTGCGCCGTATTTCTCAGACATGTCTACGGGGCTTATGACATTCCCTTTGCTTTTTGACATCTTTTTGCCCTTTGGGTCGGTCACCATGCCGTGAAAGTAGACGGTTTTGAAGGGAATATCGTTGCCGAGGTAGAGGCCGAACATAATCATGCGCGGAACCCATTTGAAGACGAGGTCAGAACCGGTCTCCATGAGGTCGGTAGGGTAGAAGGTCTTGAAATCAGCCCCGTCGGGGTAGCCGAGTGTCGTAAGCGGCCACTGGCCTGACGAAAACCATGTGTCAAACGTGTCCGGGTCTTTCTGCCAGTCGTTCCCGCTAGGGGAATCCATCCCCACATGTACCTCATCACCCTTAAACCACGCAGGAATAGGAATGCCCCAGACGATTTGCCTCGAGATATTCCAATCAATCGCGTTGTGCATCCAATGAAGGAGCACCTTCTTTTGGTAGTCGGGGATAAAGGTGATTTTGTCTTCTTTTTCGACCGCTTGGATCACCATCTCCGTGAGCGGTTTCATTTTCACAAACCACTGGGCCCTGATTTGGGGCTCAATCGGCACGTTTGTCCTACTGTCAACACGCACGGCGTGCTTGTAGTGTTCGTCTACTTTGACGAGCAGCCCCTTCGACTTGAGCTTTTCGATTATGAGTGGGCGTGCTTTTTTCCAATGCATGCCCGCGAACTCTCCGGCACTTTGGAGAAGCTTGCCATTGAAATCAATAATTTGTTCTTTTTCCAAACCGTGTCGTTCGGCAATATCAAAGTCGGTCTGGTCATGCCATGGAGTAATGGTCATAACGCCAGAGCCGAACTCTTTATCAACTGATGCATCCTTAATAACGGTCGCAGTAATAGGGCCGTTAATCCACTCAAGCTCTATTTTCTGCCCATGCGTAAAGTTCGCATACCGCGGATCCTCTGGGTGCATGACGACGTACTTATCGCCGAACTTAGTCTCCGGGCGAACAGTCGCAATAACAAATGGCCCGTACTTGAGGTAGTAAAAAGGATCTTCTTGTTCTATGAATTCTGTCTCGACATCAGAAAGGGAAGTCTGATGCTTCGGATTCCAGTGAATGATGCGCTCTCCGCGATACACGAGACCATCTCCATACATCTTGACGAAGGTCTCTTGCGTGCGGCGGGTGACACGCGGATCGAGCATGAAGGTATTTCGCGACCAGTCGCACGAAGTGCCGAGCTTGCGAATGTCGTCCTCCATGTACTTCTTGTTCTCAAGGGTGAAGGCCATGATTTCCTCATAGAGTTTTTGCGGCGGGATATCATGCCGAGACTGGCCTTCTTTCTCGAGTTTTTTCTCGAACACCATCTGTGTCTCAAAACCGGCATGGTCGGAGCCGGGGAGGTAGAGTGTTTTCTTGCCGCGCATTCTCTGGAAGCGAATGATCGCGTCTTTGAGAGCGATCTCGAAGCCATGGCCTGCGTGGAGGCGGCCGTTCGCATTGGGGGGAGGCATTAGGGTGGAGTAGGGCTCTTTGTGCCGCTTAGGAAGCTTGTCGGGATTAAAAAAGCCGCTTTCTTCCCAGCGTTTGTATACACGCCCTTCAGTCTCATTCGGCTGATAGGGCTTGGTCAGCTTTTCAGGCAGATCTGCCATAATTGCTAATCATAACAGACTCAAGCCCATCAAAAAAGCGGCCTAAAAGGTCGCTTGCTCTTACTTCGCCTGTTTCGGGCGGATGCAGAAATGATACTGAATGCCACCCATGTGTACTTTCTCTGATGATAGGAAGCACTCAAAGTCTTGAGTGTCACACTGTGCGAAAACGATGAGCGCACGGCCGGCGAGGTCGCCCACCTCAAGTGTACGGTTTTCTCTCTGAAGCGCCTCCCAAAGATTATCAACCCTATCTGGATGATCGCCCGCAACGTCATCATCGGACATCCAACCAAAAAGTTTTACAGACGATTCGTTTCGGTTCATTGCCCACGCAACCAGTATGGGGATTTGGTCAATGATTTTTCTCGCTTCTTCTCTTTCAGAACCCCTCTTACGTTCCAGATCTTTTCGCCTTTCCTCACGCGCATGAAATTCTAGCGCAGTTCTCCACATACGTGCCGAAGGACCGGACGCTGTTCCCATGGTCTTTTGCTCCGCCTATTCTAAAGGAAGGGTATCTCACCAACAGGAAGACGTCAATCGTCAGTATGAAAGGCGCATATTTCCGTTTGCGCGGATGGAGTCGAGGGGTACTTGTTTGGGGGCGAGTGACTGCCGAACCCACGCAACAACCGCAATCATGAGGGCATTGTCACCCGTGAGCTCCTTTGGTGCGAAGAGGACTTCTGTATCCTGTAACTTGTCACTTACTTCTTCCTCGAGCACTTCTCGGATGCGGTCATTTGCAGAGACACCGCCGCCAACGAGAATAGTTTTTGCGCCGTAATGTTCGGCGGCGGCAATCGTCTTTGTAACGAGCACCTCCGTTGCGGCTTCTTCAAACTCGTGCGACATCTCGCATTTCAAATCGTCCGTAATTTCTGGGAATTCTTTGAGGCGATAGAGTACAGCAGTCTTGAGGCCAGAGAAAGAAAAGTTAAAATCGCCACTATCAAGCATTGGACGCGGCAAAGAGATGCTCTTTGCCCCATCTTTATAGTTTTTTGCAAGCCGTGAAATAGCGGGACCGCCTGGGTAGGGGAGTCCCATCATGCGTGCCGCTTTGTCGAATGCTTCGCCGACAGCATCATCCTTCGTTTGCCCCACAATCTCATATTGGAGCCAGTCACGCACGAGCACGAGCTCGGTATGTCCACCCGATATTAGCAAAGCCAAAATAGGGAATGTCGCATCTTGTATCTTGTATCTAGTATCTTGCATTTCATCTTTTTTCAGCATTGCTGAAAAAAGATGTCCTTCCATATGGTTTACGGGCAGGAGCGGCAAATCCCAAGCCATCGCAAGCGCTTTTGCGAAGTTAATGCCAACCCAGAGCGTCGGTTCAAGCCCAGGACCGTGTGTTACAGCAATGGCGTCAATGTTTGGTTTTTCGATTGTTGGTACGAACTCAAGGAACTGTTTTTGCAATTCCACTTCGCGCTCCATCACCTTTTCAATTTTCTGTTTCGTCAAATCTGAAATCTTAAATCTGAAATCTGAAAGTAACCCCGCTTCCTCTAGAGCTTTTTTTAGAACGGGTACCAAGTTTTGGCTATGTTCTCGAACAGCCAAAGAGGGGAATACTCCGCCGTACTCTGCGTGCTTTGCCACTTGCGAAAGCACGACATTCGAAAGCACCCGAACTTCCGCGCCGGGCTTGAATGCTTGAACCTCGATGATGCTTATTGCTGTTTCGTCACAGCTTGTTTCGATTGCGAGTATTCGCATGCGGGGAGTATAGCATAGAAAAAGCCCCGAGGGGCTTTGCTTTAAGTTCGATAGGGAAGGTACCCGCCAGCGTATCCACGCTTGGGGACGCCATAGATGTCGGTAAGCCCCTGAGCGGGCGCCCAGACCTTTGTGAAGTGCTCGATTACTCGCGGTGGCACATCCCCGTTTATCATAATCTTTTCTTGTTCTTCCCCGGGTGAATCTTTCCACTTACAGAGGTAGATACGACGAGAGCGCATGGCTGCCGCTCGCAAAGAAAGATATTCTGCAGTGTACCCGCCGCTTCCAAGATATTCGGACGTCATATCGAAGATGGGCACGTCTCCCATGAGAACGACTTCGGCGTCTTTCAGTACTCGGTCGTATGCCCAGACAAGGAGTTTGACATACCCGGGGCGAAAACCTGTTTCTTGGGAAATATTTTTGATCACCATGCGGTCGAGTTTTTCCACATCAATGCCCGGGCATTTGCCTTTATATGCAACAGCGAGACAATGGTCCGCGGCGGCAATGTGCCGCAGTTCCTCTTCCGCAGAGGCGAAATCAAACTTCGCGAATGCATCGGGCATTTCAGACTGAAGGAACCGAACCAATTGCCCAACACTAGCCGCCTCCCAATATCTGCTTGCCCCAAGGTCATACCCGGGGTCTCCTTCGCGATGGTGGTCAATGACCACTATCTCGAGTGGGTGGTTCAGGTGGAAAAGCATTGGAGCGCACTCAATGCAAACAAGTCTCTGGATTTGAGACACATCGGGGAGATCAGCTTTGTATGCTGTTTTTGGGTTAACGACATCTGCCCCTTTTCGTGCATACGCGAACCGTAATCCGCATGTTTCAAGTATCGTCCTAATCCGGTTCATTTCCGGATCGGCGGCACCAAGTAAGAAGAGCGTTTTCTTCACGGCGTCCTCCCGAAATCTAAAAAGAAAATACCATCATTAGTACAGTTTGGCAAGTGTGTGCCAACTTCGACATCGTGTTGCTGATAATCCACACAGAAGAGTACGCGTACATGCTACACTTAACAAAGTGCCGATGCATTCAACCACGCGGAAATGGAGTAAACTCATGGAGCCCCTAAAGGTCCTCGCACCTTTTGTGCTCGGCATGGCGCTTCTTGCCTTGCTCTGCGGGTGTACACTCCCTGAAAAGACAGCGGTCCTCACTGCTCCATATAAAGATAACTCCCTAGCGGTAGCGCATAGATTTGTTCCACTTGAAGAAGGCGCGCTCTATACGAGCCGTGAGCCGAGTGAGGCACTTCTTCTCTGGCTTATTGAAGAGAAGGGTGTGAAGACCTTCATTAGTTTGAAAGGAGATATTCCACAGTGGAAAGAAGATTTGATCGAACAAAAAGGAGCTGAGCTCAAAACCTTCAGCTGGAGCGCGCATCGCGTCCCTCCTCGAGAAGAGCTAGATGAGGTCTTGGGCCTCATGCGCGAGAGAGAAAATGGTCCGGTACATGTTTTTTGCAGAGCTGGAGCGGACAGGACCGGACTCGTTCGTGCGTGGTGGCGTTTCTTCTACCAAGGGTGGTCGGAAGAAGAAGCCCTTGCAGAGTTTCGGGGAATGGGACATATACCCAATGTTCTCGACACGTATTTGAAAAACGAGTTTGCAAAACGTTAAAATCCAGCCGCCTACGCGACTGGATTTTTAGTTGCGGCTCCGCCATTGTCCGCAGGCAAAGCAGTTTGCCTGCCTTGCGCAATGTACGGCCCCACCGGGATTCGAACCCGGGTTAACGGATTGAAAACCCGCTGTCCTAGGCCTCTAGACGATAGGGCCCTCCGACTACGCTCAGGGTAAACC
>JACQLS010000022.1 GCA_016204005.1 Parcubacteria group bacterium | reverse complement strand
CGGTATTTTATCTTGATCAAAAAACGAGTAGCGAGTTCACGACATTTCTCCAGAATGGCACGCAAGGAAGGAACTCTGCTCTCGCACTCATGGGAGAACTTAAGGCTTTTATCGCTTCACTTCGGTAAACCGACGACAAACAAAAACTCCATGATTAGGAGTTTTTGTTTTTAAAGCTGTTCGAGGATTTGAGCTATGATCTGCTTTGTTTCCTCTGGTCCCGATGTTGCGTGTGTTGGGACTCCCGCTTCTTTCACTGGGTAGTCGTTACCGCCGGGAAAGACTGCGTCTCCAATGAAAAGTATTTCGTGCTTTGGTACGCCGAGGTGTTTCTCAATATTCCTGATACCGTGCGCCTTGTCTATCCCCTTCCGGGTGACGTCGATTGACGTAGTGCCGCCAATTCTCGCCTCAAAATCGGGAATATGTTTTTGGAGCGCATCAATGATTACCCTCCTCTTCGCTCCATCAGGGTCCCACCTCCTTTTTATTTCAAATGGAGCGTCTTGCCCCAGTGCCGAAAAGGCAATCATTGATCGGCGGTCCTCTATGAGCTCACCATACTGCGTCTCGGGCTTCTTGAAGCCGGTTTCTTCAAACGCTTTTTCAAACGCGCTAAAAACCTGGCTTTTCTCTTCGTCGCTCAATGTTTCCTCATACATTTGTTGCCAACCGTTCTGGTAACAAAAAGCAGAAGACGCGCAGGTGGGGAAAAGGTAAAGATTTTGAAGATTCATATCCTCCGGCATATTTTGAGGAAGCTGTTTTTCAACCTGCGAAAGTTTCGCTCCTGTTAAGATGGCAACCTTCTTGTGTTTAAGAAGATCGCGCAGAAGTTCAATCATCTCACTATCAATAGGCGTCTTTGAAGGCGCTAGTGTGTCATCAAGATCGAATGCTATGAGTTGTATGTTTTGTTCAGTCATTGGAAATTATATAAGAATCATATTTCATCAGCCGCTTGGTTGGAATTACAGAGAGCCAAAAAGTTCTCGGGGCCTGTATTGGAATGCTTCGAGAATATGGTTTTTCGAAACATCGTCGCTTCCTTCAAGATCGGCAATCGTGCGAGAAAGTTTGATAATGCGATGATACGCACGAGCCGAGATGTCCCTTGTTGCGGATGCCTCTGTGAGTGTTTTCTGCGCTTCCGGTGTAAGGCGGGCAAATTGTTCAAGCTCGCGTATGGTCATGCGGCTGTTTGTACGGGCCGCACCAAATCGTTTTGATTGCGTGTCCCTTGCTTGTATAACCCTCTTTCGCATGTCGGTGGTTACTTTCGCTCTTTCCTGTCGTTCTTCGTCTGATATGGCTTTGAGTTCAAGCCTCTTGTGGTCAATACGAGGAACCTCAACCCACATATCGATACGATCCATGATCGGTCCTGAAATCTTTCGTGCATATTTCTGAAGTGCGCTTTGCGCACAGATACACGTCTTCCTCCCATCTCCACGAAATCCGCAGGGACACGGGTTCATTGCGGCAATCAAGATGAACTCTGCCGGGAATGTTTCCGATCCTCGCACACGCGCAACGGAAACAGTGCCGTCTTCAAGTGGCACACGAAGGGCCTCGAGTACGCGCTTATCGAACTCAGGGAACTCATCCATGAAGAGAACTCCCCGGTGCGCGAGCGTTGCCTCTCCGGGGCGTGGAAAGGAGCCCCCACCGACAATCGCTGTGTGTGAAGCGGTGTGGTGTGGCGCACGAAATGGAGGAGTTTCTAAAAGAGGCGTGTGGAGTCTCCCCGCGACCGAGTGAATCCTCGTCACTTCAAGCGCCTCTTTTAATGTAAGTGGCGGAAGTATCTCGGCAAACGCTCTTGCGAGAAGTGTTTTTCCCGTACCCGGAGGTCCATAAAAGGCGATATTGTGTGCTCCCGCGGCAGCAATGACAAGCCCTCGTTTGGCACCTTCTTGTCCAACGATATCCTCAAAGCTTCGCCCAAGCATTTCCTCTTTTGGTTTAAAGAGCGTTTCACTCTGTGCTTCAAGTTTCACCCCCGAAAGGGATGTTTGCTTGCGGGTCTCTTCATCCAATCTTTTTTCGTTCAGGTGATCTACGATGTCGCGGAGTGTTTTTGCCCCGTAAACCTTGATACCGTGCGCGAGTGCAGCCTCCGTTGCGTTTGAGGCGGGCACAAACACTTCCTCAAAACCCTCTTCTCTCGCCTTTTCTGCGAGGAGAAGTGCGCCGCGCATAGGGCGCAACTCTCCCGACAAGGCAAGTTCTCCAAGAAACATCTTTTTTTCAGGATTAAAACGGATGTGCTCTGCTGCGAGAAGGTAGGCAAGTGTTATGGGTAAATCAAAAAGTGGTCCCTCCTTTTTGACATCGGCGGGTGCCAATGAAACCACAACTTTGTGGCTGTTCCCCATCTTGGGAGAGGGGAATCCGGTGCTCTTGACTGCCGAGGCGACACGGTCGCGCGACTCCTCCACCGCTTTGTCCGGGAGTCCAACAACGGAAAAAGAGTGTACCCCAGAAAAGAGATCCACTTCGACTGTGATTATCTCTGAGCGTAAGCCGATAACTTGAGCGGATGAAACGCGAGCGAGTTTCATATTGACAAAGTGTATCAAAAATCTAGCCGTGTCCACCACTTGCAACAAAAAATGCTCTGTGGCGCAGAGCATTTTTCGATATTCCTAAGTATGATTACGCCATGTGCGCTGTGCACGTTCGCGCGGCCGGGTTTGCGTCAAGTCGCTCTTTTTCTATTTCTTTTCCGCATTGTTCGCACGTGCCGTACGTTCCCTCTTCTATGCGTGAGAGCGCCGCAGTCACGTCAGCAAGGCGTTGTTCAAGCGTATCCGTAAGCCCGTGTCGCTCCTCAACCTCCTCTAAAGCATCCGCTACGACATGTATGTCCGCAGTGTCGGCGGGGGCTTCTTCGCGGGCTTCCCAGTCGGCGGGATTTCGTGGCTGTTTTACCCCCACGGAAGAAAGTTCTTGCACGAGAAGTTTCCTCTCTTCTTCAAGTTTTTGTTTGTATGTTTGCGTTTCTATCATAAGAGCACTATATGAAATTTAATGAATATATGCAAGAAAGGAGTCCCTACCGTGTTACGCGTCCCGGCTGCTTCAGGCGTTTCACTACTTCATCAAAGGTTACCTCGTTTGTGGCAATGAGGAGTGTTTCTTCGTCAATAAAGGAGTAGAGGAGAAGAATTTGGTTGCTTGCGTCGCGGAGCATGCGCGCGTCCTGGTTTTTCACAATCACGTCTTCAAAACGGGCATCGCGCGAAAGTCCGCGTGGCATATCGTTTAAGAAAAGGGGTGTTAAGCCCTGAAGCATTGTCCCCTCCCATAGAAGCATGCCGCCGAAGGCTCGATCAAAAGAAGTTGTCTTAAGGATGAGAAACGGATGATTTTGTGAAAGCGCATGAAGACCAAGGATATATGTTGGGTCAAGCGTGCGGGTTAACACCGCAGGCACATCCTGGCTTATTTCAAGGAGGAGCTCTGGAGCGGTGAGTGTGTGGATAGAGGGCGCGCTCTCTCCCCCAAGCGGGGCAGTTTCACGTGTGAACCGAATACGCGCGATGTCATTTATGGTGAGTCTTGTTTCATTCATTGTTTTTCGCATCTGGCTTTCAATGTGCGCGCGCGATAGTGATGAGAGCGCAATGGTTGTAATCTCTTCGGTGAAAATAATCTCATTCTGAATCACTTCAAAAGCCCCCTCCCGTTCTTGCCGATTCGTATACACATAGAAACCAAGCCCGAGCGTTCCCAAAATGAAGAGAGCTCCAAGTCCAAGAAGGAGGAACTGTTGTGGGTGGAACTTTTTTTCTTCGTCACCTAAACCCACTCCGGCACCCTCACGTTTCGTGTGTGCAGCAAGCGCAATGTCTGTGATAGAGCGTTTTTCTCTTTGAATAGTTTCCGTAACGTCGGTTTTAAAGGTGCGAAGCGTCTTCAAAAAAGTAGATGTGCTTGATTGTGCTACGTCGGTGCTCTCTTTTACGTCAGCGCTTGGTTGCTGTGGTGGCACCTGGCCTCCACGTTTTTCAATCGCGGGCCGTTGCGGTGCGGTTTGCTTTGGGGTTTCGCTCTCGACAAGCATCGCGTTCACTTCTCTCTCACGCGGTACGGGTATTTGCTTTTGCTCGCTCAAATCTTCTGGCGGAGGCGGCGTTGCCCTATCTTCACCAGAGCTCACGGGCATGACACCATAGCTTTGCATATCCTCCTTCCCCTCCGGTGCTACGGCGGGAGCGATATCCCCCATCGTTTCTTTCTTGTCGCTCAAAATTGTATCAACTTCATTCAAAAGTTCCACTGTGTCGCTCGAGCTTTGTGGAGACCCATCATTTTTTTGCTGCCCTCCGAATACAAAGAAATCTTTTTTTTCACCACCTGTTCCTTGATTTGTGTTTTCTTGTGGAGACTGCATTGTTTCTAGTATATCGTGTTACGTCATGAAGAAAAACCCCTCCTGCTGTACGTGGAGGGGTTTTTCTGGGAGGCTCACCCATTGGAGCGATAAGGACGGTTATTGTTAGGCCTTGGGGGTCGAGATGCATAGTCAGCTGGAATCTTGCCGCGGAAAAAATCGGGATCTGCTCCTTTAATGGAGAGGTTGATGCGTCCCTTCTCGTCAATTTCTTTTACAATGACTGGCACACGGTCACCTTCTTTTAAGATATCACTCGGTCGATCAATGCGTATTGGGGCAAGCTCGGAGACATGCACAAGTCCTTCAGCGAAGGGTGAGATTTTAACCATTGCGCCAAAGTCAAAGAGACGGACAACTTCGCCTTCCGCACGTTCCCCTGGGACCCACTCGTGTGTAATCTCTCCCACCTTTTCTGCTGCCGCTTCAGCAGAACCGTTTTTGCCGATAATAAACACCGTACCGTCCTCTTCGATTGAAATTTCCGCCCCAGTTTCGGCGGTAATCTTGTGTATCGTTTTTCCCGACGGGCCGATAATGAGTCCGATTTTATCCACGGCGACTTTGCGCGTAAGCACTTTGGGCGCGGATGGTTTAATTTCTGAACGCGGTCTCGGAAGCGCTTTCTCCATCACATCGAGCGCGTACAAGCGCGCAAGACGCGCTTTCTCAAACGCATCAGAGAGAATGGCGAGTGGGATGCTTCCGATTTTAATATCCATCTGAACTGCCGTGATGCCGTCGCGTGTGCCCGCAACTTTGAAATCCATATCACCGTGGTGATCTTCAGGCCCCTGGATGTCGGTCAGTATCTTGTAGTTGCCCCCTTCACCAAGCATGAGCCCCATGGCCATCCCCGCAACAGGTTTCTTAATGGGTACCCCCGCATCCATGAGCGCGAGGGTTGCTGCGCAGACCGAACCCATCGATGTCGAACCATTTGAGGACATCACTTCGGAGACGATGCGAATCGTGTATGGAAACTCTTCTTTGGAAGGAATCACGGGCAACAACGCTTTTTCCGCGAGGGCTCCGTGTCCTATCATGCGGCGGTTAGTGCCTCCAAGGCGTCCCGTCTCTCCTGATGAAAAAGGCGGGAAGTTGTAGTGGTGCATGAACTGCTTTTTTGTCTTAGCTTCCATCCCCTCAATGATTTGGGCCTGGTCGGGTCCGCCTAACGTCAAAATTGAAAGCACATGCGTCTGCCCTCGATAGAAAAGCCCAACGCCATGAAGCATGGGTGATATGTTTCCAGCTTCAGCATGGAGCGGGCGAATCTCGTCGAACCCCCTTCCGTCAACGCGCCGCCCTTCTTCGAGCGCGGCTTTGTGGACAAGCGCGTCCACCCTTTCTTCAAAATAGTCGCTTGCAAGGGCAAAGCTCTCTTCTTGGAGATCCGTTTTCACCAGCGCAAGCCATTCCCCCCTTAGGTCGTCGTGAGTTTTTACACGGCTCCCCACAACGCTGTCGGGATTCATTCGCTCATCCCTAGGCGGTGTTTCTCCCAAGAACGTGAACGCGGGCAAGCGCGGCTCAATAGCTTCTGCAAAAAGTTTTTTCAGTGCCTCACTTGGTTCTTTGTTATCAATTGATGCTTTTGGAAGACCTATTTGCGCGATGATCTCCTTCTGCCAGCGCTCGAGTTTTGCGATTTCTTCAACGGCTTTCGCAAGCGCGGCGTTTATCTCATCCTCGCGCGCCTCTTTTGCACCCGCTTCAATCATGTTTATGTTTCCATCTTTTCCGCAAATGAGTAGGTCAAGCGTATTCTCCCCGCTTAATCTGTGTTTGAAGGGAGGATTTACTACGAAATCCCCATCAGTCTTTTGTTTCCCAATGCGTACTGCACCTACAGGCCCGTTCCATGGGATATCCGATGTTGCAAGGGCGAGTGAGGCAGCATTGATTGCGAGCGTGTCCGGGTCGTCTTCTCCCATGGAGAGGATTGTGATAATCACTTGCACGTCATTTCGCATGCGTCTATTAAAAAGAGGCCGTATTGTTCTATCTACAGCACGCCCACCGAGAATGGCCTCGTCCGACGGGCGCCCCTCTCTTCGCATGAAGCGGCTCCCAAGTATTTCCCCAACCGCGTAGAATTTTTCTTCGTAATCGACAACGAGCGGAAAGAAATCTATGTCCTCTCGTTTACTTTTCGTCATGACAGCTGTTGCGAGTACGGTTGTGGTGCCAGAGGAGAGGATAACCGAGCCGTTCGCCTTTTCCGCGAGATCACTAAAGGTCGCAATAAGTTGTTTGCCGCCGATTTCTGTGGAGAAAATCTGTTTTTGCATGCAAGTCTAAAAAGAGTAGTTACTTTTTATAATTCCAAGGTATCACAAAGTGCTCGCTTTTCAACGGTTGCATTATTGCTCCATTCATGTCATCTTGATTACAGAACAATCTCAGACGAGGTCCCCATGGCTATGAAAGGCGGCTTTTTTAAGGGTGGCGATGAGTGCGACTGTTCATGTCACCAAGGTGACGGCACCATACATGTTATGGCATGCTGTGACGGACAATGTCAGTATTGTTGGAAATTTATCGCAACCGGAATGATGGATGCGCACATTAAAGCAGAACACAATACTGATGGAGGGGTTTTTGAAAGAATTGTGCCCCGTCTCCACGAAACGCAACCGCTCTCGTAGCGGTTTTTTAATTACAAAACACGAGTCGGCTTGGCGACTCGTGTTTTGATGATTCTCCCACTTAGCGTTTCCTCGGCGCGTTTCCAATGAGGAATTTTTTTGGCTCCTCGCCGAGATCGATAAAGTCATCGGCGATCTCCTTTAGCTTACCCGAAGCGGAACGGCTAAATGAAATGACTTCTACTTGAGTATTCCATTGCGCCTTCAGGTATTCGACGAGTGTGATGAAATCCCCGTCGCCTGACGCGATAACAACCGCGTCCAACCTTGGTGCGAGCTTGATTGCGTCAATTGCCATACCAACGTCCCAGTCTGCTTTTTTTGCGCCACCCATAAAAATCTGAAGCGGTTTCGTCTTTGTTTCAATGCCCGCTTTTTCAAGCGCGTCAAAAAATGCTTTTTCTTCCCCCCCTTCTGTGGTAATGACGTATGCGATGGCGCGGACGAGTTGTCGCCCGGCGACCGCTTCTTTCAAGACCGCGCTAAAGTTAACGCGTGCATTATGTAAATTCTTTGCGCTGTGATACAGATTTTGTGTGTCTATAAAAACTCCAACACGTTGATTCTTATGTTTAATAACTGCCATAATAAAAAATCTTTAATTGTTAACTTCTAACCTTTAGATTAAATTACTTTTCTCCTTTATACAAACAGCCCGTTATGGGCTGTTTGTATGTTGTATTACTTTAACCCGAGTTTCTTCATTACAGTTGTGTACCGTTTTTCATCCTTCTTCTTTAAATAGCGAAGGTGTTTTTGCCGGTCGGCCACCATCTGGAGAAGTCCTTTCCTGGAGTGTTTGTCTTTCCGGTTTTTCTTCAAATGCTCCGCGAGTGCTTCAATTTGCCTCGAAAGAAGAGCAACTTGCACCTCAGGAGATCCAGTGTCGCCCTCCGATTTCGCAAATTTCTTGAAAACATTGTCTTTTTGCCGTTTCGTAAGCATTACCTAAAGCATAGCATAAAACATTAAGAAACGCAAGACGCCGCTTTGTCAAATAAAAAAGAGGCTGAATGCCCCCTGTTCCGTGGAACTACCTCTTTTCTTCAGTGTTTTTTGCGGGGGAAAGCGTTTCGCCAGCTTTGTCTTTCTTGGTGAGAGCTCTAAGCCCATCCAAACCATTAACCATCAGAATGAATAACAGTAGGTAAACCCCGAGCACAGCATAAGAATCTGCCGCATCGAATGCTGGAAGAAATCCCATGACGTGAAGAAGCGCGATGGCGGGGAAAGCAAGCGTAAGCAAGGAAAACATTATAGCCAACACGAAGGGCATGGTTTTCCCAAAAAGCTTTTAATCTAGTGAGATGGTAGTGCGGGCGCTACAAAATGTCAACTTCATTACGAAGGTGAGTAATGTAATGGCTTGGCTTTTTCCTGCTACAATTACTCTATGTCTCATGATGCAGAAACACTGAAGAGAGAGTTCTTGGAATACCTCGAAATAGAGCGAGGCCGCGCGCGCCGGACCATTGAAAACTACGACCACTATCTCTCGGAATTTTTGCGGTGGAGCGAGCTCAAAAAGGCAGAGGGTGTGACCGATGAGCTTATAAGGAAATACCGTCTTTTTTTGAACCGAAAAGAGTATACAAAGAAAACACAAAACTACTTTTTAATAGCACTTCGTCAGTTTTTGAAGTACCTCGCCCGTCGTGGCATCGAATCGCTCCCCGCGGACCGTATTGAGCTCGCGAAGCAAGGCGATCGCGACCTCGACCTCATTACCTCCGAAGAGCTTGGGCGACTCCTCGCTTCACCGTCTGAAGCTCTAGCAAAGGCGAGTACTCCAGAAGAAAGACTCAAGGCGCTTCGCGACATTGCGATTTTAGAACTCTTTTTCTCAACCGGATTACGTGTCGCCGAGCTTTGCTCCCTCTCGCGCTATCTAGACTGGAAGAGGGATGAGGTTTCTGTCCGAGGCAAGGGTGACAAAGTGCGCCTTGTCTTCATCTCTCCCAAAGCTAAAGAGGCCATCAAGGAATATCTTGCCGAGCGAAAAGATATGGATGACGCACTTTTTGTGACGGGTTTCCGAGGGGCGGGGAAACAGGAGGCGGAGGGACGGTCGCTTCGCATTACTCCCCGCTCGGTTGCGCGCATCGTGAAGGAGCACGCACTTCGGGCTGGCATTGATAAGCGTGTCTCGCCGCACACACTCCGACACATGTTCGCAACCGACCTTCTTGAAAATGGAGCGGACATCAGAAGTGTTCAGGCACTTTTGGGGCACGCAAACATTGCGACAACACAGGTCTATACGCACGTTACCGACCGTCATTTGAAAGACATTCATAAAACATTCCACGGGAAGCGTAGGGATTGACAAATAAAGCTATAATTGGTATAGTCATTGCGGACGCCACTATGTCTCCACGGCCGAAGCTGTTTCGGCTGAGGAAATCAAGCGCACAAGAAAGAAAGGAAGCGTGCGATGGCACAAGCCGCGCAAGCGGTCCACGAACAATTGCATGTTCGTGGACCGCGTGACATCGCCCCCTTTACCGGGGGCCGAGGAACCATGCTCTTCCTCAAGTGGGAGGACGGAGAGCTTTGGATAGCCGGCATCAGAGATGTCGACCCGAGAAAGTGGAAGGACAAATATCCTTCACCGCGTTTTGCAACCCCTGGAGGAATGCAGAAAGATTGGACTCCGGATGGTGGTGACATTGAGACATGCATTGAAGCCGCCATACAAGAAGGGTTGGAAGAGGCCGGCGTCCGAAACATACGAGCCGCCGATGTTTACCCGCTCACCACAGTTGTGAAGGGTGTTCCAGGCCGGGACTTCCGGAACGACACAGAGACGGGCACGAGGATGAACGCTATGTATCACATCTTCGTTCACTGGGGACCAGTTGAACTCAATGAAACGGATGATGTGGATGCAAAGGAGCCGATGTGGTTCCGCGTTCGAGACGTCTTCTCTCCGGCTAACGAATGGTATTTCTTGCATGTAGCGCTCGTCGTTGGGTCGTTGAAGATTTTCGGAGAGCACATCGAAAGCTACTTGAAAGGAGAATTGACCGGACGTGCCGCGCAATTCTTTGAGCGGGTTTTACGAGCAAATGACGCGAAGGCAAGCACGAAGGCCGCCTTTGAGGTCCATGAATATCGCAAGATGCTTCTCGATGGCCTCCGCTCTATCAATCCCGTTCTCCTCATTGAAGGAATTATGGCGGCAAACCCACAGCCGAATCGTCGGCGTCCTGGGAGCTCACAGAGCGCTGAAACGTTTTGGAATGGGTTTCAGTTTTTCCCACCGCCCGTTGTGGAATAAGAGTAGTTTTACGCATCCGTTTCGGTTACAACCGAGGCGGATTTTTAGTTACTTTACCCCGTGTCTCTTTCTGATTTCGGAAATTTCTTTTTCTTCTTCCTCCAGCCGTTTTTCTTTTCCCGCTTCTCCTAGCTTTTGTAACGCTTCATCAGCAAGTTTTGCGAGCGCCCTTGCTTGTGCGAGAAGTCTCTTGTTGGTATTGTGTGCAGGATCGTCCAACACTTCTTCGAGGAGGGCGTGAAGTATCCAGCCAATGCGCGGGCCCGGCTTTTCGCCCGTCTCTTCCATAATCGTCTCGCCATCAATGTTCAACATTCCCACTGTAACGGGTGCGCGCGTTGCCTCCTCAATCATTGATTCATATTTACGCAGGCGATAGGGCTTTTCTTTAGGACGTCCCATGCCAATCCGGTCGCACGCGCGGACCTTCATTAAATCCCAGACGTTCTCCGGTCCTACGTTCCGCACAAGTCGTCGCACGGCAGAAAGGGTGATCTGGTCTATGTCGCTAAAGAATAAGTGCCAGCGCACGAGCTTGGCAACTGTTTCGGTGATCTCGCCCGAATACTTAAGCCGCTGCATAACGCCCTTTGCTTTTCGTCCTCCGACAACATCGTGGCCATAAAAGGTCCAATCTTTTTTTTCATCTGACCACTGTCTTGTCTCTGGCTTTGCGACGTCATGGAAAAGTGCCGCAAGGCGGACGTGAAGCGGCCACTCCCTTTCCGCAGAATGTTGCACCGCGCGCAGGTTGTGTTCCCAAACATCATAAATGTGGTCGCCGTTCTGCTCGACACCGATCCCCTCCTCTAATTCTGGTGCAATATATTTCAAAAGCCCGTGCTCGTGGAGGAGCTTTATCCCGTGCATTGGCGAGGATGACATTAGGAGGTGCGAAAACTCATCCTGAACGCGCTCCTTGGCGATCATTTCAATAGTCGCGGAGAGTTTGCGGATCGCGTCTCCTGTATCTGTTTCAATACTGAAACCAAGTTGTGCGGCAAGGCGCACCGCGCGCATCATGCGGAGTGCGTCTTCATCAAAACGCTCTTCTGGTTTGCCGACAGCACGAATAACGCGGTCCTGTAAATCCTGCTCCCCGCGGAAGAAATCAAAAATAGTGTGGTTTACCGGGTCATAGGCGATTGCATTGACTGTAAAGTCACGACGCTTAAGATCGTCTTCAAGCTTTTTAGAGAACGAGACAGCGTCAGGTCGCCGTTTATCGGAGTATTTTTCTTCAATACGGTACGGTGTTACCTCCACTACTTTCAGGGTCTCGTCCGTCGCATCATCATTAACCACACCCACTGTGCCATATTCGTTTTCATAAAATGTGTGGAGGAAAAGTCCTTGAATCTCATCTGGCGTCGCATTGGTTGTCACATCCCAGTCTTTTGGCTTCTTTCCCAAAAACAAATCTCGCGTGCACCCGCCAACCAGGTATGCCTCAAACCCCTTGTTCTGGAGGGTTGTAACGACATCAAGTACTTCTTTAGGGACCTCAAATTCTTTTGCCATAATTCCCCTAATCGCTTTCTCTGTGTGTGCACCCGGAGGGATTCTGATCCCGCAGTTACTAATTCGCTACGCTCATAAGTACTGCTGGACGCGGCTCACCTCCCGACCGAGGTCGGGATGGCTCCGCCGGTTCGAATCCCAAGCGAAGCGCGTCGGCGCTTCGCTTCCAGTGTGATGCACCCGGAGG